>JAYVNN010000341.1:0-11499 GCA_043758435.1 Chthoniobacter sp.
GCAGGAGCAGTACTTTCTCAACGCCTCCACTTTTCAAAACCACCACGGCGGCATGATCCGCCTCGGCGACTACATCTACGCCGGCACCGGCCACAACAACGGCTTCCCCATCTGCCTCGAATGGAAGACCGGCAAAGTCCTCTGGAACCAGGATCGCGGGCCGGGCAAAGAATCCGCCGCCGTCGTCGCCGCCGATGGGAATCTCTACTTCCGCTACCAGAACGCCATCATGGCGCTCATCGAGGCGACGCCCGAGGGCTACCACGAACGCGGCGCGTTCCCGCTGGCCAGCCACAACGGCGAAAGCTGGTCGCATCCCGTCATCCACGGCGGACGGCTTTACCTCCGCGATCAAGACGTGCTCCTCTGCTATGAACTCCGCAAAAACTAACCTCGCCGCCGCGCTCACTGCGCTGTGCCTCACCCCGCTCCTCATGGCTCAACAAACCGATGACGCGCTCATCACCGGGACCAAAGCTTTTCCCGCACCCGACGCCCTTCCAGCGTGCGCAGCATTGCCCGACCCGCTCACCACTTTCCTCGGACATCCGGTGAAGACGCGCGACGACTGGGAGAAGCTGCGCGCGCCCGAATTGCGCGCACTTTTCCAGCACTACATGTACGGGCAGCGCCCGCCCGTCGCGCGGCCTGTGGAGGGGAAAATAATCCGCGAAGATAAGGCCGCGCTCGGCGGCAGGGCCACGCTCCGCGAAGTGCTCGTGAACTGCGGGCTCGACCGTCCGGTGCATCTCCTCGTCATGATTCCGAATGAGCGCACGAAGGCCGTCGCGTGTTTCCTCGGCATGAATTTCAACGGCAACTACGCCCTGCTCGACGACCCGCTCGTGCAGCCGCCCGCATGGGTGCCGCAGAGTTTTTCCGGCGTACCGCCGCACACTGCCGCCGAGGCCGGACGCGGCAAGGAAAAGGACGTGTGGGCGCTCGACCAGGCGATTGACCGCGGCTACGCCGTCGCCACTTTTTTCAGCGGCGATGTGCTGCCCGACAACAAGGAAACCGCGCCCGAGGGGCTCAAAAAATGGGTGCAGGAAAACAACGATCCCGCCGCCGGCGACAGCACCGCGACGATCATGCTCTGGGCGTGGGGCTATTCCCGCATGCTCGACTACGTGCAGACCGTGCCGGAGATCGATGCGCAGCGTGTCGCCGCCGTCGGTCACTCGCGCAATGGCAAGACCACGCTACTCGCCGTGGCGTTCGATCCACGCTTCGCGATGGTCATTCCCACGCAGGCCGGCTGCGGCGGCACCGCCCCGTCGCGGCTGCCTGCGGAGCTGCTGAATCCGCCGGACGGGAAGCTCATCCACGAGACCATCAAACGCATCAACACGGCGTTCCCGCATTGGTTTTGTGGAAACTTCAAAGCCTTCAACGACGCGCCGGACAAGCTGCCTTTCGACCAGCACTGCCTCATCGCACTCTGCGCGCCGCGGCCCGTACTGCTCTCGTGCGCGACGGACGACCAGTGGGCGAATCCGCGCGGTCAGTTCGAGATGCTGCGCGCCGCCGATCCTGTGTACCGGCTCATCGCGGGCGACGGCCTCGGCGCAGCCGAGATGCCGGAAATCGGCAAGCTGCTCGACTCGCGCCTCGGCTACTACATCCGCCCCGGCAAACACTCCATGACCCGCGAGGACTGGAAAGCGTGGCTCGACTACGCGGACAAGTGGCTGCGGTAACTCCGCGTCGGAAACGCGCGGCTTGATTTGACGTGCCGCGAAAAGTGCGCCGTTACTTCGCCTTGGCCGCTTCCTTTTCCGCCTTATCCCCGTCGCTCACATGAAGTTTGACGGACGGGAGATAGTCGGTTGCGAATTGCTTGATCTCCGGGTCGGTCGAGGACTTCGCCGCGGAGATAAAATCACGCTCTACGCTTTTGGCTTCCGAAAGAATTTCCTTAAAGAAGACCCTGTCAAAGCCATCCGGCTTCATTTTTTTCAATCGCTCGGCTTTGCCCTTGTCGCTGCCGCTCAGTTCCGTCGCCACCTTCTCACCTTTCGCCGTGGCGATCTCCCCGAGCTTTGGCCAGGCCTTGTTCAGATCCCTGTTGACCGTCTCCGCGAATTTTTTCGTCACATCCGCCTTCGCGCCGGTTTTCGCCGTATCGGCGAGCTGCAGCTCATAGTAGAAGGACTTGGCGGTGTCCGTGATGAACTTCTTGTCCGCCGGGGCAAGAGGCTTGGCCGCCGGGGTGCCGCCGGGCGCAGTCGTGGCAGTGCCGGCCGCGGGCGTGGTCGCCGGAGCTTGCGCGAATGCGGCGGAACCGGTGAGCGCGAGCAGCGCGGCGAGAGCGAGGGTGTGGGCGGGAGCGAGGATGGTTTTCATGGGATGGGCGAAAGGTGGAACATAAACCCCTTCGGCGGCAAGCGGGGAATCGGCCGCCTCACACTTTGCGCACAGCGCGGAGTTGCTTCCGCCGGGCGTCCGCGAGATGACTTTCCTCCGCGTGAAAAAATCCCTCTCGATTCTTGTCTGGCTCCTCGTCGCGCTGCTCGGCGCAGGCGCGTATTTCACCATCGCCACGCGGCGCGGCGAGCCGCTGAACTCCGCCTACATCCTCATCGCGGCGCTCTGCACCTACGCCATCGGCTACCGCTTTTACTCGAAATGGATCGCCGCCAAAGTGCTCGCGCTCGATGAGCGGCGGGCCACGCCCTGCGAAGTCCACGAGGACGGCAAGGACTACGTGCGGACAAACAAATGGATCGTCTTCGGGCACCACTTCGCGGCGATCAGCGGGCCGGGGCCGCTCGTCGGGCCGGTGCTGGCGGCGCAGTTTGGGTATCTGCCGGGCACGCTGTGGATTCTCATCGGCGTGGTGCTCGGCGGCGCGGTGCAGGATTTCATCATCCTTTTTGCCTCGATGCGGCGGGACGGAAAATCGCTCGCGCAAATGGTCCGCGAGGAGCTGAACCCGGCGGCCGGCATCATCGGCACGGTCGCGATTCTTTCGATCATGCTCATCCTCCTCGCGGTGCTCGCGCTCGTCGTCGTGAACGTGCTCGCCGAAAGTCCTTGGGGTGTTTTCACCGTCGCGGCGACCATCCCGATTGCGTTTTGCATGGGCGGCTACCTGCGCTTTGTCCGCGTGGGAAAAGTGCTCGAAGCATCCGTCGCCGGTGTCGCGCTGATGCTGCTCGCGGTGTGGGGTGGCCAGTGGGTGTCCGAGCACGAAACGCTGCGCGCCGTCTTCAAAAAGGACGCGGGCTTTCTCGCGTGGGCGATCATCGCGTATGGCTTCGCCGCGAGCGTGCTGCCGGTCTGGCTGCTGCTCGCGCCGCGCGATTACCTGAGCACTTTCATGAAGCTCGGCACCATCTTCGCGCTCGCACTCGGCACGCTGCTCGTGCTGCCGGTTTTGAAAATGCCCGCGCTCACGCCGTTCATCGACGGCTCGGGGCCGGTGGTGCCGGGGACGGTGTTTCCGTTTTGTTTCATCACCATCGCGTGCGGGGCGATCAGCGGTTTCCACACGCTCATCGCCAGCGGCTGCACGCCGAAAATCATCACCCGCGAAAGCGCCGCGCGGCCCATCGGCTACGGCGCGATGTGCCTCGAATCGCTCGTCGCCATCATGGCCATGATCGCCGCCTGCACGCTCGATCCCGGCGTCTATCTCAGCATCAATATCAAGGGCGAGCCCGCCGCCGTGGTGGCAAAAGTGAACGCGTTCGGCCCGGCCTTCGCCGTCACCGCCGACCACATGGCCGCGCTCGCGCAGTCCGTCCACGAGGACTCGCTTTTCGGGCGCACCGGCGGCGGGGCCACGCTCGCGGTCGGGATGGCCGCGCTTTTCTCGCGGCTCATCGGCGGGAGCTGGATGTGCGTGTGGTACCACTTCGCGGTGATGTTCGAGGCGCTCTTCATCCTCACCACGCTCGACGCCGGCACGCGCGTCGGGCGCTACCTTTTGCAAGACGCGCTCGGCCACATCTGGAAGCCGCTCGGCGACACGCGCAACCTCGCCGCGGGCCTCGCCGCGAGCGCCGTCATCGCCGGGCTGTGGGGCTACTTCCTCATCGCCGCCGTGCATGACCCCGACGGCGGCATCAAGGCGCTCTGGCCCATCTTCGGCATCGCGAATCAGCTCCTCGCCAGCATCGCGCTCTGCCTCGCCACGACCATCCTTTTGAAAACCACGCTGCGCGACAAACGCCACCCCGCGCTCGTCCTCGTGACCTTGCTCCCGCTCGTCTGGCTGCTCGCCGTCACCGGCACCGCGGGGTTGCAAAAAATCTACCACGCGAACCCCGCGATTGGTTTTCTCGCTAAAGCCGAGCAGCTCAAAAAAGTCGCCATGCCCGCCGCGGAAAAAGCTGCCGACGCCGCGAGCGCCGCCAGCCTCGACGCGAAGCGCGCGGAAAATGAACTCATCAAATCCGGCGCGAGCCTCGCCACCGCGCAGCAAGCCTCCGCGCTCGCGCAGACCAAAAGCGACGCCGCCTTGAAAGTCGCCGTCGCCACCGGCAGACAAATCCAAAACCAGTATCTCGACGCGATGGTTACCGCCGCCTTTCTCGCGCTCGTCATCTGCATCGTCGGCCTCAGCGTGTGGGAATGGACGCGCCTCATCCTCCGCGCAAAATCCCCGGTGCTCCACGAAACCGAACCCGTCTGGCTGCCCGCCGACGCCCTCACACCCGCCCGACCGCTGCCCGTCATGGGAGCCATCGCGCTCGGCTTCACGCTGCTCAAGGAACTTTCCGGCGAAGCCGCCATCGACCGCGAACGCGCCCTGGCCCAAGCCTGCGAGTGCGCCGCCCAATCGCCCGACGCAAAACCCAGCCCGCGCAAAAACGTCTTCCTCACCGCCACCGAGCACCGCTTCAAAGGCATCAACCGCTGCTGCTGAGTCTCCCGCCCCGCCCAGCTCGATCAGCCGCGTCGCAGTCCGATCTTACGTGTCCGGCGGCACTGGACAAAGAAAGCCGCGGCACCGAGCAGTAAGATGACCGCATTAGGCTCCGGGGTAGATGTGATCACGACATTATCGAGCGCCGCGTAAGTGGTGGGAGCGTTGACCGCACCGCCAACCCAAGGCCCCATATTGAACCGTATGGTTTGCAAACTGGCGGCGTTAATGGGTTGGGCATACCTCGGAATGCTGTCGAGCGCCACCGACAGCACATTGGCTGGGAAATCGACGGAAACATCGAAGTGATACACCCTGTCATTCAAAAAAGAACTGGCGACCATCCCTCCGGCGAACGGCTGAAACACACTGATTCTGTTTTGTCCCCCGTGAATATCCAACGTCCGAACTTCCGGGGTATCCAGCAGCATGGTGAACGCATACTGGGAGGATAACAGATTATGAACCAGGACATCGTAATGGATATCGTAGTGCGGAGACAGGCCGCCGATCGGCAACCTAATCTGGTCGTAGCCAGTTACCCCATGGAAGATGAGCGCATTGGTCAGCGTCCCCGCCGAGGACTGGATCGTTGGATTTCCAAAGACTGTCTGGTAAGTGCCGACCTCGGGAGGTGTGAAGTCGAGATTATACAGCATAGCGGCAGGCGACAGGCCGCCCGGCACTAACATAACGGTTAGCAATGCAAATTTCCTGAGGGGTTTCATAGGAAGTTCCTGACTTTGTCAGTGATCGTCCGATGCATGGCAAACACTAAAGCCCGGTGCGCGCGTAGATCGCATCCAACGGCAGCGCGAAATCCAGCTCGGGCAGCCGCAGCGTGTCGCCCGCCTCGGGCAGCACTTCGCGCGACCAGCCGCCTTCTGGCTTGCGGCGAAAGATAAGCACTTCTCGCCGGTCCTGCGCCACCAGCGCGTAGGTCTGCACGGTCGCGATTTTCTCGTAGGCCAGCCGCTTTTCCCTGCGGTCCCGCGTTTCGCTGTCGGGCGAGAGCACTTCCACGATGACCGACGGCGTGTCGCAGTAATGCTTGTGCTGCCCGGCCGGGTCGCAGTTCACCATCACGTCCGGATAGTAAAACCAATCGTCCCCCGCGCTGTGGATGTGCGCCTTCATGTCGTTGATGAAGGGCGCGCACTTCTTGCCGTTCAGATGCACATGCAGTGCCGCGAAAATATTTCCCGCGATGTAGTTGTGGTTCTCGCTCGCCCCGGCCATCGCGAAGATTTCACCCACAAAATACTCGTGACGGATTTCGCTCAGCAGTTCGCCCTGAAGGTATTCCTCGGGACTGATCCAAGGTCGGAGATAACTGGCCGTGCTCATGCGCGCACCCTACCGCCCGGCCCGGCTAACACAAGCCGCCAAACCGCGCGGCGACCGCCTTTTCCCGAAAGGCGAAAATCTTCTCCAACTCCGGCGCGACGATGAAAGGGTGCGCAAGATTTCCCACCCAGCCGAGCGGCAGGACGTAATGCACCACATCGCGAATCTCCGTGCGCCCACCCTCCAGCGCGGTGAAAAAATGCTCGTGATGCCAGACCGCATACGGCCCCACCCGCTGCTCATCCACAAAGCGGTGCGGCGCTTCGACGTGCGTGATTTCCGTCAGCCACGTCATCGGCACGCCGAGCAGCGGGCGCACGCGGTACTCGATCATCATGCCGGGGTAAATCGCCGGCGGCAGCTCGCTGAGCACACGGAAATCCAGCGCGCGCGGCGTCAGTTCTGCGAGGTTGCGCGGATCGGAAAAAAAGGCCCAACATTGGCTGAGCGGCGCGGCGACAACCTGCGTGCGGCGAAGAACATGAATGGGCATCAGCGCATTACGCCGCCGCGCCACGCGCGGATTCGCCCGCGCCGGGGAGTTTCATTGACAGCCCTGACCCGCGCTCTATTTTCGCGCCCTGAACGCTTTGGGCAGGTGACTTGCTCCGTTCCGAACCGCATCTTTTTTCCGCGCCAACAGCCCATCGGTATGTCCCAAAAAATTCTCGTCATCGACGACAGCCTCGCCGCCTCCAAGCTCACCGAGGCCGTGATCGCGCAGAATTTTCGCAACATCGACGTGCTCGTCGCCCAGCGCGGGGCCGATGCCTTCGAGCGCTTCCACCTCGCCCAGCCCGAGCTGATCCTGCTCGACGAAACCATGCCCGACATGGACGCCGAGGCCATCTGCTACCGGCTGCTCAACGACCCCGCGACCGCCAAGGTGCCCGTCGTGCTCATGGCCACGAACGGTCACGGCGACGCCATCGTGGATCGCTACAGCAACGTCATCAAAGTGCTCGCGAAGCCCGTCACGCCCGATGCCCTGGTCGAACTCGTCGGCGCGACCCTCGGGAAAGCCCGGCCCAATGCGAACCCCGCGCGGCAGCTTCTTTTCCACGATCCTTCGCGCACCGTCTTCAGCGGCCACACCGCGTTTTTCTCGCTGCGGAGCGCGCTGCAAATGGCCTACGGCGACCAGCTCACCGGCGTCCTCCGCTTTTTCCTGAACCGCAACCCCATCGAGCTGTTCATCAACAAAGGCCGCTTCCTTTTCGCCACCACGCGCAACGTGCAGCTCTACTGCAAAGAGTCGCCCGCGATCCTTTCGTCGTCGTCGCTCGGCCTCATCATGGAAGCGCAGGTCAACCAGGCCGCGACCGGCTGCCCGCTTTTTCTCCACCTCTCCTCGCGCAACAGCTTCCCGCACGACGACGTGGTGCAAATCGTCCGCGACCACGGCATGCGCGTCTTTTCGAATCTCTGGACCGCAGGCCGCGTGACCTTCGAGTTTGAGGAGCTGACGCAGTTTCCCGAGTACGCAAAAAACTTCCCACCCGGCGCGGAAGACCCCGACAACTGGGTGCTCGGCAGCCTCCGCCACGTCCGCTACGAGAGCCTCATGGGCTCACAGCGCCCCGACCCGAATGGCAGCCCCGCCTACACCCGCAAGGGCTACGAGCTGGTGCAAAAACTCAAGGTCAACGACGTCGAGGCGCGCTTCGCCACGGCGATCAACGGCGCGGAATCCCTGCAATCCATCGCCAAGCGCATCGGCATCCCGCTCAACGACGCGCTCCTCATCGTCTTCCGTTTCGCCTCGCTCGACATCATCGACTACTGGTCGTCAAACGTCCTCGCCCTCCCCTCCGGCGCTGGGGTTTCCTAGGAAAGTCTCCGCCGCATTCTTCATCCGCGTGAGGATGTAATAGACCGTCTGCGAACGAATCCGCACAAGCTGCCCGCCGACGATCTTCGGCACAAAGTCCGCCGGCAGCTCTACGATTTCCTCCAGAGTCGCGCCGTCGAGCCCCTTGCACAAAATCGCCGTCATCGCCCGCGTCAGCGTCTGCACCTGCGGTCCGAGCATGAGGCGAAAGTGCGCGCGCCTTTCTGCATCCACCCGCAGGAAAACGCCGACCGTGTCCGTGCATTCCTCGTCCTTCCGCACGTCTTCGAGATCGAAAATTTCGCCCGACTTCGGCGCGTGCTTTTTCGCCTGCTCCGCGTACGCCAGCAGATTCTCACGCCGTTCGTCTTCCGACTGCGGCTCAAAGAAATCAATGATCGCCCGGAGCTTCGGAGGATAAGGCATGGCTGGGTCGCGCCGCCCGCGAATCAAGCACCGGCGGGCACGGACGGCTTCCAGCTTTCGCGCAGCGAGGCGATGATGAAGCATGCCGTCGCCATAAAGATGCAGCTATCCGCCACGTTGAACGCCGGCCACGGATTCGCGAATCGGATGTGCAGATCGAACAGCAGAAAATCCACGACGTGGTGGAAGCGCAGGCGGTCGGTGAGATTGCCGAGGATGCCCGCGACGAGCAGCGCCACGCCGATGCGGGAGAGCAGATCTTTGAAAATACCGCGCGCGTAAAAGACGAGCAGCCCGACGAGCGTGACCGCGGAAAGCGCGACGAAGAACCAGTTATTGCCCGCGCCCACGCTGAAGGCCGCACCAGTGTTCTGCCAGTGGCAGAGGTAAAAGAAATTTTCGATCACCGGGCGCGGGTCGTCATACGCCACCATGTGATCCACGACCCACCACTTCGTCAGTTGATCGAGCGCGAAAAGCGGAAGCGCGATAGCGAGGAGCAGCTTCACAATGCAGCGACGACGCTCGCGCACCGCTCGCACAACTCGGCGTGCCCCGCGTTTTCACCCACGCTCGCGCGGTGCCGCCAGCAGCGGGCGCACTTCTTGTGCGCCGTCGGGACGATGACCGCGCCTGTTTCCGCGCCCACCGTGAGCGTGAGGTCGCTGAGGATGAAGAACTCTTCGAGGTCGGCTTCGCTGCCACGCAACGATGCGAGCAGCGCTTCGTCTGCGAGCGCGAGCGTGACCGCGCCTTCGAGCGCTTTGCTGATGAGCTTGGATTGGGTCGCGGGCTCCACGGCCTGCGCGATAACGCCGCGCAGCGCGAGCAGCTTTTCCACGCGCTCCTCCAGCGCCGTGTCGCGCAGCGCGGCGGCGGCTTCGGGGAAAGTTTCGAGATGCACCGAGGTCTTTTTCCCGGCGAACTCCCACGCTTCATCCGCCGTGAAGGCGAGCACCGGCGCGAGCAGCCGTGCGAGCGCATCGAAGACGCGCGCCATTACCGTCTGCGTGGCGCGGCGGCGCGCGGAATTCGCGGCGTCGCAGTACAGGCGGTCCTTCGTGATGTCCACGTAGAGCGCGCTGATCTCCACGGTCACGAACTGGTTGAGCGTCTGGAAGACCTTGCGGAAATCGTATTCCGCGTACGCCGCCCGGCAGGTCGCGATGACCTCCTGCAACCGGGACAGTACCCAGCGGTCGATGAGCGTCGCGCCATTGAGCGACGCCGCATCCGCGTCAAAATCCGACAGATTCGCCAGCAGGATGCGCAGGATATTGCGGAAACTCCGATACGACTCCGCGAGCCCCTTGAAGCTCTCTTCGGAAAACGGCACCTCGTTCTGGTAGTCCACACTCGCCGCCCACAGCCGCACGATGTCCGCGCCGTACTTGCCGACGAAATGCTCCGCGTTCATCGGCTTCGCGTAAGTCCCTTGCTCCGACTTCGACACCTTCTTGCGCGTGTCCTTGTCCACCACAAAGCCGTGTGTGATGACCGTCCGGTACGGCGCGCGTCCATACATCGCGATACTCGTCATCAGCGACGACTGGAACCACCCGCGATGCTGATCCGTCGCCTCGAGATAAACGTCGGCGACACTCGTGCTGCCGAGTTCCGGGCGCTTCGCCACGACGGCGGTGTGGGAAACGCCCGAGTCGATCCACACATCGAGCGTGTCATTGCGCCGCGTGGTCCCCGCCGGCAGACCAAGCATGGAAGCCCATTCCGCGTCGGTCTGCTCAAACCACAGATTCGTCCCGTGCTCCTCCACGAGGTCGGCGACCTTGCGCGCATTCGCCGGATCGAGCAGCGCCTTGCCGTCGGCATCGTAGAAAACCGGCAGCGGCACCCCCCACGTCCGCTGCCGCGATATGCACCAGTCGGGCCGCGACTCCACCGTGCCGTAAATGCGGTTGCGCCCCCAATGCGGGAGCCACGTCACGCCATCGATGGCCGCGAGCGCCTCGTCGCGGATGGCGTCGATCTTAATGAAAAACTGCTCCACCGCGCGAAAGACGATGGGCGTCTTCGACCGCCAGCAGTGCGGATAGCTGTGGGTGTAAGCCTGCTCGGCCAGCAATGCGCCGCGCTCACGGAGCATTTCGACGATTAAAGGGTTGGCTTTGAAAACATATTGGCCGGTCAGTTCGGGAACTCCGGCTTCTTCGGTGAGACAGCCGCGGTCATCCACGGGTGAAAGAATCGGCAATCCGTTTTGCCGACCCGCTAGGTAATCATCCGCACCGTGGCCGGGTGCGATGTGAACAAGGCCCGTACCCGTATCCGCAGTTACGAAATCGGCTTCGATCAACCGTCCGACCCTATCCAAGAACGGGTGCTGGTATTCCAATTGAGACAGAAGTTGTGCTGGGATTGCCAGCGTCACCCGAAGCCCAGGTTCGCTTTCGATGGGTTCGAAAATTCCCTCCGGCAAATTAGGAACAAGTCCAGTGAGGTAGTTCGCACCTCCGCATTTGCTCAATCGGTATTGAAGCTTCGGATTAAAGGCGACCGCGACATTTGCGGGCAGAGTCCAGGGTGTAGTCGTCCAAATCACTACGTAGGTGGGGCCATTCCGCCCTAGCATCTTCTCAGATTCAGGAGTTAGCCGAAATTTCACGTAGATCGCCGGATCAGTCCGCTCAGCATATTCCACTTCCGCTTCCGCGAGCGCCGTCTGTGCGCCCGTGCTCCATGAGACTGGCTTCTTCGCCTGATAGACCAACCCCTTTTCCACAAAGACCGCGAAGGCGCGGATGATCTCCGCCTCGTAGCCGGGTGCGAGGGTGAGATACGGATTCGCCCAGTCGCCGAAGACGCCGAGCCGCTTGAACTGCCCGCGCTGGATGTCGATGAACTTGCGCGCCAGCGCCTCGCTCTTCTGCCGGATTTCCACGGGCGAAAGGCCGCGCGATTCCTTTACCACCTTGAACTCGATGGGCAGCCCGTGGCAGTCCCAGCCCGGCACGAACGGCGCGCGGAAACCGGCCATCGTTTTCGATTTCACGATGAGATCCTT
>JAYVNN010000342.1:0-3742 GCA_043758435.1 Chthoniobacter sp.
CGCCGGTCGTGAAGAGCGAGAAGACGATGACCGAGAGGAAATAAAGAACGTCGCGCGAATCGAGGACGCCTTTCTGGATGCTCTCGAAATGCGTCATCACGCTGCACGCCGCGATGCCATCCACGAACCACGGGCTCGCCCACTGTACGAGCAGATTCGTGACCGGCGGGTAGCCCGCGAGGATGAGGAAAAGCGCGAGCACCACGGAGACGATGAAGCTCACGACCTGGTTGCGCGTCATCGCAGAAGTCATGCTGCTGATCGAGAGATACGCGCCCGCCATGAGGAGGCTGCCAATGTAGCCGCCGAGGATCACGCCGTTGTCCGGGTGGCCGAGGTAATTCACGGTCGCCACCACGGGAAAAGTGAGCACCAGCGCGAGCGCGAGCACCGCCCACGCAGCGAGAAATTTCCCGACAATCGCCTGCCACGCCGTGACCGGCATGGTGAGCAACAGCTCGATGGTTCCGCCGCGCCTTTCCTCCGACCACATGCGCATGCCGACCGCCGGCACGAGGAAAAGATAGAGCCACGGATGCCAGGTAAAGAAAGTCTCCAAGCCCGCCTCCCCGCGGTCGAAAAAGCCCGCGACCATGAAGGTGAAGAAGCCCGACAGGAGCAGGAAGATGACGATGAAAACGAACGCGACCGGCGAGGCGAAATAGCCGGCGAGTTCCCGCCGCGCGATGGTTTTGATGTTGCTCATTTCGCCTCCTCCTTCGTGCTGTCCGGCAGCGTGATGCTGCGGAAAACTTCATCGAGCCGCCCCTCTTCCGTGTGCAGTTCCTGAAGCTGCCAGCGCTCGCGTAATGCCACATTACCCAGCGCCCGCGCGAAGTCCGGCCCGACCGCGCTCTTCCTCGGAAACGCCCGCACCACCAGCGGCGACTCGCTCACCACCACCGACCGCTCCACTTCCGAGACGCCGTCGATCTTTGACTTCACCGCCGACGCCGCGCCCTCCGCCAAGCGCAGGACCACCGCGCCCGAATTCTCCGAGCGCGCCTTGAGTTCCGCGGGCGTGCCATTTGCCACCACTGCGCCGCGATCAATGATGATCGCCCGCGAGCACACCGCCTCCACTTCCTCGAGGATGTGCGTGGAAAAGATGATCGCCTTTTTCTCGCCCATCCGCCGGATCAGCGTGCGGACTTCGTGCTTTTGATTTGGATCCAAACCGTCCGTCGGCTCATCCAGCACCAGCACCTCGGGATCGTGAATGATCGACTGCGCGAAACACGTCCGGTGCCGGTAGCCTTTCGAGAGCGTCTCGATGCTCTGGTGCCGCACCGGCTCCAGGAAACACATCTCGACCACGCGATCCACGGCCCTGCGCAGCGCCTCGCCGGTCATCCCGCGCAGTTCCGCGGTGAAGCGCAGAAAACCGCTCACCGACATGTCCGCGTACGACGGTGCATTTTCCGGCAGGTAGCCGATCAGCCGCTTGGCCGGGAGCGGGTTGTCGAGCATGTCGAATCCGCCCACGGAAATCTCCCCGCTCGTCGGCGGGATGAAGCCGGTCAGCATCCGCATCGTCGTCGATTTCCCCGCGCCATTCGGCCCGAGAAAGCCGAGCACCTCGCCCTTCTCCACGGTGAACGAAATGCCGTTCACCGCGACCTTCGGGCCAAACGTCTTCTTCAAATTGCTAACTTTGATCATGGGGTTTCCTCGTTAAAAAAACGTCGCGCGGGGTTTCAAGCGAAAAAGTGCAAGTCCGACAAACCAAGCCACGGAATGTTCAACGGCTTTTCATTTTCCACGAGCGCGCCGCATTTCCCAAAAAACACTCAGCCCAGCCCCGGCGCGCGCTGGGCGGCGAGGCGCGCGAGGTAGCGCAGGGAGAGTTCTCGGCGGCTGATTTTCCCGCGCTCGGTGGCGGGGATGTCGGCGACGATCCACACGGCGCGGGGCATCTGCCACGGGGCGAGGGTTTGCTGGCAGTGGCGGAGGACGGCGGCGGAGTCGAGCGCGTCGCCGACCACGCAGGCCACGGGCTCCTCGCCGCGCAGGGCGGAGGGGACGCCGAAGACGACCGCCTGGCGGACGCCGGGACATTCGATGACGCAGGCCTCGACTTCGAGCGGATTGAGTTTGCGCCCGCCGACATTGATGAGGTCGGAGGTGCGGCCCGTGAGGTAGAACCCGCGCGGGCCGCGGCGCACGAGGTCGCCAGGGACAAAGCTGCCGCCGCCGAGCACGGCTTCGTCGGCGGCTGGAAAGTAGCCGTCGCCCACCGCAGGGCCGCGGACGACGATGGGGCCGGGCTCGTCGCTTTCCTCCTCCTGCTCGATCTCGACGCCGGGGAGCGGCGTGCCGACGTGGCCCTCCTGGTAAAGGCGCTCGTCGGTGGCGTCGTAGCTGATGCCGCCGCACTCGGAGGCGCCGTAGAAAGCGTGGATCTTGCGTCCGAATTTCGCGCTGAACATGCCCGCGGCCTGCCTCGGGAGCGGGGCTCCGGCGGAGATGCACAGACGCAGCGCGGGGAGCGCGGGGAGCTGGCTCATTTCGGCGAATTTCTGGAAAAAAACCGGCGTGCCGGGAAAGACCGTGGCCCCGGTGGCGACGAGGCCGTCGAGCACCGCGCGCGGCATGCGGTCGCTGGTGGCCACGAGGGCGACGCCGTGGGTGAGGAGCGGGACGAGGAGATTGCTAAAGCCGTAGCTGTGGGAAAACGGGATGACGCCGTAGTTCAGGTCGTGCTCGCCGATGCCCATGCCGCGGCAGATTTGCTCGCCGTCGGCCACGAGCTGCGCGGCGCGGAAACGGATTGCGCGCGGGGTGCAGGTGGTGCCGGAGGTGAGCTTCAGCAGGTCGGGCGCGTGGCCGCCCCAGAGGTGCGCGTCGGGCGGCACGGGGCGGCGGTGGACGATCATCGGGCCGTGGGCATTGGTCACGAGCGCGGCAGCGCGGATGGTGCCGAGGATCACGGCCATCTCGGTCTCGCTGAGCTGATCCGGCAGCGGCAGGGGCACGAGCCGCCGCCGCCAGAGGGCGAGGAGGACTTCGGGCCAGCGCTCGCCGTTGCCGAGCTGCACCGCCACCACGGAGCCGGCGGGGATGTGGTCAAACATCCGCGTGATCTTCAACGCCTCGATCTCGATCTCGAAAAAAGTGCGCAGCAGGTCGCCGTGTGAATCGAGAATGGCTGGGGCGTTTCCCCGCCAGCCGAGGGTGGCCCACCAGGCGGTGAGCAGGGCATTGTCGTGGGGTTTATCGGTCACGGAGAAAGTCGGAAGTTTTGATTGCGGGTGGGGTTTTCGCGGCTACCATCCAACTCCCTTTTCCAAGCCATGAAAGCAGATATTCATCCCGACTACAAAGAAACCACGATCCACTGCGCCTGCGGCACGACCTACCACACCCGCAGCACCAAGCGCGACCTCAAGATCGGCATTTGCGCCGCCTGCCACCCCTACTTCACCGGCGAGCAAAAGTTCGTCGATACCGCGGGCCGCATCGAGAAATTCACCAAGCGCTTCGGCACCCCGCAGTCCCGCACAAAGAGCGCCTAGCTCCCACATCCCGATTTCCCGAAACGGTGAAGATGCCCCGCGCATCTTCACCGTTTTGCTTTTTCTGCATCCCCCTTCTTCCGCCTTCCGCCCTCCGCCTTCCGTCTTTCACCTATGGACTTCGCTCCACTCCTCGCCCGCAAGACCGACCGCTTTCGCGAACTCGAAGCCGAGATTTCCTCGCCGAATCTCTACGACGATCCGCGCAAGGCGCGCGAGACCCTGCG
>JAYVNN010000343.1:0-3736 GCA_043758435.1 Chthoniobacter sp.
ATCATGCCGCCGCTGTGCTTGTGGATGGGCGCGGGCGTGGCGATGAGGTCCACGTTTTCGCCCATGCTCTGCTGCCAAAACATCAGCCCCACTTTACCACCCCGCGCGCGGAAGCTGTCCCAAATGCGCGGACCCGCGCAGAGCGTCGCGCTTTGTTCCCAAAAGAGCACCTTCGTCAGGTCTTTGAAAAAGAGACCGTTGGCCACGATGCCGTGCGTGTCGGGATTGGCCGCGGTGCGAAAGCTGGCCTGCGCCGTGCAGGTCAGCGCCGGCCATACCGCCTGCGCCGGGCGGAACTCGGGCAGATGCGCGACGAGGTTCCAGCCGAAGGCGGCGATGTCGATGACGAGAAGTTTTTTTGGGACGCTCAAGGGACGCATAGAGAAGCAGGAAAACACGGTTTGGCTAGCGTATGACGAGGTTTGGAAAATATTGTCTAAGCTTGGCAAAGACGGCAACGGATGACCGCTGGGGGATGCCGTAACGGTGCGCTTTTCCTCCCTATTCTTATTTGCGTTCTAGCTTTGTCTTGAATGTAAGAAACTGTGTTACTTCGCGCTCATCAAAGATGAAAGCTGGGTCTCCTTCTCGCTGGCGAATTAGCGCTTTGGCGTAAGTTTCGAAGACATACTCCACGGTTTCGAGATCGTGATGCATTGCCCGGATGAAACGTGGGACGTTTCGGTGCCAAGCTTGCCCGCGCAGAGGGTTGAAAGGGCTGTGGGTTGAGAGCTTATGAGCGAAGGCGTTTCGCCGCTTTGTCAGGCGCCGCAATGCTTGGTTGAAATTCGGATCGAGATCGACAATTTTTCGGATGCTAGCGGCAACTTGGCCAAGCGTGTTGATGCCCATATCTCGCATCTCCCGGAGACGATCGACTGCATCAATCTCCTCGCCGGAGCTAAAGTTGATCGATGTCTCCTTCAGGACGGCAGCGCAAAGTCGTAGCAACCCTTCAAAAGCGTGAAGCCTGAACAGCATGTAACCGACCATCGAGTAAACGGCTTCCTCACGTAGCGGCTCACATTCCTCGAAATCTTTCCATACCGAACTTTTTGTAGGCGGCGTCATTCGTTGAGAAAGGTAGGAAAGTCGTTTTTCCGGTAGTCACGCGTCGGCGACGATTATGCCATGCAGACTGATCTGGAGGTACCGGATGACTCGCATGGGGACTCAATACCGCCCTCCGAAGGTTGAAAATCGCCGAGATATGAGCGCGACGCCAAACCCCATGCTGATAAGCGCCAGCGCAGACGGTTCGGGCACGACCGGCGTGACCGCAATAAACGTCCCGCCACTGTTGGCAATGGTGCTAACTGTGCCGTCCGATGCGATTCTATTGATCCTTCCGATGCCTCCAGTTACTGCAAAAAGATTTCCGTTTGTGTCAAAAGCGATGCCGTTCGTTGAGACGGGGCCTTGTTCGGCAAACGTGCTGCGTCCACCGTCCGGCGTGAATTTGGTTATCCTGCCGCTGTAATCTCCTGCATAGAGGTTGCCCACGGTATCAAAGGCGAGGCCAAAGGTATTTTGTAGATGCGCGAAACTAGAGACGGTGCCGCCTGGCGTTACCTCTTTAATTGTATCGCTCCCAAAGCAGGCCGCGAAAAGATTCCCACCCGAATCAAAGGCGAGTCCAAATGGACCGCCAAACGCTCCAATGAAGCCTCCCGCAAATGTGCTGACTGCGCCGCCTGACGTGACCTTGTAAATGAAATCTGCGCCACCTGCGCTCGTATCTGCCACGTAAAGGTTGCCGTCCGTGTCAAAGGCGAGGCCAGTGACATTTGCAAATCCGGTTGCGAATGTGCTGACCAACCCGCCCGGTGTGATCTTTTGGATCGAGTTAAGGGGTGCCGTGCGTGTTGCCACGTAGAGGTTGCCGCTTGCGTCAAACGCGAGGCCCATTGCTTCCCCCGATAGTGTCGCGAGTGCGCCGAGATCGGCCCCAGTTATCGAGTCGAATTGCTCAATATGGTACGCATTGGATATGACCAGTACGGCGGCATGAGCTGCCGAAGTCGCAAGAACGCAGCACGCAAAAATGATTTTTTTCATAGACGTTTTCTTTCGTTTAGCGGTTTAGGCCAGTTCCGGCAACTTAGAGCAAGCGGCAAAACGCCAAGCCATTTTCTCCCTCGTGACCAAGCTCCTGCTTGGTCGCGCTTGTCTGCGAAGCTCCGCTTCGTCCGGTAGGCCACGGAGACGGCGCTCGGTTCTGGAACCGCGCGCCACGAAGCTGGAGCTTCGCGGACAGGCGGCGTGTCCCAAGTTGGAGCTTTGGTCACGAGACGGGGACGCATTCCTGCACTCGCGGCTTGAGCCGAGCGAGGGAGCGGGTAGTTTCGCCGCCATGAGCACGCTGACTGAGATCGAAGACGCCGTGGAGGCACTGCCACGTCGCGAGCAGGAGACGCTGTTGCGGCATTTGGCGGTGAAGCTGCGTGCGCCTGCCAAACCTGCAAATAAGGTTCTGCGCAAACGCTGGCCGGTGCCGCCGCCGAAGGTCAGCAAGGCGGAATCCCAACGCATTGCCCGGCGAATTGAGGAGGAGTTTGGAAGGGTGGAGTGGGAGAACTGGAAGTGATTCTCGACACGAACGCCATCTCGGCTTGGTGCGATGGCGATGGCGGGTTGCTCGCCGTGCTCCCTGCCGACCGTCCTCTTTTCCTACCGGTGATCGTGCTCGGCGAATATCGTTTTGGCATCAAGGCGGCCCGTGATCGCAAGACCCGCGAGGCATGGCTCGACACGGTCGAATCCGCGGTGACGGTGCTCGACGTGGGCAGTGAAACCGCCCGCTACTATGCCGAGGTGCGCGAGGAACTCCGCCGGGCCAAAACGCCGATCCCCGAAAATGATCTGTGGATCGCGGCTCTCGCCCGACAGCACGATCTGCCCGTGATTACCCGCGATGCGCACTTTGACCTGGTGCCGGGTCTCCGCCGGATCGGCTGGTAATAATGGATTGGGGACGACGAGGCTGGCCACCGCCGATTTGTCGCCGGGGTGTGAATCTGTTCACCGACACGGTTTCAGTTTGTTTTGGCGGGTGGCGAAAGTAGTGATGTGGGGCATGTGGATTCTCGTCTCCGTCACGCTCGCCGTCGCTGTCATTACGCTGGCGCTGGTGGTGTTCCTGCTGATGCGGAGTCGGCAGGGGGAATGGATCGCCGCGGCGGAGCGGGCGGGGGAGCGGGGGGAGCGGAGTGTGCGGGAGGAGTTTGCGCGGAACCGGGATGAGTCGTCGCTCGCGGCGCGGCAGGTGCGGGAGGAACTGGGCGCGTCGGTGCAGAATTTCGCGGATCTCGTGCTCGCGCGGATTGCGGAATTCACGCAGCTCCAGCAGGCGCATCTGGAGACATTTGCGACGCGGCTGGATGCGCTGGCGCAGGGCAATGAGGACCGGCTGGAGGCGATCCGCGCGAGCGTGGGCACGCATCTCGGCGAGCTGCGCACGGAAGCGGCGCAGCAGCACGGCGCGGGGCGCGAGGAGCTGGCGCGCTCGATGAAAACGCTCGGCGATTCGCTGCTCACGCGCATGACCGAGCTGGCGACTTTGCAAAAGCAGCAGCTCGACCTTTTCGCCCAAAATCTGAGCCGCCTCTCGACGGGCACCGAGCAGCGGCTCGACGCAATGCGCGAGACCGTGGAACGCAAGCTCGGCGACGTGCAGCGCGACAGCGCGGAGAAGCTGGAGAAAATCCGCGCGACCGTGGACGAGAAGCTGCACGCC
>JAYVNN010000344.1:0-11434 GCA_043758435.1 Chthoniobacter sp.
CGAACTGAAAGTGACCCTCGACAAAGTGCTCGGGGAAAACAAACAACTCCGCGACACCCTTGCGGAAACGCAGAAGACGCTCGCTGAAATGCGAAAAAACCTCACGGTTTCCAACGATGAAGCCACGGTGTTCCAGCATCAATCCATGCAGATGAAACTCCGCATGGATGCGTTGGGAATAGATTCGGTGACTGGCAACGGCGAAAAGCTGGAGCAGCGTTTGCTCACCGCGGTCAACGACCTTCGCACTTCCAATACGGAGAGGAAAAATCTTTCCGAAGCACTCGTCCGGTTAGTAGAGGCCGCGACGCTTTATGCAAAGACCGCAACCGGGGCCAGCCCTCAGTTCAGACTGACACTCGAAACAGAAATCCGTGGTGCCAATGCGCTCATGGGCGTTTCCTCGTCCAATGCCGCCGAGGCACCGGCCGCAGTCGCGACAATGACCGACGGCACGGTAATCGGTGTCAAAGCCGATCTTGCCCTGGTGGTGATGAACCTCGGGAGCAAGCAGGGAGTAAAGGTCGGCACGCCATTCCAGATTGTCCGCAGCGACAAATTGATCGGCAGTGTCCGGGTTGTCGATGTCCGCGAGAAGATTGCGGGCGCAGTTATTCAAAATCTAAGTTCAGAAAAAGACCAAATCAAAGTGGGTGACCGCCTCAAAGTGGATGCCCAGCAATAAGATAAATTTCAACAACCAGACAGACGAGCATTAGAATGCAGATCAAATCCATCTATAAAGGCGCACGCATCTCGGCTTTCAAGGCCCGGGAAGTTACGCGCGAGATTCAGGGCCTGCCCGTGGCGGCGGCGCTTGACCTTCTCGCGTTCACCCCCCGGAAAGCTGCGGCCATGATCGCCAAGACGCTGAAAAGCGCGGTCGCCAACGCCGAGAACAATAACAATCTCCGTGCTGACAAGCTCGTTGTGCAGGAAGCCACCGTCGGCGAGGGGCCGACCTTCAAGCGTTTCCAGCCTAAGGCCCGCGGCAGCGCTGGCCCGATCCGCAAGCGGACCTCGCACATTCGCATCATCGTCACCGACGAAATCGAGATCAAGCCGAAGCGTCAGGCTAAGAAGTCGCAGGCCAAAAAGAAACCAGCGAGGAAGGCTGTTGAAAAATTACCGCCGGCTTCCGCCGAGCCAGTCAAAACCAACGAATAAGTATGGGCCAGAAAGTTAATCCTATTGGCTACCGCCTCGCCGTAAATCGCGAATGGCGTTCCCGCTGGTATGCCTCTCCGAAAGAGCTGCCTGAGTTTTTGCACGCCGACCTGAAAATCCGCGCTTACGTGAAAGACAAGCTCAAGCTCGCGGCGGTTGCCAAGATTGTTATTGAGCGAGCTTGGAACAGCATTCGTGTCACCATTTACACAGCCCGCCCCGGCATTGTCATCGGGCGCAAGGGCACTGAGATCGAGAAGATGACCGAGGAGATTGGCAAGATGGCTGGCGGCAAGTCGGTGAAGATTGACATTCAGGAGATCAAAACGCCGGAGCTAGACGCCCAACTCGTTGCCGAGAACGTCGCCTTGCAAATCGAGAGGCGCATCAGCTTCCGCCGGGCAATGAAAAAGTCGATCCAGTCCACCATGGATTTTGGCGCGCAGGGTATTAAACTGCGCTGTGCCGGACGTCTCGGAGGCGCGGAAATCAGCCGTGCGGAATGGTATCGCGAAGGCAAGATTCCTCTGCATACGCTGCGCCAGGCTATTGACTATGGTTTTGCCGAAGCCAACACGGTTTATGGCAAGATCGGTATCAAATGCTGGCTATGCAAGCCGGAGGGAATGACCGACGCCCAACCCGTTGAAAAGCGCGACACACCTGCTCCCGCCGAGCCCGCCCTGCCGCAATAACCCCACAAATTTTTAAGGAGAACAGGTTATGCCTTTAATGCCCAAGAGAGTGAAGTATCGCAAGACCCAGCGCGGCAGCCGCGCCGGCAAGGCTTCACGCACCATTTCTATTGATTTCGGCGAGTTCGCCTTGCAGACGCTTGAACGCGCCTGGATCACCAACACGCAAATCGAGGCTGCCCGTGTGGCGCTGACCCGCAACATGAAGCGCAAAGGCAAGCTCTGGATTCGGATGTTTCCCGATAAGTCTGTAACCTCCCGCCCGCCTGAGACGCGGATGGGTAAGGGCAAAGGTGCTCCCGAATACTGGGTCGCGACCGTTCGCCCTGGGAACATTCTTTTTGAACTCGATGGCGTGCCGGAATCCGTAGCGCGTGAGTCTCTGCGGCTCGCAGCGGACAAGCTGCCCATTCGCACGAAGTTCCTTTCCCGTCATCGCGCCGCCTAGCATATGAAGATCAAAGAAATCCGCGACCTCAGCAAAGAGGAACTCGCCGCCCGTAAACACCAGTTGCGCGAGGAAAGCTTTCATCTGCGCATCCAACAGCAGAGCGGCCAGCTCGAAAAGCCGAGCCAGCTCCACGCGATCCGTCGCGAGGTGGCCCGTGTTGAAACCGTGTTGAACGAGAAATCCCGAGCCAAAGCGACCGCCGCCAAGTAAGCCATGAGCGAAAATACCACTACCACCGGCATCGCCACTCCGTCCCGCGGACTTCGCAAGGAGCGCGTTGGACAGGTCGTTTCGACCAAGATGCAGAAGACCGCAATCATTGAAACCACCACCCGTGTGCCCCACGCGAAGTTTGGCAAGATCGTCAAACAGGTGAAACGTTTTTACGCCCATGACGAAGAGGGCAAGGCGCAGGTCGGCGATACCGTCCTGATTGCCGAGACCCGTCCGCTTTCCAAGCTCAAACGCTGGCGGCTGGTTGAAATCATCAAACACTAGCGTATAATCCACGCCCCTTTTTATGCTTCAAATTAGATCGAGACTCGATGTCGCCGACAACACCGGCGCGCGCATGGCCAAAATGATCGGCGTCATCGGGAAGAAAAACTCACCCGAGGCCCGCGTGGGTGATGTCATCACGGCGCATGTTCGCGAGGCTTCCACGGGCGGCACCGTCAAGAAGGGCGATGTGGTTCGTGCGGTCATCGTCCGCACCAAGCAACCGATCCGTCGCGATGATGGGAGCTATCTGCGCTTTGACAGCAACGCCATTGTCATCATCGACAAGGATCTCAACCCGCGCGGCACCCGCATTTTCGGGCCTGTTGCCCGTGAACTGCGTGAAAAGAATTTCATGAAGATTGTCTCACTCGCCCCGGAGGTTTTGTAAGCATGAACCGTCCTAACTTCCATGTCAAAAAGGGCGACCAGGTTCAGGTCATCACGGGCAATCATAGCGGCTCGATCGGCAAGATTCTGCAAGTGCTGCCCAAGAAGGAGCGAGTGCTGATCGAAGGTGTGCGCATGATTAAAAAGCACGTCCGCAAATCCCAAGACAATCCGCAAGGAGCGATCGTCGAGCGCGAGGGGCCGATCCACATTTCCAATGTCAAGCTGGTCGAAACGTCTCCAAAAGACAGCAAGCCCGCCAAGACCAAGACCAAGTCGAAAAAGAAAGCCTAAATAGGTTATGGCCGTAGAACTCTACCAATTTTACAAGGATCGTGTGATTCCTGCGTTGCAGGCCAAGCACGGTTACACGAATCTCCATCAGGTTCCCAAAGTCCAGAAGGTGGTCGTCAACACCTGCGTCAATGCGAATACGGATGTAAAGCAGGGGCTCGAAGACGCCAAGGCGGAGATCGCTCTGATTACCGGTCAGAAGCCTGCGGAGACCCGCTCCAAAAAGAGCATCGCGAATTTCAAACTCCGCGAGGATCAGCCAATCGGCGCAAAAGTTACTCTGCGCGGCCCACGGATGTATGAGTTCCTTGAGCGTCTGATTAAGACGGCGCTCCCACGCATCCGCGATTTCCGGGGCGTCTCGCACCGCGCTTTCGACGGCAACGGAAACTACACACTGGGTGTCCCGGATCAGTCCATTTTCCCCGAGGTCGAACTCGACAAGGTCAAGCGGACTATCGGTTTCGACATCACGATTGTGACTTCGGCAACGACCAATGAGGAGGCAAAGTCACTGCTGAGTGAACTCGGTGTGCCATTCAGCGACAAAGCCAAACTTGCGCAAAAGAAGGCGGAGCAAGCCGCTGCCTAATCTACCATGAGCCAACTTTCCGACCCCATCGCCGACTTCCTGACGCGCCTGCGCAACGGGGGTGCCGCCCGCAAAGAAGAGATCACTGCGCCTTATTCCAAGATCAAGGCGGAGATCGCCCGCATCCTAAAGCAAGAGGGTTACATCACGAACTACGAAGTGGACACCACGGGCAAATTCCCGCAGATCAAGGTGACGACGAAGAACCACAACCGCACCTCGGCCATTACTGGCATCAAGCGGATTAGTAAGCCTGGTCTTCGCAAATACGTCGGCGCGACCGAGATTCCGCGGGTTCTCGGAGGCATGGGCATCTCCATTCTTTCCACGCCGCAAGGCATCATCAGCGGCCGTGAGGCCAAGAAGCAAAACGTCGGCGGCGAACTTCTCGCCACCGTCTGGTAACCCATTTAATAAAGCCATGTCGCGTATCGGCAAAAAAGCCATCGAGCTTCCGGCAAAAGTGAAGCTCAATGTTTCCGGCGAAGGCGCGATTAGCGTTGAAGGCCCAAAAGGCAAGCTGGAATGGACTCTTCCCAAGCAGATCAGCGCGCGGATCGAGGGCACGCAGGTGTCTGTGATTCGCGGCAGCGAAGATCGCAAAGTGCGCGCCTTGCATGGCCTGTCCCGGGCATTGATCAATAACATGGTCACCGGCGTCTCGGCTGGTTTCGTGAAGGATTTGGAAATCCAAGGCGTCGGCTTCAAGGCCGCGGTCAAAGGAGCCATCCTCGATCTGAACCTCGGCTTCTCGCACGACATTCATTTTCCCATCCCGCAGGGCATCAAGGTCACAGTCGCCGAGAATACCAAGATCAAGATCGAAGGCATCGACCGCCAGCTTGTCGGTCAGGTGGCGGCGGACATCCGCGCTTATTACCCGCCGGAGCCTTACAAGGGTAAAGGCGTCCGTTACGTCGGTGAACAGATTCAGCGCAAGGAAGGCAAAACCGTCCAATAAGCATATGGCTACAAAGAAAATTGATCCTCTTAAAATGCGCCACCAGCGCCTTCGCAAGAAGGTCGCGGGGACGCCGCAGCGCCCACGTCTTGCGGTGCATTTTTCCGGCCAGCATATATACGCACAGGTCATTGATGACGAAGCGGGCAAGACCCTCGCTGCGGTGCATACGACTGAGAAGGCGTTTACCGATGACAAAGGCAGCCGGGCGAATCTGACCACGGCTGTAAAAGTCGGCAAACTGGTCGCCGACCGGGCCAAGAGCAAGAACGTCACCAAGGTCGTTTTTGATCGCGGTGGTTTCATTTATCACGGCAAAGTCAAGGCACTGGCCGATGCCGCCCGCGAAGGCGGACTCGAATTTTAACTAGATAACTATGGCAGCACCCCAACAAGGCAATCGCAACCGCCGCGACCGGCAGGACAAACCGAAGGAAGATTCGGGCCTGACGGAAAAAGTCGTCTTCATTAACCGTTGCGCGAAGGTCGTGAAGGGCGGACGCCGTTTCAGCTTCAGCGCCCTGATCGTGACCGGCGACAAGCTGGGCAAGGTCGGCTGTGGCTTTGGCAAGGCGAATGAAGTGAGCGAGGCGATTCGCAAGGCTTCGGAGTCGGCCAAGAA
This sequence comes from Chthoniobacter sp., assembly GCA_043758435.1. Lineage (GTDB taxonomy): Bacteria > Verrucomicrobiota > Verrucomicrobiia > Chthoniobacterales > Chthoniobacteraceae > Chthoniobacter. The sequence goes on from JAYVNN010000344.1 coordinate 5,671, forward strand.
GGCGATGGTCAAGATCGCGGTGCGCGATAACACTATCCCGCACGAAGTGATCGGCGAGCACGGCGGTGGTCGTGTTTTGCTCCGTCCTGCGTCTCCGGGAACCGGCGTGATCGCCGGCGGGGGAGTCCGTGCGGTCGTTGAGGCTGCTGGCATCCGTGATGTGCTGGCAAAGTCGCTGGGTTCGAACAACCACGCGAATGTGGTTAAGGCAACGCTGGTTGCGTTGCAGCAACTCCGCTTGCGCGAGGAGATTTTCAAAACCCGCGGGATCGCCATCAAGTCGGCCAACGGCTCGGAAAACTAAGATATGAATCTGCATACTCTCAAACCTCGTCCGGGATCGAAGCACCGGGTGAAGCGCCTCGGCTGCGGCGAAAGCAGCGGTCACGGCAAAACCTCGGGCAAGGGACACAAGGGTCAGAAGGCGCGTTCCGGTGGCAGCATTCGTCTTGGCTTTGAAGGCGGGCAGATGCCGCTCATCCGGCGCATCCCAAAGCGCGGCTTTAATAACGCCAACTTCAAGACCCGCTTTGCCGTGGTGAATCTCGACGCGCTCAATGCCTTCGACAATGGTGCGACCGTGGATGAGCAGTCTTTGCTCGCGGCGGGAATCATCCGCCGTCCTTATGACGCGGTGAAGATTCTGGGCAGCGGTGAGCTGAAGAAAAAGCTGACAATCAACGTGGACAAAGCCAGTGAGACGGCCAAGGCGGCCATTGAAAAGGCGGGCGGCTCACTCTCCGTCAAGTAATGGCTTTCGGATGCCGCGCGCACGGACGGGTCGCCATTGTCTAGTGAATAACAGACCGTTCGTGCCACGATGATCTCGGCCTTTACCAACACCTTCAAAATCCCCGAGCTACGGAGCCGGGTGATGTTCACGCTGGTCATGCTCGTGATCGTGCGCATTGGCGCGGCGGTCAGTTGTCCTGGAATCAATGTCAGTGTAATTCAGGCATGGTTTGCGGCGCAGGGCAATCAGGCCGGCGGATCGCTGGCGGCGTTGCTCAATATTTTCAGCGGAGGCGCCTTGGAAAATTGCGCGGTCTTTTCGCTGGGAGTGATGCCTTACATCAGTGCCTCGATTATGATGCAACTGCTCACCGCAGTCATCCCGCAGCTGGGCAAGCTGGCGAAGGAGGATGGCGGGCGGCAGAAAATCATGCAGCTCACGCGTTATGCGACGATCGCGCTGTGCATATTCCAAGGATACCTGCTGGCGGTTTCGTTTGAAAGCCCAGGGTCGAATCCCTTCCTGCAGGGGATCATGGACACGATCAACAAAATGGATGTTGGCTTGGTTGGCAATCCCGGGATGCCTTTCCGCATCATGACGGTGATTACGCTCACTGCCGGAACGATGTTCCTGATGTGGATCGGCGATCAGATCACGGATCGCGGTGTGGGCAACGGGATGTCGCTCATTATTGCGGTCGGCATTGTGGCCCGCCTGCCCTCTGCGCTGGTGCAGGCGTGGCGGACGTTCGTTCCCAGCGGCGGGCAATCGAGTCAGGTGAATCCGATGGTGCTGGTGCTGATGATTGCGTTTTTGTTTTTTGTGATTGCGGCGGTCATCTGTGTGACTCAGGCGCAGCGGAGGATCAGCGTGCAATACGCCAAGCGTGTTGTCGGTCGAAAGGTGTACGGCGGGCAGACCCAGTACATGCCATTGAAGGTGAACTACGCCGGCGTGATGCCGATCATTTTTGCCCAGGCGCTGCTCGTTTTCCCCTCCACGATTGCGACCATGGCGTTTAAGAACAGCGCCACGGCGCAGAAAGTCGCGGCGATGCTGACGGCTGGCTGGCTGCATTATGCGCTCTATGGCGCGATGATTTTCTTTTTCAGTTACTTCTGGGTGGCGACACAGTTTCAGCCGCAGCAGATCGCGGAGGATTTGAAGAAATATGGCGGCTATGTGCCGGGGGTGCGTCCGGGAAAACCGACGGCGGACTTTCTCGATTTCACGATGACCCGGCTGACGTTTGCGGGCGCGGTCTTTCTCACGATCATCGCCATTCTGCCACAGATGCTTTCGCATCAGCTCCAGGTGCCTTACACGACGGCGCAGTTTTTCGGCGGCACCAGCCTGCTGATTATTGTGGGTGTCATTCTGGATACGATGCGTCAGGTGGAAACCCACCTGATCCAGCGCCACTACGACGGCTTCTTGCGCAAGGGTCGCATTCGCGGGCGGTCTGTCAGCCCCACGGGAGGGCAGGGGGAGACTGTGAAGGAAGGCGCGATGCTTTGGCTTTATGTCGGGATTGCGCTGCTGCTGATTGCCGGGCTGGCGGTGTTTTTGGCGGGCAAGTTCCATTAGCTGAAACAGCGGACTGTGTTGCACGGGTCAACAGCATTGGGATCGGGCGCGGCGCAAGCAGAGAAACTGACTGCGGCCTGACCTGGCAGACACATGGGCATCCCGATCAAGAGCGACCGCGAGATTGAAAAGATGCGCATGTCCTGCCGGACGGCGAGCGAGGTGCTGGATCGCGTTTCGGGTTTGATCCGTCCGGGCATTACCACAGGCGAGGTCGATCAGGCGGCGGCGGATTTCATGGCGGAACTCAACTGCAAGAGCGCGTTTCTCGGATACCGCGGTTTTCCGGGACACGTTTGCATTTCGGTCAATGAAGAAGTCGTGCATGGCATCGGTGGGCCGCGGCGCGTTCAGTACGGCGACATCGTGAAACTGGATGTCGGCGTGATTAAGGATGGGTGGGTGGGGGATACCGCGACGACTGTGCCTGTGGGCATCATCGAGGAAAAGACGCAGCGTCTTTTGCGCGTGACCGAGGATACGCTCGAACTCGCAATCACCTTCGCGCACAGCGGGCGGCGGCTGGGTGACATGTGCGCGGCCATCGAGGACGAAGTCGTGGCGAACGGCTACACCGTGGTGCGGGAATTTGTGGGTCATGGCGTGGGGCGGAAATTGCACGAGGAGCCGCAGGTTCCCAATTATGGCCGGCGCGGGAGCGGGCCCAAATTGAAGCCGGGCATGACGATTGCCATCGAGCCGATGGTGAACATGGGCGTCTCGGGCGTGCGCGTGCTGGAGGACAAATGGACGGTGGTCACGCTCGATGCGAAACCGTCCGCACATTTCGAGCACACGGTGCTCATCACGAAGGGCGAACCAGAGATTCTGACATGGCGAAAAAAAACGCTATTGAAGTAGAAGGAAAGGTCGTCGAGCTGCTGCCGAACACGATGTTTCGGGTCGAACTGCCGAACGGCCACCGGGTGCTCGCACATATTTCAGGAAAAATGCGTTTGCACTTCATTCGCATCTTGCCAGGCGACAAAGTTCTGTTAGAAATGTCCCCCTACGATTTGGCCAAGGGGAGAATTACCTTCCGGCAAAAGTAGTGAAGCAACCCTGATCGCACTGGGGAAAACCCATTCCCGGCGCGATTTTTTGTCCTCCGAAAACCACCCGATTTAAAACATGAAAGTCCGAGCATCCGTCAAACGCCTTTGCGAAAGCTGCCGCATCGTAAAGCGCAAAAACGTCGTCCGCGTCATTTGCAAAAACGCGCGCCACAAACAGCGGCAAGGTTAAACCACATCCCACGAATATGCCCCGACTCCTAGGCGTTGAAATTCCCGGCGACAAGCGCATCGAAGCGTCGCTTCCCTACATCTTTGGCATTGGCCCGAGCACTGCGAAAAAAATCCTCGAGCAAGCCAATATCAGTCCCGACGTACGGGCCAAGGATCTGAGCAGCGAGCAGCTCAACCAGATCATCCAAGCGATCACGGCGAGCAAGCTGCCGATCGAGGGCGATCTGCGCCGCGAATTGCAGGCCAATCTCAAGCGCCTCCAGGCGGTCAACTGCTACCGCGGCATCCGCCATCGCCGCGGCCTGCCCGTACGCGGCCAGCGCACCTCCACCAACGCCCGCACTCGCAAGGGTCCGCGCAAAACCGTCGGCGTGCAACGCGCCAAGGACACCGCCAAACCGGCCGCTAAGTAACTGCCCAGCACTATGCCTGATTCCAAGAAACCAACGGCTGCTAAAGCCGAAGACGAAATTCCCGCAGCACCGGCCGCTGAGACGGCTGCTCCCGCGACCGCCGAGGCGGCTGCTCCCGCGACCGCTGCGGAGGCTCCGGCCAAGGCTGCGAAAGCCAAGGCTCCGAAAAAGAAAGACGTGGCGGCTGCGGCTGCGGCGGCTGAGCCGAAGAAAGAGGAGAACCTTTCGCTCGACCCGAACGCGGTCGTCGAACAGATCAAAATCATCAAGGCCAAGGGCAGCAAGAACGTCCACTCCGGCATCGCGCACGTCGTCGCATCGTTCAACAACACGATCGTCACGATCACCGACATGAACGGCGCATCCATCGGCTGGTCGAGCGGCGGCAAGTGCGGTTTCAAAGGTTCACGCAAGAGCACCGCATATGCGGCGCAGATGGTCGCGCAGGATGCCTGCCGGCAGGCGATGGGTCATGGCTTGAAGGAAGTCGAGGTCCGCGTCAAAGGCCCCGGCGCAGGCCGCGAGTCCGCCGTGCGCGCGATTCAGGCCGTGGGTCTGGAAATCAGCGTCATCAAAGACGTGACGCCGGTGCCGCACAATGGCTGCCGTCCGCCGAAACAACGCCGCGTCTGACCCCGGGCGAAAACGAATCCCAACTTTAGCAACCCAACCAACAAAGAGATATGGCACGTTACACCGGCCCCAAATCGAAAATCAGCCGCCGCTTTGGCGTCGCCCTTTTCGGCCCCTCGAAAGCGCTCGAACGCAAGAACTACGGCCCCGGCATGCACGGGCCAAAGGGCTCGCGCCGCAAACAGAGCGAATACGCCGTCGCCCTCGGCGAGAAACAGAAACTGCGCTACCAGTACGGCGTGCTGGAACGGCAGTTCCGCCGCTACTTTCACATCGCCTCCACCAAGCGCGGCGTGACCGGCGAAATCCTCCTCCAGCTGCTCGAGACCCGTCTCGACAACGTGGTTTACCGCCTTGGCTTCGCCAACTCCCGCAGCGGCGCGCGCCAGCTCGTTTCGCACGGCCATGTGCAGGTGAACGGGCGCAAGGTGGACGTCTCCTCCTTCAATGCGAAGTCCGGCGACACCATCGCGATCAAGGATAAGCCGCAATCGCGCCGCCTCGCGGCCAAGAACCTCGATCTGACCCAGATCACCCCGGTGCCGGACTGGCTCACCGTCGATAAGGACAACTTCAAAGGTGCGGTCTCCCGCATCCCGACGCGCGAGGAGATCGCGCCCATCGTCAACGAGCAGCTCATCGTCGAGCTTTACTCGCGCTAAACGGCGGAGGCAGAAAACTTGTAAAACCGGCGCGAGCTGCCCTATGCAGCCCGCGCCGTTTTTTTGCGGATGGGTATCTATGTTTCGGGAGGGTGTCCGCTGGGAAAGGTTTTTGGCAGGCGGGTGGCCGCTCCCTCCTCTCAGCCCCCGTGTGATCTGATTCAGCAGCGTATTGAGCTGGTCGAGGATGGCCTGCACCTGCGGGCGCGGCGGCGGATCATCTGCTCCTCCGCGATCTAGGCGGCCAGAATAATGCACCGCGGATGCAAATCCGCGCGCGGAGGACGCGGGGTGGAGTTGGCCTGCTCCCCGAAAGTTGATCCAGGCGCTATGAGAGTTGGCGGCGCGTGAGCGCCCCCGAACTCTCACCATGAAACGCAAAAGACATACACCCGAAGAGATCATCAAAAAGCGGCGCGAGGCGGCCACGCTTTTGGCCGGAGGCCAAGGCGTGGAAGAAGTCTGCAAGAAGCTGGAAGTCAGCCC
>JAYVNN010000345.1:0-30402 GCA_043758435.1 Chthoniobacter sp.
CACTGTAGGGGAAGCTGGCAGCTTCCCCTACAGTGCGCCGCGTGCGTCTTGCCGGGGCGGCGGGTTCGGCTTAGCGATGCGGGGTGTTTTGCGCGCGCACATTTTTGCTGAGGCAAATCCTCGCACTGCTCGTGCTGTTCGCGAGTGCGGGGTGGGCTGGGGAGGTGCGGCAGTGGACGTGTCTGCCGGGGAAGCCGTTTGCGGCGGAACTGCTCGCGGCGGACGGGTTACGCGCGACGCTGCTGGTGCCGGGGCGGGGGAAGGCGGTGGTGCCTTTCGCGCTGCTGAGCGAGGAGGATGTGCGCTACATCCAGCAGTGGCGGATGCAGAACCGCCGCGCGCCGCTCATCGATCCCGAGCGCATCGCGCCGTGGCCGGCGGAGGCGGTGGCGGAAAAGTTCGAGGTGCGGGTGGTCGGCGAGGATGCGGCGGCGTCGAGGTTTTCCTGCGAGAGTGCGCATTTTGCGGTGGAGTCGGATCTCAAGCTGCCGGTGCCGGTGGTGCATGACATCACGGCGGTTTTCGAAGCGACGCGGGCAGCGCTGATCGCGCTGCCGCTGGGGCTGATACGCGGGGAGGAGGAGGAAAAATATGCGGTGGCGATGTTTTCCACCGCGGCGGCGTACCAGGCGGCGGGCGGGATCGAGGGCAGCGGCGGCTACTTCGACGGGCACAGCCGGCGGATGCTGATTCTGCTGCCGAACCTCGGGATCAAGCAGGGCATGTATGCGCTGGCGCTGGATTTTCAGCGGCAGACTTTCGTGCCGAAACACGAGGTCACGCATCAACTGCTCGGGCGCTGGGGCGGGTGGCTGCCGATGTGGCTGAACGAGGGCTTTGCCGAGTGCATGGCGGGGACGCCGTACACGCGCGGGCGCTATGCTTTTCAAAATCTCGACGGGGCGATGCACGACTACGTTTTGAAATGGCGGGCGACGCCGGACCGGCGCGAGGTGCTGCTCATCCCGCCCGCGCGGCTGATGGCGCTGACGCTGCCGCAATGGCGCGAGGAGGTTTCCGCGGTGACGGCGTACCCGCTCTACAATTCTTCGGCGCTGCTCGCGCACTGGTTTTTGCATCACGACGGGAAGGGCGATGGCGTGAGCATGGCGGCGTATTGCGATGCGCTGCGGCGCGGGGTGCCGGCGGAGCAGGCGGAGGCGGAGTTTCTCCTGCGCGGGCGGACGCGGGAGAGTCTGACGGCGGAGGTGCAGGGGCTCGCGCGAAAGCTCGGCCTTCAATTGAAAATGGACGCGCGGTAAAAATTCCGGGGAGCGCGCGCTCCCAGGATGCAGCGTCGCTGCGTTACACTCGCGCGGGGGTGGTGGTGGCGAGGTTGGGCAGGGCGCGGAGTTCGGTGAGGAAGCGGATGTTTTGCGGCATGGTGCCGACGCTGACGCGGATCCATTCGGGCAGGGCGTAGGAGGTCATGTCGCGGATGATGATGCCTTTGCGCATGAGCGCATGGAAAACGGCGCGGCCATCGCCGACGCGGACGAGGACGAAGTTGGCGAAGCTGGGGACGAACTCGAGGCCCATCGCGGCGAATTCGCGCTGGAGAAAATTGCGGCCTGCGATGGTGAGGTCGCGGGTCTTGCGCTGGTGGTCGTCGTCGGCGAGACCGGCGAGCGCGCCGGCCTGGGCGATGCCGTTGGCGTTGAAGGGCTGACGGGTTTTTTGCAGCACGTCGATGAGTTCGGGTTTCGCGAGGCCGTAGCCGATGCGCAGATTTGCGAGCCCTTGGATTTTCGAGAACGTCCGTAGCACGACGACATTGCGGCCTTCGCGGACAAACTTGAGCGTGTGGGGCGGGTTTTCGAGGAACTCGTAATACGCTTCGTCGAAGACGACGACGACATGCGCGGGCACCTTTTCCATGAAGCGGTCGATCTCGTCCTGCGAGAGCAGGGTGCCGGTGGGGTTGTTTGGATTGGCGATGAAAACCTCGCGCGTTTGCGGGGTGATCGCGGCCAGCATGGCGTCGAGGTCGTGGGCGAAATTCGGGTCGGGCACCTCGATGGTGGTCGCGCCGAAAAGCGTGGCCATGAGTTTGTACACGACGAAGGCGTGGCGCGCGCAGACGACTTCATCGCCGGGTGAAAGGAAGGCTTTGCCGATAAACTCGATGACCTCATTCGAGCCGCAGCCGAGGATCACGTTTTCGCGTTTCAGCCCCAGCTTCGCGGCGATGGCTTCGCGCAGGTAGTAGCCGCCGCCGTCGGGGTAAAAGTGGGAGCGCTCCAGCATCTCGCGCATGGCGGCGAGCGCCTTGGGCGAAGGGCCGAGCGGGTTTTCGTTCGAGGCGAGCTTGATGATTTCCTCGGGCTTGAGGCCGAGTTCGCGGGCCACGTCTTCGATCGGTTTGCCGGGCTCGTAGGAGATGAGTTCGCGCAGCCAAGGGTGGGCGGTATTCCAAAGTGACATAGGGGCGGCGACGGTAGCGCGCCCCGCGGGAATTGCCAGAGGATCGGCCGCACCTGGCAAGGGTCGCGGCTTTATTCCTGTTTCTGGAGCTTGATCAAAAGCCCCTCCATCTGCTGCACCAAATTGGCCGGGCCATTGTTGCCCTTCAGGAATTTGCGGCCGTTGAGCAAGGTGGTGCGCGCCTCGGGCTGCGAGCCATTTTGCAACTGGAGACTGCTCAGGGCCATGCAGACGCGACCGTAATCCGCGAGGTTGACGGATTTGGGATTGTCGCCCGCGACATCGATGGCCGATTCGTACGCCCGGATGGCTTCTTCGGTGCGGCGACGGCGCATGAAGTTGTCCCCTTCGGCGACAAAGGTTTTCCAGTCATTCGGCAGGAGGTCCGACTCCACTGTCGGCCGAGGGTCAGCCGGGATAAAGGTTCCGGGGCCCGCGTTAATGCCGGTGCCGGGAGCAGTGCGCGGGCCGCCGATGATGGTGGTTCCGGGGTTGCCGGGGCCTTGCGCGAAGCGTGGCGTGGCGACTGGGGGCGGTTTGACCACGATGGGATTATCGACCGGCGGCGGGGGCACGGGCACCATAGGTTCGTGGCCTTTGTCCAAGACGGGGGCCGCGGCAATGAGGGGTTCGGCGGGCAAGGGCGGGCCGTAAGGTTCGGTGTTCGCCACGGCGGGCTCGACCTTGGGATCCGTTTTCGGCACCGGCGTGGCGGCGGCGATTTGCGGCACGGGCGGCGCGGGGTTCACCGCCGGTGCAGGGGGGTGAAATTCCTTCCACAAAACCACGCCGACGGCGATGACCGCGCAGCCTGCGGCGATGAGCGTGCCAATGGGCGCTCCCGATTTCGGGACGGGCGCGTAGCCGCTTTGCGCGGGATTTTGCACGGTGCCCGGCGCGGATGCGACCGTGCCCGGCGCGGCTGGGGCGACGGTGCTCGCGGACTTTTCCGGGAGCGGCGTGTTGCGGATGTTTTCGACCGCGGTCTTCATCTCGCCGGAGCTGGCGTAGCGCCGATCCGGCTCCTGCTGCATGGCGCGGATGACGACCTGGTCGATGCGTTCGTCCACCGCCACGCGCACCGAGGGCGGGTCGAAAATGCCGGCGGGGATTTCGCCGCAGAGCATTTCGTAAAGCATCACGCCGAGGCTGTAGATGTCGGCGCGATGATCCACGCGGACGCCTTTTTTCTGCTCGGGCGACATGTAGTCCGGCGTGCCGAGCACCATGCCGGTCATGGTCTGGCCCCACTGCTCGGGCGTCTTCGTGGTGTCCATGCGGGCGAGGCCGAAGTCGGTCACTTTCACGCGTCCGCGCGTATCGACGAGGATGTTGGCGGGCTTGATGTCGCGGTGGATGACGCCCTCGCTGTGCGCGTACTGCAGCGCATCGCAGACGCCGATAATCAGCTCCAGCGACTGCGTCGGTTTCAGCCCCACGGCTTTGATCAAATGATGCAGCGTGGTGCCCTCGACGAACTCCATGACGAAGTAGAGATGCCCCTCGGTGGTGTGCCCGAAATCGAAAACCGAAACGATGTTCGGATGGTTCATCTTCGCCATCGTGCGCGCCTCGCGGACAAAGCGGTCGCCGAAGTCGCGGTCGATGCTGACCTCGAGCGGCAGGAGCTTGATCGCCACGATGCGGTCGAGCGAGATCTGCTTGCCTTTATAGACCACGCCCATGCCGCCGCGGCCGATCATCTCGGTGATCTGGTAGTTTGGGAAAAGGCGCGCGGCTTCTGCGACGCTCGGCGGTTCCCAGCTTTGCAGGCTGCCGCCGCCGGTCATGCGCACGCTCTGCATGCCGCGGGCGAAAAGCTCGTCCGGGCTCATGCCGCCGAGGATGGAAGGCAGTGCGCCCGCGCCGGTCGGGGCGTTGTCTTCGTCGGTTATGTCCTCGTCGTTCGGCATCGCGGAGGGGTTAGCTAGCTCCGACTAGGAGCTTGGTCAATTCGCTATCCACGTCGCCTTCGTCGCGCACGGTGTCGCCCACGAAACGGCGCAGCACCTCGCGGTAGCGCTGGCGGAAACGAAACACCGTGACGTGCAGCGCGCTGACGGAAAGGCCGGCCTGCGGCGCAATCTCCACGTAGCGCTCCTCGCCGCCGCTGAAGCTGAGGAATGGCGGGAGAAACGGGAACAGCTTTTCCTTTCCCTCCGCCGCGTACTCCGCGCGCAGGGCATCGAGCACCGCCTCCAGCGTGGTCAGCGCCCAGCGGCGGGCAAAAAGCTCATCGACTCCGCGGCCCGCGGGCTCCTGGCCGAAACGCTTTTCCGCTTTCGCCCGGTCGATGACGAGTGAAGCCGCCGCCTGCGCGGCCACGTCCGCCGGCGGGTAGCCGGCCTCGGCGTAGGCGGTCAGCCGGTGCAGGAGGAATTCCTGAAAATGCGCCACGTCCTCCTCCTCGGGTCGCGGCAAATCCACGCTTTGCAGCCGTGCGAAAAAATCCTCCGTGCGCTGCGCCGCCTCCTCAGCCGCCGCGCCCGACGCCCGCATCCACACGTACACCGGCGGCCAGCAGCGCGCCGCGAGCTGGCCGAGTTCCGCACGATGCCCGGTCACCGCCGCCTCCCACAGACTGCGGTTCGGGTTCCTGATGATGGTGGGATTTTCGACCTCGGAAGACATGGGAAAAAGTGCCGCCCATAGCGCCACACCATGCGCCCACGGTCAAGCGTCGCGGTGGCGAATGACGGATGCCGAATGACGGATGAAGAATGCCGAATGGCCGCACCTTCGTCCTTTGCCATTTTTCATTTTCCATCTGCCATTTCCCCCTTGTCATCCCCGCGCCCGTTTTGCATTCACAGCGGATGTCCGTCCTCGTTGTTGGTTCCATCGCCCTCGATACCGTCAAAACGCCCGTGGAGGAGCACGCCGACCTGCTGGGCGGCTCCGCCTCCTACGCCGCTGTCGGCGCGAGTTTCTTCACCCCGGTCAATCTCGTCGGCGTTGTCGGCGACGATTTCCCGAAGGCGCACCTCGACTATTTCGCCACGCGCAACATCGACCTCGAAGGCCTCCAGATCGTCCCCGGAAAAACCTTCCGCTGGAGCGGCGAATACATGTGGGATCTCAACACCCGCGAGACCCGCAGTGTCGAGTTGAACGTCTTCGAGCACTTCACGCCCGTGCTCCCTGCCGCCTACCAGCACGCGCCCTACGTTTTGTTGGCAAACATCGGCCCGAATTTGCAAAACCACGTCCTCGACCAGATGCAGCGCCCGCGCTTCGTGATCGCCGACACCATGGACCTGTGGATCAACATCGCCCTCGACGAACTCCTCCGCCTCCTCGCCCGCGTGGACATGCTCATCCTCAACGACGGCGAAGCCCGCATGCTCACCAAAGAAACCAGCCTCATCAAAGCCGCCGCCAAAATCCGCGCGATGGGCCCCGGCTACGTCGTCATCAAAAAAGGCGAGCACGGCGCGCTCCTCTTCGGGCCCGAGGGGCGGTTCTTCAGTTGCGCCGCGTATCCGCTGGAGGACATCCACGACCCCACCGGCGCGGGCGACACCTTTGCCGGCGGCCTCGCCGGTTACCTCGCCGCCGCGGATCAGGGCCACGTCACATTCGAGGCGCTGCGCAAAGCGGTCGTCTGCGGCAGCGTGCTCGCCAGTTTCAACGTCGAAAAATTCTCCCTGGAACGCCTCCGCACGCTCACCCAGGAGCAGATCGACGAGCGGTATGAGAGCTTCCGCGTGATGAGCCAGTTCGAGGTCTTGGGGTAGGAAAAAAGCCGGCTGGAAAAACGCCGGCGGGCTGGCCGGTGGGTGCGGTTCGACAAAAAATCAGCACCGCGCTTTTGCCGGAAAACCGAGGGACAACCGGCCCTTTTTTCTCCGCCGTGAAATCGCGGCTGACGGGAAAGTGCAGGCAGCGTGCATCCGCCGGGCCGGTTGCTCCCGAATTCCCATTCACCAACAGGCATTCCGCTTGTTGAAAAACCAGCCGTTACCAAAACTTATGCAACCGACCACCATCGACATTACCGAACCCGTCAACTCCAACCGCCGTCACTTTCTCCGTCGCGCCGGCGCGACCGGAGCCCTGCTCTCCTCCGCCGCACTCCTCGGCACTACCTCCTCCGCGCGAGCCGATGCCGGGACTGCCACGGACATTGCCGTCCTGAACTTCGCGCTCAATCTCGAATACCTCGAAGCGGAATATTACCTGCGCGCCTTTGACGGCGGCGGCCTTGAATCCCACGGCGTCGCCGTGACCGGCAGCGGTACGCTGGGGGCCGTCACGGTCAAAGCCAATCCGCAGGTGCCTTTCGCCAGCCAGGCGATCCGCGAGTACGCGCTGGAGATTGCCACGGATGAAAAAAATCATGTCTCCGCGCTCCGGGCGACGATCCAGTCTCTCGGCGGAGTGCCCGCGGCCCGGCCCAAAATCGACTTGCAGGCCAGTTTCAATACCCTCGCCTCCGCCGCCGGCATTGGTCCGGCCTTCGATCCCTTTGCCAATGATCTCAATTTTCTCCTCGGGGCTTTCATCTTTGAGGATGTAGGCGTGACGGCCTACAAGGGCGCTGCCGCCTTGATCACCAACAAAGACGTGCTGACCGCCGCGGCTGGCATCCTCTCTGCCGAGTCCAGTCATTCAGCCATCATTCGCACGGTGCTTTTTGCACGGAGCGATGACGCGGTGGCGGACGTGCTCGGCATCGTGAAAAAGATCTCCGACCTGCGCGATGTGCTGGACGGCCCCACGGATTTGGATCAGCCCCTGATCGGGCCGGACGGCTACGCCAATCTCGTGGTGCTCGACGCCAACGGCATCGCCTTCAGCCGCACCACGCGGCAGGTCTTGAACATCGTCTATGGCGCCGCCAATGCGACCAGCGGGCTGTTCTTTCCGAATGGCTTGAACGGTCAGATCACCGCGTAGGCTTTCGGAAAATTTCACCGTCGCGGGTCGCCTGATTTTTTTTCGGGCGGCCCGCTGCGTTTCTACACGTTGAACCGGAACTCCACCACGTCCCCGTCCTTCACCACATACTCCTTGCCCTCAATGCGCAGCTTGCCGGCTTCGCGGGCTTTGGCGTGGGAGCCGAGGGTGATGAGGTCGTCGAAATGCACGGTCTCGGCAGCGATGAAGCCGCGCTCGAAATCGCTGTGGATGACCCCGGCGGCGGCGGGTGCTTTGTCGCCGGCGCGGATGGTCCAGGCACGGGTCTCCTGCTCGCCGGTGGTGAGGTAGGTGCGCAGGCCGAGCAGGTGATAGACGGCGCGGATGAGCGAGCCGACGCCGCTCGACGCCACGCCGATGCCGGCGAGGTATTCGGCGGCTTCCTCGTCGGTAAGGGTGGCGAGTTCGCTCTCGATCTGCGCGCTGATGACCACGGCCTCGGTGGCAAAATGCGAACGCGCGTAATCCTGCACGGCGGTGACGAAGCGCGCGGCGTCGGTCATCTCGACGTTGTCGCGCGGCGGCACGCCTTCGTTGTCGCGCGCGGCTTCGACGATGGCGGCGACGTTCGCGAGATCGGCTTCGGCGACGTTGCAGGCGAAGATGGTGGGCTTGCCCGAGAGGAGAAAAAACTCGCGCAAGAGTTTCGTCTCGTCGTCACTGAGTTCGAGCGTGGTCGCGGGTTTGCCGGAGTCGAGATGGGGGATGAGTTTTTCGCAAAGCGCGACTTCGGCCTTGGCAATCTTGTCGTTGAGTTTCGCAGCTTTGACCTGGCGGTCCTTGCGCTTCTGCACGGCGGCGAGGTCGGCGAGAATCAGCTCGGTATTGATGATCTCGATGTCGCGCACGGGATCGACGGTGCCGCTGACGTGATGAATGTCCGCGTCCTCGAAACAGCGCACGACTTGCACCAGCGCATGCACTTCGCGGATGTGCGCGAGGAACTGGTTGCCCAGCCCTTCCCCCGCGCTCGCGCCTTTCACCAAGCCCGCGATGTCCACGAACTCAATCGCGGCGGGGACGAGCTTTTTCGAGTGCGAGAGTTTCGAGAGTGCCGCGAGCCGCGGGTCGGGGACGGTGACGATCCCGACGTTCGGATCGATGGTGCAAAACGGGTAGTTCGCCGCCTGCGCTTTCTGCGTTTTGGTGACGGCGTTGAAGAGGGTGGATTTGCCGACATTGGGAAGGCCGACGATACCTGCGGATAACATAGGGCGCGGACGTTAGGGGAAAATCCGCGAACCGAAACAACTTTCCGTTCGCTAATGGGCCGGAATTCCCAAGCCAGCGAAAAGCATGAGCAGGAGGATTGCGAAACCGGTCAGCGCAAGCCGTCGATCCGCGCGAATGAACGCGAATGACAAAACGAATACAGGAACTACCAGCAAGGCAGCGAGCGAAGTGGCTGCCCTGATCAATGGCTGGCTATCAAGAACGACACCGATCACGAATGCGCCGAGAACAGTGGCGGAGGCGAAAAGAGCGCAACGGAAGAAAACTCGCGCAAGGTGTCCAAGCCGTGGGAACAAAGCAGCCTCGCCACTCTCTTGCCTTGTATGGATCTGCGGCGGCTCCATCGCTGTTTCGTTGGCTTGCGTGGGCAAACTACCCGCGTGTGTGATGATGCAGCGCGCGGTCGTCCGTCCAGTAGGCGTGCAGCATCACCGCGCCCCAGTAGAGCGGGAGCAGCAGCATGCCCCAGCCCGCGCTCGCGGCCCCGGCGAGGAAGCAGAAGGCGAAGGCGAACCCGCTGCCGAGCATGATGATCGCGCCGAGCAGCCGGTGGCCTTTGTAGATGTGGCCGAGTCCGGGGACGGCACTGAGGCACACGGCCACGCGGCCGCGAAATCCGGCGAGGGGATTTTTCGGCTCCTCGTGCATCCAGTCGCATTTGGGGCATTCGGTGAGGTTGTCGGACAAAAGCGCCGAGCCGCAGAGCGGGCAGGTGCGCGTTTCGGCGAGCGGAGGATTGGCGTTGGTGGTGGGCATGTTTAGTTTCGGTTTGTGCGTGGCGTGGCCGTCCTTTTTCCTCGGAGAAAAGTAGCCATCGTCATCTTTGCGCGCAAATCTAAACTTCTGCTTATGCCAGCCCTCGCCGCCGTCACCGCCCATCTCGACAAATATCTGCGCACCGCGGAAGTCGCCGACTACCCCGGCGCGTGGAACGGCCTGCAAATCGAGAACTCCGGCGCGGTCGCGAAAATCGGCGCGGCGGTGGATGCGTGCGAGTGGGTGATCGAACGCGCGGTGGAGCAGGGGATCACGCTGCTGCTCGTGCATCACGGCTTGTTTTGGGGCGGCGTGCAGCCGCTCACCGGCGCGGTGCGGAGGAAAGTGCAAGCCGCGCTCGACGGTGACCTCGCCATCTACAGCTCGCACCTGCCGCTCGACCTGCATCCCACCGTGGGCAATAACGCCCTGCTCGCCAAGGCGCTCGGCTTCAAAAAATGCGCGCCGTTTTTTCTCTCCAAAGGCCAGCCTATCGGCCTCCAAACACGCGCCGCGTTTTCCCTCGAAGAACTCGCGCGGCGTCTGGAAAAAGTGCTCGGCAGCGCCCCGCACCTCGCGCCCGGCGGGCCGGGAAAAACCGCGCGCATCGGCATCGTCACCGGCGGCGCGGGCGGCGAGGTCGCGCGCGCGGCAGCGGAAGGCGTGGACACCTTCATCACCGGCGAAGGCCCGCACCACAGCTACACGCTCGCCGAGGAGCTGGGCGTGAATGTTTTCTACGGCGGCCACTACGCCACCGAGACCTTCGGCGTGCGTGCGCTCGCCGCGCACGTCGCGAAAAAATTCCGCGTCCCGTGGGAATTCATCGACCACCCGACGGGGCTGTGATCCGGCTAACTCAAACGTCCAGCTTCGTCCAAGCCGCGTTCGCTTTCGACGACGCCACGACCGCCTCGATAAAGGCCATGCCGCGGATGCCGTCGGTGATCTTCGGATAGTCGCTCTCGATGGCTGTGGGCTTCCGGTTTTCCAGACGGGCGCGGATGGTGGCGGCGAAGTTTTTGTAGGTGTTGGCGAAGGCTTCGAGGTAGCCCTCGGGGTGCGCGGGCGGGGTGCGACCGGCGGCGAGCGCGGCGGCGCCGAGGTAGCCATTGGCGGTGCGATAAACCTGCATGGGTTGGTCGGCCCATTTGAGGAGCATGGTGTTGGGCTCGCGCTGGTGCCATTCGAGGCCGCCTTTTTCGCCATAGACGCGGATGCTGAGGTTGTTCTCTTCGCCGACGGAAATCTGGCTGGCGTGGAGGACGCCTTTCGCGCCGCCTTTGAAGCGGAGCAGCACGTTGCCGTCGTCGTCGAGCTTGCGGCCTTTGACGAAGGCGCTGAGGTCGGCGGCGAGTTCCTTGATCTCGAGGCCGGTGATGTACTCGGCGAGGTTTTCCGCGTGCGTGCCGATGTCGCCGATGCAGCCGGCGGCTCCGCTGCGTTTGGGATCGGTGCGCCACGCGGCCTGCTTCTGCCCGGCGGCTTCGATATTCGTGGCGAGCCAGCCCTGCGGGTATTCGACGACGACTTTGCGAATCTTGCCGAGCTTGCCGGCGGCGACCATTTCGCGGGCCTGTTTGACGAGCGGGTAGCCGGTGTAGTTGTGCGTGAGGCCGTAGAGCAGGCCGCTTTTTTTGACGATGGCTCCGAGCGTTTTCGCCTCGGCGAGATTGAAAGTGGCGGGCTTGTCCGAGAGGACGTGGAAGCCGTTTTCCAGCGCCATTTTCGCCGGCGGAAAGTGCATGTGGTTCGGCGTGACGATGGCGATGAAATCCATGCGCTTTTCCGCAGGCAGGGCTTTCTCTTTTTCGATCATCTCCTGGTAGGTGCCGTAGCAGCGGTCGGGCGGGAGAAAGAGGTCCGCGCCGGAATCGCGCGAGCGCTGCGGGTCGCTGGAGAAAGCGCCGCAGACGAGTTCGACCTGGCCGTCGATATTGGCGGCGATGCGATGCACTGCGCCGATGAAAGCGCCGCGTCCGCCGCCGACCATGCCCATGCGAATTTTTCTGCTCATAATAGGTGTGTGGTGTGGGGTGAAAGGTGGGCGGCGGTTGTAGGTCGGGCGTGCGCGGGAAGGCGAGAGGATATTGCGGGAAACGCCGGCCTTTTCCCCATCGTCATTTCTCCGAACTCTCCCATTGACAGCCCCAGTCACCCCCACCATAGTCGCGCTCCTTTTTCCCAGTGATCGCTCCTTTTCGCCCTATGACCAGCTCCCTCGTTGACGACGCCCTCAAACTCATCGGCAGCCAGCAGGTGCTGGTCAATATGGTGTCGAAACGCGTGCGCCAGCTCTCGGCGGGGCATCGGCCGATGATCGAAACGGGGCCGCGGATGGGCTTCTCGGACATCGCGCTGACGGAAATCATCCAGGGCAAGCTGACGTGGGAGCCCGCGCCGGTGGTGGCGCTCACGGTGCCGGGGAAAAAGGGGAAGTAACCGCCCGTGGCGAATGCGCCGCAGGGTCGGGAGAAAAAGCCACCGGGCCGGGTGGTGGATATTTCGATCAACCGCAAGGCGCTGCGGGAGTATCACATCTCGGAGAGGTTTGAGGCCGGGCTGGAGTTGAAAGGGACGGAAGTGAAATCAATCCGCGGTGGCCTTGCGAATATCAACGGGGCGTATGCGCGCGTGGAAAACGGGCAGGTCTTTGCCTACGACGTGGACGTGCAGGCGTATGCAAAGGCGAGTTTCGCGCAGCATGAGCCGAAGCGCTCGCGCCGGCTGCTGCTGCACAAGGGCGAGATCGAGCGGCTCTTTGGCCTGACGCAAATCCGCGGCAACACGCTGCCGGTGCTGCGCATGTATTGGAAAGACGCGCGGGTGAAAATCGAGATCGGCGTGGGCAAGGGGAAGGAGGCGGTGGACAAGCGGCAGGACCTCAAGACGAAGGCGGAGAAGCGCGAGTCCGACCGCGAGGTGGCGCGCTTCAATAAGAAGCACGCGTAACCGCGAGGATTGCACGGGACGCGGCGGAGCCTACATTCGGCGCGCTCCATGATTACTCCTTCCGCCCGTTTTTTCGCTTTCACTCTCACCGTTTTCCTGCTCGCCGCGTGTGGAAAAAAGGAGAGCGCCGCGCCGGTGGCGGCGCGGGAACCCGAGGCCGCGGAGGAGGCTGCGCCGGTGGCGAAATCGACCGCGCCGGAATCCGACGCAGCCTTTCTCAAGGAGATGAAGGCCGCCCCCGCCGCCGCCCCGCAACCGGCTCTGGCAGATGATCGCGGGGCGTATGAGGAATGGTTCAAAAAGTATCGCCTCGATCTCAACGACCCGCAGATGCTCGACGCCGATGCGGACGGCGACGGGGTGAGCAACCGCGATGAATTCCTCGCCGGCACGGATCCGCGCGATGCGACCTCGCACCCCGAGGCGGTGACGGCGCATCCCGCGATTCGCTTCAAGGAATATAACGAGGTGCGGCTTCCGCTCACACTCGATTCGCTGCACGGGGAAAAGGCGATCATCAAGCGCACCGACGGCGGCGACACGCGCTTTGAAACCGTGCGTACAGGCGACACGCTGCCGGGCTTTCCGCTGCGCGTGACGAAGCTCACCGAGCGGCAGACGACGGACAAGGACGGCGTCGCGACCGACCGCTCGCAAGTCGTACTTGAAGACACCTCGACGAAGGAGCGCGTGACGTTGGTGAAGGATTTGCCGGCGAAGACTTCTGCGACCTTCGCCGTGCTCGCGTCGGAGGACGGGAAGACCGTGGTGAAGGTGCATGCGGGTGAGATTTTCGCGTGGCCGGGTGAGGCGGGCGTGACCTACCGCGTGGTCGATCTCGGGCGCGATCATGTGGTGCTCCAGCAGCAGGAGACGCGGAAAATGTGGACGCTGCCGCGGCAGTAGCGCCGCATCCGTAGGGGAGGCGGCCAGCTTCCCCTACCCATGCGCGCGTGGCGCGCGCCGCCACTCGTGGACGGCGAGGATCACCACCGCCGCGAGCAGCGCGAGGTCGCGAAGGATGAGCAGGCGGTAGTCGGCGGTCGTTTCGTCTTTGCCAAAACACCCGCACGCGATGTTCAGTCCGCGCCACCACGCACTGCCGATGGCGGCGAGAAACATCGCGCTCATACCGAGCAGCGCCGCTGCCGCGCCGAGCGCGAGCCGCCGCGTGAAAAGCGCGAGCGCGGCGGTGACTTCGAGCCACGGCAGATAGACCGCGAGCAGCACCGAAGCGTCGGGC
Source organism: Chthoniobacter sp. (assembly GCA_043758435.1). Taxonomy (GTDB): domain Bacteria; phylum Verrucomicrobiota; class Verrucomicrobiia; order Chthoniobacterales; family Chthoniobacteraceae; genus Chthoniobacter. Next base: position 13,529 of record JAYVNN010000345.1, read on the forward strand.
GGGAGCAGTTCGTAATGCTGGATGGCAATGGTGAAATCCGGCGTCGCAGAGCGTGCGTGTGCGAAGTCCCAGATCTTCATCACACCCGCTGCGAGGAAGATTCCCGCGACCGCAATTCGCAGCACGGCGATCACTTTCCCTCCCACGCGGCCCACCCTCCTTTCAGCACATACACGCCGCCGATTTTCAGCTCCGTGCGGATGCGCTCCGCCACCGCCTGGCTCGCCTCGCAACTCCCGCCGTCGCAATACACGACGAGCGTTTTGTCCGCATCCCACGCATCGAGAAACGGCCCGACGAGTTTGTCCCATTCGTCCTCATTAAGCAGCAGCGCGCCGGGGATGTGCGTGCGCTCGTACTTCGCGCGCGCGCGCGCATCGACCCACTGCACCTTGTCGCCCCACATCCGCGCCGTCGCCAGCCGCACCTCGCCAGGCGCGAGCGGTTCCTGCGGGCTCATCCGAAGCTGCCATGCGCCGGAGACCAAGGCGGGCACAAGCGCCAGCGCCAGCACGAGCGCGAGCTGACGGAGTGTGCGGACGATCATTTCACGCGCGCGTGGATCACGTAAGTGCGCGGCGCGTCCGCTGGAAAATCCGTGAGCAGGCTGATCTCGGCGGACTCCTTCTGCGCCGTGTCGGCGGGCGTCACCGAGACCACGTATTGCTGGCCGGCCTTGATGGTCTCCAGCTTCGCCGCCACCCGCGGGTTCGACGACACCACGCTTTTGATCCGCACTGGCTGCCCCGTGTCCGCCGTGAGCTGCACCGTCTTCGCCTCGCCCGGCTCGCCCCTTTTCCAAAAGACCAGCGCCGGCGCGATGGTCAGCGGGTCGTGGATATTCACGCGCAAATCGAGCACCACCGATTCCGCCGCCGCGTCATCCGTCCGCACCTCGATCGTCTTCCGATGCGGCCCCCGGCGGTCGCCGAAAACGAAATGCGCCACGACCTCGCCCGCCTCACCCGGCGCAAAGGTTTTCTTTTCCAAATACGCCGTGGTGCAGCCGCACGAAGGCCGCAGCGTCTTGATCGTCACCGGTCCCGCGCCCGCATTGCGAAACGCAAACCGCACCTCGATCTCGCCGTCCTCCGGGGTGCGCTGGAAGCTCTGCACGGGCCTGTCCCACTTGAGTTCCGCGAGGCCGCGGCCCGCGGTCAGCAGCAGCGCGACGAGGAGGGCGAGAGAGCGAAAATACATGCGCGCTTTTCTAATGACGCCCCGCGGAATTGGCAACCGTGCCGCGCGACGCGGCGGTGCGGGATCCCGTCCTCCCCCGCGCGCGCAGACCCCTGCCTTCCGCTGCTTTTTTAGCCTTGCCACGCGCGAGGCCGGGCCGAAAAATCCACGCCCCGCCCCCTTGCTTGTGAATTTTTTCACAAAGTTCCTTGCAACGACTTCCCAAACGCGACAATTTCCCAGCCACTTTGAATTCCCGAAGCACCGACACTCACTAGGAAATGGCGAATATTTTTCCACGCGGGAGCAATATTCTCCCTCTTAAAATCCTCCTCTGCGCCGCGGTCGCGGGCGGGGCGGTGTCGCTCGCGGTGCCGTATTATTTCACGCCGAAATACACGCGCGTCGGCTATCAGCCCGCGCAGCCGATTCCGTTTCCGCACGATGTCCATGTGGCGCAACTCGGGATGGATTGCCGGTATTGTCATTCGTTTGTGGAGGTGGCGGCCCATTCGAATGTACCGACGACGCAGGTGTGCATGAATTGCCATCAGGCGGTGCAGAAGGAGAATCCGAAGCTGGCCCCGCTGTGGGAAAGCTGGCGGACGGGGCAGCCGGTGGAGTGGGTGCAAATTCACAAGACGCCGGATTATGTGTATTTCAATCACTCGGCGCATGTGAACCGGGGCGTGTCTTGCGTGAGCTGCCACGGGAAGGTGAATGAAATGGCGGTGGTGTATCACGCGGAGCCGCACTCGATGTCGTGGTGTCTGGATTGCCATCGCGCGCCGGAGAATGCGCTGCGGCCTTTGGAGCAGATCACGAATTTGAACTGGCAGCCGACGCCGGGGAAGGATCAGTCGGTGAAGGAGGCCCAGTTGGAGCAGGGGCTCGCTTTGAAAAAGAAGTGGCACATCAATCCGCCGGATAAGAATTGCGCAGGCTGTCACCGATGAAACGAATTTTTCAACACCCCACGGAGCCCGCGACGGGCCGCAAGTATTGGCGCTCGCTCGGGCAGCTCGGCGATACGCCAGAGTTTCGCGGCTGGATGGAGCGGGAGTTCCCGCAGGGCGCAGCGGAGATGCAGGGCGGGGAGGTTTCGCGGCGCAATTTCCTGCAACTGATGGGGGCCTCGATGGCGCTGGCGGGGCTGAGTTTCGCGGGCTGCCGCCGCCCGGAAAAGCATCTGGTGCCGTTCACGCGCGGGGTGGAGTGGTCGATTCCGGGGAAGCCGCTGTTTTACGCGACCTCGCGCCCGAGCCGCCGGGGCTATGCGCCGCTGGTGGCGACGACGCACGACGGACGCCCGACTAAGATCGAAGGCAATCCGCTGCATCCGGTGAGCAAGGGGACGACAGATCTTTTCTCGCAGTCGTCGGTGCTAGATCTGTACGACACGGATCGGGCGCGGTACTTTGTGAAAGACGGGACGCAGAGTGATGCGGGGGCTTTCGAGAAGGCGCTGGATGAGATCGTGAAAGGTGCGGGGGATGGGTCGGGGCTGGCGTTCCTGCTGGAAAAGGACAGCTCGCCGACGCGGGGGCGGTTGCGTGGGGAGATTGCCAAAAAGCTGCCGCAGGCGACGTGGGCGGTGTATGAGCCGCTGGGCACGGAGCTGGCGGATGAGGCGGCGGGTGTGGCGTTTGGTGACGGGGTGATGGCAGTGCCGGCGATTGACAAGGCGGACGTGATTCTGGCACTGGACAGCGATTTCCTCGGGACGGAGAGCGATGTGAGCACGATCCGGGAGTTTTCCGCACGGCGGAAGGTGACGGGGCCGGACTCGAAGATGAACCGGCTGTATGTGGTGGAGAATCGCTACACGGTCACGGGGGGCATCGCGGATCATCGGCTGCGTGTGCCGGCGAGTCAGATCGGGGCGTTTGCGCTCGCGCTGGCGGGGGAAATCGCGACGGTGGTGAAGGACGCGACCCTAGGCGAAATAGTGAAGACTTTCGGCGCACCGGCGGTGAAGTTTAGCGCGGAGTGGATTAAGTATTCGGTGGAGGATTTGGTCGCGAGCAAGGGCGCGAGCCTCGTAATGGTGGGCGCGCGGCAGCCGGCGGCGGTGCAGGTGCTGGTCGCGGCGATCAATGCGGCGCTGGGGAATATCGGGAAGACCATCGTCGGGCGGAAGGCGGGCGAGAAGCCGGCGCAGACGATTTCGGAACTGGCGAAAGACATCACCGACAAGAAGGTTAAGACGCTGTTCATCGTCGGCGGTAACCCGGTCTATAATGCGCCGTCGGATTTGAACTGGGCGGACTTGCAGAAGTCGGTGCCGACGGTTGTGCGGCTGGGTCACGCAGAGGATGAAACCTCGCACCTTTCGCACTGGAACGTGCCGCTCGCGCACTACCTCGAAAGCTGGGGCGACGGCCTCGCGGCGGACGGCAGCTACCTCTCCGTGCAGCCGATGATCCTCCCGCTTTTCGGTGCGTGGAGCGAACTCGATCTGCTGGCGAAGGTCGCCGGACTGCCGAAGCCGACGGGGCCAGAACTGACTCAGGACACTTTCAAGGCGCTGGCCAAGCCGGCGGAGTTCGTCGCCGCGTGGGCGAAGTTTTTGCACGACGGTTTTCTCGCCGACAGCGCCGCGAAGCCCGAGGCGCTTGCCTTCAACGCCGCCGCCGCAACGAAATACGTGGCCGACAAATCCGCCCTGCCCGCGCTCGCGGAGAACGCCTACGAAGTCGTCTTCATCGGCTGCGCGAAGGTGGATGACGGACGTTTCAACAACAACGGCTGGCTCCAGGAAATCCCCGACCCGATCACGAAAATAACGTGGGACAACGCGGCGATGCTCAGTCCGGCGACGGCGAAGAAGCTGGGGATCAAGGATAACAGCGTGATCGAGATCACCGTCGAGAAACGCACGCTGACGGCCGCGGCGATCATCGCCCCCGGCCATGCCGACGGTTCCATTTCCATCGCCCTCGGCTATGGCCGCACGGTCGTCGGTCGCGTCGGCCAGCGCACCGGTTTCAACGCCTACCCGCTGCGCACGACCGCCCAGCCTTACTTTGCCGTCGGTGCTTCGGTGAAAGCGACCGGCGACACCTACAAACTCGCACTCACCCAGGAGCACTGGGCGCTCGAAGGCCGCGGTGGCGATCTCACCCGCGAAGCCACGCTCAGCGAGTACAAAGCCGATCCCGATTTCGCGAAGACGATGGGCATGGACGCCCACATCCCGCCGAACGTCTCGCTTTACACCAACCCGCCGCTGAACACCGCCGCCAGCCTCGACCCGCATGCTTGGGGCATGGTGGTCGATCTTAATACCTGCATCGGCTGCTCCGCGTGCATGGTGGCGTGCCAGTCGGAGAATAACATCCCGATCGTCGGCAAGGAACAGGTCATGGAAGGCCGCGAGATGCACTGGATTCGCACCGACCGTTACTTTGCCAGCACCGAGGAAAACCAAGACGATCCCGAGATGGTTTCGCAACCCATGATGTGCCAGCACTGCGAGAATGCGCCGTGCGAAACCGTCTGCCCCGTCAATGCCACCGTCCACAGCGAGGACGGCCTGAACGTCATGGCTTACAACCGCTGCATCGGTACCCGCTACTGCGCGAATAACTGTCCGTTCAAGGTGCGCCGCTTTAACTTCTTCGACTACAACCAGCGCGATGTGCTCGGCCATGTGAAAGGCAAGCCTTTCACCGGACTCTACGCCTGGAACCTCACCGCCCCGAAAGGCGCGGAGGACACGACCAAGATGTCGAAGAATCCGAACGTCACCGTGCGTATGCGCGGCGTGATGGAGAAATGCACCTTCTGCGTGCAGCGCATCCAAGAAGCGAAGATCGCGACGAAAGTCGCGGTGCGCGATTCCGGCGACGTGCGCATCCCCGCGGACGCCTTCAAAACCGCCTGCGCCCAGGCCTGCCCGGCGGACGCGATCACCTTCGGCGACATCAATAACCCCGACAGCGCCGTTTCCAAGCTCAAGCAGAGTGAGCGCGGCTACCGCCTCCTCGAATACCTCAATATCCACTCGCGGGTTACTTACCTCGCCCGCATCCGCAACCCCAACATGAAGATGCCCGGCGCTTCCAATATCGGCGCACCCATGAAATCGCCGCATCACGGCCATGAGAAAGCGGAGCACGCCGCAGGAGGACACGCGTAATGGCTGAGTCCGCTGTTACTTTGACCACCCCGCACGAACTCGTGCGCGTGCCGCTCGTGACCAACGATCGCAAGATTACTTGGATTTCGGACAAAGTGTCCGCCATCGTCGAGGCTCCCACGCCGCTGTGGTGGTGGATGGCGTTCATCCCGTGCTCGCTGATCGCCTTCTTCGGATTGCTCTGCATCGGCTATCAGATCTCGAACGGCGTTGGGGTGTGGGGGGAAAACAAGACCGTCGGCTGGGCGTGGGATATTACCAACTTCGTCTTCTGGATCGGTATCGGCCACGCCGGCACCTTGATCTCGGCGATCCTTTTCCTGACCCGGCAAAAGTGGCGCACCTCCATCAACCGCGCCGCCGAAGCCATGACGCTCTTCGCTGTCATTTGCGCCGGTATCTTCCCCGGCATCCACGTTGGTCGCGTGTGGATGGCGTGGTTCCTTGCACCTATCCCGAACGCTAACGGCATCTGGCCAAACTTCCGTTCGCCGCTGCTCTGGGACGTGTTCGCCGTCTCGACCTACTTTACCGTCTCCGTGCTGTTCTGGTTCACCGGCCTCGTGCCTGATTTGGCGACCCTGCGCGACCGCGCGAAGTCCCGCGTCGCCAAGTATCTCTACGGCATTTTCGCCCTCGGCTGGCGCGGGTCGAACCGCCAGTGGCGGCATTACGAAATGGCGTATCTGCTCCTCGCCGGCCTCTCCACGCCGCTGGTGCTGTCCGTTCACTCGGTCGTCTCCTTCGACTTCGCCACGTCGATCGTGCCTGGCTGGCATACCACCATCTTCCCGCCTTACTTCGTCGCCGGCGCGATCTTCGGCGGCTTCGCCATGGTGCTGACCATCCTTCTGCCCTCTCGCCTGCTTTATCCCCAGCTCGACGACCTCGTCACGCGCCAGCATGTGGACAAGATGGCAAAGATCATCCTGCTCACCGGCACCATCGTCGGCTACGCCTACCTCACTGAGTTGTTCATCGCTTACTACGGTGCAAACAAGTACGAGGTCTTCACCTTTTTCCAAGCGCGCATGGGCATTGGTAACTCCGGCTGGTACTCTTGGGCCTATTATTGCATGATGTTCTGCAACGTCATTTCGCCACAGCTTTTCTGGATAAAGTCGATGCGGACCAACTATGTCGCCGTCTTCATTGTCTGCATGTTTGTGAACGTCGGCATGTGGTTCGAGCGGTTCGTCATCATCGTGACTTCGCTGGCGCAGGACTTCCTGCCGTCCTCGTGGCATCACTATCATCCGTCATGGGTCGAGATCTGGACGTTCGTCGGCACCTTCGGTATCTTCCTTTCGCTCTTCCTGCTGTTCATGCGCTTCCTGCCGATGATCTGTATGTTTGAGGTCAAGCTCGTCACGCCCGAGGGCGACGGGCACACGGAACCGAAAAAGGAGGCTCAGCACTGATATGGCTGAATACCGCAAAATCTACGGACTCGGCGCGCAGTTCGACAGTGCCGCGGCGCTGATGAAAGCGGCGGAGAAAATCCGCGATGCCGGCTTCTCGAAATGGGATGTGCATTCGCCTTTCCCCGTGCACGGCATGGATAAGGCGATGGGTCTCGGCAAGTCGTGGCTCAGTGCCCCGGTGCTCATCGGCGGTGCGACGGGCTCGCTCACGGCGATCCTGCTGACTTGCATTCCGTCGTTCGGCATTTACCCGCTGATCGTGCATGGCAAGCCGTTTAACTGGGCCACGCTGCCGGCTTTTTTCCCGATCATCTTCGAGCTGACAGTGCTGTTCTCCGCATTCACTACAGTCTTCTCGCTGCTCATCATGAACCAGCTTCCGAAGTGGTATCATCCGGTCTTTAACTGGGAGCGGTTTTCGCGTGTGACGGACGATGGGTTCTTCGTCGTCATCGAGGCGCGGGACGCGAAGTTTTCCGAGACCAAGACCCGCGCGCTGCTCGAGGAAATCGGTGGCAGCCACGTCACCCTCATCCACGACTGACCATGCTGCGTTACTTCTTCATCGCCTTTCTTCTGGTCATGGTCGCGATTGTTTCGCTCGCCGGTCTCCGCGGGTCAAAGAGCGCGCTGCCGCCCATCGAGATTTTCCCGGACATGGATCATCAGCCGAAATATCAGCCGCAGCATCCGAGCGGCTTCTTTGCCGATGGCCGTTCCGCGCGCAAGCCGGTCGAGGGCACGGTGCCGATGGGCTACGCGATGCACGGCTCCTATCTCCAGGCCGGGGCGAAAAACGGGGCATTCGAGCCGGCGGGCTTTGCCAATCAGCCGGACTATTTCAACACGGGTAAGTTCGGCGACAGCTATGGCGACGGGTTCCCGGTCGAAGTGACCTCTAAGCTCATCGCCCGCGGGCAGGAGCGTTTTAACATCAACTGCGCGGTCTGCCACGGGAAGGCTGGCATGGGTAACGGCGTGGTGACGCAATACGGCGTCGCGGCGGTCGCCAATCTCCAGGACGATCGCATCCGCGTGATGCCTGACGGCCAGCTTTTCTCCACGATCACCAATGGCAAGAATACCATGGGTGCCTACGGGCCGCTGATTGCTCTTGATGACCGCTGGGCCATCGTCGCCTACATCCGCGCGTTGCAGAAAAGCCAGAGCGTGAAGCTGGCTGAACTGCCGGAGGCGAAACAAAAGGAACTCCAAGCGAAGCCATGAGCGATCACTCCCACGAAATCACGCCGCCCGAACCGGAGAAGTTCGATCTCAAGCACGTCGCGGGTCTGCCAAACATCCTGCTCGGCGCAGGGGTGGCGGGTATTGCGGTTAGTATTCTTGGAGCCTTTGCCTTCTCGGCTAAGCAGTTCGCGTTTTCCTGGCTCTTTGGGTTCACCTATTTCTTTACCATCTGCTGCGGCGCGCTTTTCTGGACGAGCCTCCAGCATGCGACAGATTCCGAATGGTCGGTGCTTGTCCGGCGGCAGATGGAAAACATTGCCAAGCTGCTGCCCTGCATGGGGGCGTTCTTTCTGCCGCTGATTTTGTTTTGCGCGCCGCTGCTCTGGAAATGGTGGAACATCGCGCCCGGTGTTGATCCGTTGCTCGATGCCAAGTCAGGCTATCTCAACCACACTTTCTTCTGGGTGCGGGCCATCGGTTACTTCGGTTTTCTCGCGTGGGTTTCCACCACGCTCTACAAAAGCTCGACGGCGCAGGATGCGGATGGTGCGTCAAAACACACCTTTAAGATGCGGAAGTTTGGCATCGGCGGCATCGTCGTGGTCGCGCTGTCGATTTCGTTCGCCGGCTTCGACTGGCTGATGGGTCTCGACTACCACTGGTTCTCAACCATGTGGGGCGTCTATATCTTCGCCGGTGCGGCCGGCAGCTCGATGTCTTTGCTGGTGCTGCTGATCACGGCTTTGAAGTCCAAGGGCTATCTCAAGGCGGTGAACAATGAGCACTACCACATCATGGGTAAGTTCATGCTGGCCTTCACCATTTTCTGGGCCTACATCGGCTTCTCGCAGTACATGTTGATCTGGTATGCGAACATTCCGGAGGAGACGATCTATTTCCGCATCCGTAACACCGAGACGTGGTGGTATTTCTCGCAGTTCCTGGTGGTCGGCCGCTTCTTCCTGCCTTTCCCCGTCTTGCTCATGCAGATGACGAAAAAAACGAAGTATATCAACTACGTCGCCGTCTGGATTCTGCTCATGCAGTTGCTTGATATCTTTGTCATCGTCTTGCCTGCCCTTCATCCGGAAGGTGTGCATTTCAGCGACGTGTTTTTCAGCGCCTGCTCGCTCGTGGGCATCGGCGGCATCCTCGGCTGGATGTTCCTGAAGAACATTGGCAAATCGAACCTTTTCCCGATGCGCGACCCGCGCCTGCTCGGCTCGATCAAACTCACTAACTGATATGGCGTCCGAATCTCCCAACCGCACGCCTAACGGCTTCGTTGTCTTCCTCGGCAGCGCCGCGGCGTTTGTCGTCGTCGCCGCGATTTTCATATTTGCGCTCGGGGCGAAAAAGCCGGCCAATGAAGTCGAGCAAAAGCGCGCGGCGCAGCGGGTCGAGACCCGCACGAAGCTCGAAACCGAGGCTCTGGAAAAACTGAACTCCGAGGGCTGGGTGGATAAGGCGAAGGGCACGGTGCATGTGTCGATTGCTGATGCGATGACACTGACCGTCGCCGACCTCAGCGCGAAAAAGCCCGCGCCCTCCTCGGTGAAAGTCGAAGCTTCGTTGCCGATGCCAGTGAGCGATCCGAACGCGACAGAGCCGCCGCCCGCCGCGCTCCCATCGGCTCCGCAAGGCGCAGACACGATCCGTTTTGCGATGCCGGCTGCTGCGCCCGCACCCGCGGTGCCTGCGGTTCCGACTCCGGCTGTTCCTGCTGCACCGGAGAAAGCAGCGGAGCCTGCGCCGGTTCCTGCTGCACCTGCGCCAGCCAAGCCTGCCGATCCCGCACCCGAGAAGCCGGCCGATCCAGCCCCTGCCAAACCGACCGAAAACCCCGAACCCGCGAAATGACCGCCGCCGCCCTCGCTCCCACTCCGCCGACCGCCGCCCCGGCTCTTGCCGCGCCTAGCGCCGCGCAGGCTTTGGCGACGGAGCGCGCTGCCATCGACGCCTCTGCGTCCGGCCCGGTGCTTTTCTGTTTTGGCAACGCCATCCTCTGGCTGCTCCTAGCCACGGTGCTCGGGCTCATTTCGTCCATCCAACTGCACAGCCCTGGCTTTCTCGCGAACATTCCGTTTCTGACTTACGGCCGCATCCTGCCCGCCTATAACAACGCGCTCAGCTACGGCTGGGCCACGCTTTCCGGCATGGGTGTAGCCATATGGCTGCTCGCGCGCCTGTGCCGTGTGCAGATCAAACTGCCCGGCGTGCTTGTGACTGGGGCGATCTTCTGGCAAGTCGGTCTGACCATTGGCATCATGCAGATCCTCTCGGGTAAATCCACCGGTGTTGAGGGCTTGGAGATTCCAGGCAGCGCCGCGGTGCTGATGTTGTTCGGGTATCTCCTGATCGGCCTTTGGGGCGCGCTGCTCTTTGGCTACCGGCGGCAGGCACCGGCCTATATCTCGGTGTGGTATCTCGTCGCGGCGCTGTTCTGGTTCCCGTGGACCTTTGCGGTTGCGCATGTGGCAATGGCGCTGCCGTCGGTGCAGGGGGTGGTGCAAAGCATGGTGGCCGCGTGGGCGATGCAGAATTTTCTAAATGTCTTTATCACCGCCATCGGCTTGGCGACGGCTTACTACCTGATTCCGAAAGTCATTAACCGTCCGATCCATAGCTATCACCTAGCTTCGACAGGTTTCTGGGCATTCATCCTTTTCGCGGGACTGACGGGTGCGGTGCGGCTGAGCGGCGGGCCGGTGCCGGTCTGGCTGGTCACGCTGAGTATCGCGGCGACGATTTTGCTGATCGTGCAAATTGTTACGGTCTCGACGAACCTTATCCTCACGATGCGCGGCGAGTATCACATGGTCTATCACTCGCCGACCATCCGCTTCACTTTCTTTGGTGCCATCGCTTTTACCATCGCCAGCGTGGTCGGTCTGCTGGCCTCGCTGCGGTCGGTGGATCATGTGCTGCACTTTACTTTCTTCCAAGCAGCCCAGACCCATCTGCTGCTCTACGCGTTTTTCAGCATGGTGATGTTTGGCGCGATCTATTACATCCTGCCGCGTCTTGTCGGCTGTGAGTGGCTGTCATCGTCAATGATCAGTCTGCACTTCTGGGGCTCGGCTTATGGCGGCGGCATGCTCATCGCGATGCTGGCCATCGGCGGTATCGCCTTTGGTTCGGCGCTGTCCGATCCCGAAGCCATCTTCTCGCAGGTCATTCAGGACGGGGCGGTGTATTACATCGCGGGTTCGATTGCATGGGGGATGATCCTCATTGGGCATCTCGTTTTCGCGCTGCATTTCATGCTCATGCTGCTCCGCATCGGCCAGCCCGGCGGCGAGCCGACGCTGTTCGCGCCTATCGGAGAGGAGAAACACTAAATGAACCGCTCGCTCTATTTGTTCGCCGCCATCATCGGCTCGTTTGCGCTCTCGTGTTATGCCTTGGTCATCATGCCCAAGTGCCAGCTCGGCGGGCTCCAGCCGCAGACCGCGGAGGACGAGGGTAAGATCGTGGATATTTACCCGGTCAAAAACGTGGCCGTGGAGAAAGGCCGCGCGGTCTATGCGTCGGAGGGCTGCTTTTACTGCCACTCGCAGCAGATTCGCGATGAGCAGAACGGCACTGACATCGAGCGCGGCTGGGGGACGCGCCGCACCGTGGCGCGCGATTACATTTTTGAAAAGAAGCCCTATCTCGGCAGCATGCGCCTCGGACCTGACCTTTCCAATGTCGGCTCCGCAAAATGGCGCAACGAACCGGCGGACGAGGATCCGAAATACAAGCCGGCGAAGCGCGATGCCGCGTGGCAGTTACTCCACCTTTACGCGCCGCGGACGGTGATCTCGATTTCCAACATGCCGCCTTACCGTTACCTCTTTGAGACGCGCAAGATCGGCGGCGAGCGCTCGGCGGATGCCCTCGCGCTGACCGGGCCGAACAAGCCGAAGCCGGGTTATGAAGTGGTGCCGAAACCCGAGGCGAAGGCGCTCGTCGCCTATCTCATGTCGCTCGACAAAAGCCATCCGCTCAAGGAAGTAAAAGGCTCTGCGCCGGAGGTCGCCGCCAAGTGAGCATGCCCAACGATCCCGCGCCCATGAACCAAGGCCCCGACCGCATCGACTATCGCGAAAGCGCGGACATCACGGAAGTCCACGCATCCGTCCAGCGCGAGAAACCCGAGCCGTCCGCGGATGTTACCCCTATGCCGCTCTGGCTGACTGGTATCTGCGCCGCGGCGATGGTGTGGGCGGGCACTTACTTCGGCGTCTTTCACGGCGGCCTGAGCGCGAATGTCTTTAACGAATACGAAAGCTCGCCCGCCGTGCTTTTCCCGCAGCCGCAGAAGGCGGGCGGCAAGGCGGCAGCGACCGAGGCTCCGCAGTCGCTCGCGCAAGCTGGCAAGGGTGTCTTTGGGCAGTATTGCCAGGCGTGTCATCAGACCACGGGCATGGGTGCGCCGGGACAGTTTCCGCCGCTGGTAAAGTCGGAATACGTCATCGGCAGCGAGAAGCGGCTGATCGCCATTCTGCTCAAGGGTGCGCAGGGGCCGATCACCGTGCTCGGCGAGACCCACACCTACTCGGGTAACATGGTGCCGTGGGAGGCGCAGTTGTCGGCGAAGAAGATCGCGGCGGTGGCGAGTTACATCCGGCAGGAGTGGGGGAATAATGCGCCCGAGATTTCCGAGGCAAAGGTGAACGCGGCGAAAAAGGAATTCGCCGCCCAGGCCGCGCAGTGGACGGAGGCGCAGCTCCAGCAGATTCCCGCCGACGCCACGCTGCCCGACGAAGGCGGAGCCGCCGCTCCGGCAGCCGCGGCCAAGGGTGGTGCGGCTCCCGCCGCGGCCGCACCGGCGGCGGGTGGCGCCGACCTGATGGCTGAGGGTAAGAAGAACTACATGATGATTTGCGTCGCCTGTCATCAACCGACCGGCACGGGCCTGCCTGCGGTTTTTCCGCCGCTGGTAAAAACGCCGTATGTCAACGAATCGCCCGAGCGTTTTGCGGCGATCATTCTGAAAGGCAACGCCGGGCCGTTCACCGTGGAGGGCAAGCCGTTTAACAATGTGATGCCCGCGCAGGAGGCGACGCTCACGGACGAAAAAATCGCGGCCATTATGACCTTTGTTCGCGCGAGTTTTGGCAATGCCTCGAGTCCCGTGGCCGCCGCTGTCGTGACGGCGGCGCGAAAGAAATTCGCCGACCGGAAAACGTCGTGGACACAGCCTGAACTGGACGCGTGGAAGGACGACGCGCCCGCCAAATAACTGACCTGCAAACAACCCATCCTATGATTCAGAAATCGCTCACCCTTTTCAGCACGCTGCTCGCGCTCGCCAGTTTCGCCCGCGCGCAGGACGCCGCGGCGGATCAAGTCGCCGAAGGCAAAAAGAACTACATGATGATTTGCATCGCATGCCATCAGCCGACGGGCATGGGGCTTCTCGCGGTGTTTCCGCCGCTGACGAAATCGCCCTACGTGAACGGTTCGCCCGAGCGCTTTGCGTCGATCATCCTCAAGGGCAACGCCGGGCCGTTCACGGTCGATGGCAAGCCTTTCAACCAAATCATGCCCGGCCAGGAAGCGGCGCTGACCGACGAGAAAATCGCCGCGGTGATGACTTTTGTCCGTGCGAACTTTGGCAACACCAGCGGCCCCGTGACCGCCGCGGTGGTGGCCGCCGCGCGCAAAAAATACACCGACCGTAAGACGCCGTGGACGCAGGCTGAACTCGATGCCTGGAAAGACGACGCGCCGGCGAAATAACTGCGCTCTTGCCGTATCCGCACAGCTCTAAGAAGCGTAACTTTTTGCAATGATCCGCTGCTGCGAAAACGCTGCCATCCGCTAGTCTTTCCGAAACACAGAACTTCCTGAACCATGTCCACCGCCGCCACCACGCACGCGCCCGACGATCACGCGCACGCCCACGACGATCATCATTACAATCCAGGCTTCTGGCAGAAGTGGGTTTTCTCCACCGATCACAAGATGATCGGCATCCAGTACGGCACGACCGGACTGGCGTTTCTTTTTTTCGGCTTCTGCCTGATGATGGTCATGCGCTGGCAGCTCGCGCATCCGGGCACGGCGGTGCCGATGATCGGCACGTTTTTCGGCGACCTCGGCAAGTGGCTCGATGTGCATCACAAGCTGGCCGATGTCGCGCCGGGTAAAATGGACTGGTGGTTCTGGCTGCGCGCGGTCACCGACATTTTTCCGAACGGCGCGCTGTCGGCTGACGGCTACAATTCCTTTGGCGCGATGCACGGGACGATCATGGTTTTCTTCGGCATCGTGCCCATCGCCTTTGCGGCGTTTGGCAATTTCGTTGTGCCGCTGCAGATCGGCGCGATCGACATGACTTTCCCGCGGATCAACATGGCGAGCTTCTGGTGCTTCTTCGTCAGTTGCATCTTCATGGTCGTGTCCTTCTTTGTGCCCGGCGGCGCGGCGAAGTCGGGCTGGACTTCCTATCCGCCGCTCTCGGGCATCGCGGACCTTGGCCCGCTGAACCACTTCTTTTTCAACGGCCAGACGCTGTGGGTCACGGGGATGGTTTTCAACATCACCGCGTCGCTGCTCGGCTCGGTGAATTTCATCGCCACGATCATCCAGCTCCGCGCGCCGGGGATGACGTGGATGCGGCTGCCGTTCTTTGTCTGGGCGCAGTTTGTGACGGCGTTTCTGCTCGTGCTCGCCTTCCCGCCGCTCGAAGCCGCGGGCGTGATGCAGCTCATGGATCGCGCGTTTGGCACCAGCTTCTTTATGCCGACGGGGCTCGTCGTGGGCGGGCATCTTACGCATTGGTCGGGCGGCGGCAGTCCGATTCTGTGGCAGCATCTTTTCTGGTTCCTCGCGCACCCGGAGGTCTATGTGCTCATCCTGCCCGGCATCGGCATGGTCGCGGAGATCATCGCCTGCAATACGCGCAAGCCGCTTTACGGCTACAAGGCGATGGTCGGCGCGATCCTCGTGCTGGGCTTCCTCTCGTTCATCGTCTGGGCGCACCACATGTATATGACGGGCATGGGGGCGAAAGTGGCGGGCTTTTTCCAAGTGACGACGATCATGATTTCGGTGCCCTCGGTTATTCTGGTAACCGCGCTGATGTTATCGCTGTGGGGCGGCTCGATCCGTTTCACGATGCCGATGCTGTTCGCCTCGGCGTTTCTGCCGATGTTCGGCATTGGCGGTCTGACGGGCATTCCGCTGGCGTTCAATGCGGTCGATCTTTACCTGCACGATACCTATTACATCATCGGCCACTTCCATTACGTCGTCGCACCGGGGACTATCTTCGCGATCTTTGCGGGGATCTATCATTGGTATCCGAAGGCGACGGGGCGAATGCTCAATGAAACCCTCGGGAGAATCCATTTCTGGGGCTCGCTGATTTTCATCAACGGCATCTTTTTCCCCATGTTCCTGCAAGGCATGGCTGGCGTGCATCGCCGCTGGTACGATGGCGGCGGCGCCGATCTCGAGCACCTGACCTACCAACTCGCGGGGTCCACGCTGCATTGGAATAAATTCATGTCTGGCTCCGCCTTCCTCCTCGCGGCGGCGCAGATTCCTTTCATCATCAATTTCTGCACGGCGCTGTTTATCGGGCGCAAATCGGGCGATAACCCTTGGAACGCCACGACCGTGGAATGGGACACGCCGACGCCCCCGCCGCATGGCAATTTCATCAAGGACATCAGCGTCCACCGCGGGCCGTACGAATACAGCGTGCCCGGTGCGGACAAGGACTTCACGCCGCAGACCGAAGCGCCGAAGTCGGATCGCCCACCCGAGGTCGGCGTTGCCGGACCGATTGCCACCCACGCCCACTAAGTATCGACCATGCAAATCCCGTACGAAGTCACCGCCCGCCCCGATACCGGGCTCTACAACGCCAAGCTCGGCATCTGGCTCTTTCTCGCCTCGGAAGTCATGCTCTTTGGCGGCCTGTTCTCCGCCTACATTTTCCTCCGCATGGGTGCGGAGGACGGCTACTGGCCGCACGGTCTGCTGAACGTGCCGGTGGGGGCGATGAACACGGCGATCCTGATCGCGTCATCCGTGACCGTGGTGCTGGCGTGGGCTTCGCTGAAGATGCGGAAATTCACGCAATACAAATGGTGGATGGGTATCTCGATTGTCTGCGGCGCGATCTTCTTGATTGTGAAACTCGCCTACGAGTGGCCGCAGAAATACGAGCACTTCGGAGCTTTCATCAAGCAGGAGGCGCTGGCGAAGTATGAGCCGCTGCTCGGCAACAAGCACGTCGAGGAGGAGAACAAAAAGGGTCATACGAAGTTGGATCCGCGCGTCGAAGTTTCGGGGCATTTGCATGAGGTGATCATTGATGCGAGCGGCGCGGACCCGGAGAGTCTGGAGGCGTTTCTGAAAAAGCACGGGCTTGAAAAAAAGCCGGATGCGCATGATGCCAAGCTGCTGGTCGTCGAGGGCAAGCACCTGACGCCGGGCGTGGTGGAAGACCTCGCGCTGGTTCCCGATGCGACGCTTAAAGCGCCGGGGGTCAAGCTCAAGACCTTTGTCCTCGGTCTTGATCCGCTCAACGCCGCGCCCAAGGATGCCGAGAGCGACAAGCCGCATTTCTGGTACAAAGGCCCGACAGAAACGATCGGCGAAGTCGAGGCAGAGGATGTGGAGTCGTGGAGCGCGTTTGTGCCCAAGCACAGCCCTTATTTCGCGGTCTATTTCACCATCACCGGCCTGCATGGCCTGCACGTTCTGGCGGGGGTGATTATCATGCTCTATTTATGGCTGCCCATCGAAGGCGGCGCGAAAATGTTCCAGCGCAACCCCGAGCATCTCGCCAACCGCGTCGAAGTCGTCGGCCTGTTCTGGCACTTCGTCGATCTCGTTTGGATCTTCGTTTTCCCGATGTTCTATCTTCTCTAATTCCAGCACATGAGCGAATCCCACGATCACGGAAAATCCTCCGCACCTGCCGCGCCGCATGAAGC
>JAYVNN010000346.1:0-11400 GCA_043758435.1 Chthoniobacter sp.
CTCGACTTCGGCCACTGGTCCGCGCACAAGCTCGAACTCATGTCCGGCTTCCGCATCTCGCACGGCGAAGCCGTCGCCACCGGCGTCGTCCTCGACTCCATCTACGCGCAGAAAAAAGGCTGGATCACCGCCGCCGAACTCACGCTCATCCGCGACGGCCTCGCCCGCTCCGGCTTCCGCCTCTGGTCCGACGAACTCGACCAGCGCGACGCCACCGGCGCGCTCACCATCTTCGGCGGACTGCGAGATTTCCAAGAGCATCTCGGCGGCGAGTTGACCGTCACCTTCCCCCGCGGCCTCGGCGCGCGGCAGGAAGTGCACGAAATCGACCTTGCCTTGATGGAGAGCGCGGTTCAGGAGCTGCGGGCTTCCACCCGCGCCCGGTGAATGAAGGACAGAATGAACAAAATTAACAGAATGGGTTGAGCGCCCAGCCTTCCCATTTTGTTAATTCTGTAAATTCTGTCGCAACGCCTTTCTGCCCGATGATCGTCCAGCACCGTCCTCCGCTTCATCTCACCTACTGCCTGAACATCCACCCCGGCGAAAGCTGGGCGGAAAACTTCGCCGCGCTCTGCGAGAAAGTGACCGCGGTCAAAGCGCGCGTCGCGCCCGACCAATGGTTCGGCCTCGGCCTCCGCATCGCCCAGCAGGCCGCCGACGAACTCACCGCCAGCGCCGCCCTCCGCGCCGAGGCGCTCAGCCTTTTCCACGAGCACCAGCTCTACCCGTTTTCGATCAACGGATTTCCCTACGGCCGCTTCCACGCCGGGCCGGTGAAGGAAAACGTCTATGCCCCCGACTGGCGCACGCCCGAGCGCCTGCACTACACGCTCCAACTCGCCGACCTCCTCGCCGGCTGGCTCCCCGAGGGCATCGACGGCAGCATCAGCACCGTGCCCGGCTCGTATAAAGCGTGGATCAAAACCGAAGCCGACGTGGAGGCGATGGTCGATCATCTCGCCGCCGCCGTGGCCTATCTCCACGCGCTGCGCGAAGACACCGGACGCGAAATCCACCTCGGCCTCGAGCCCGAGCCCGACTGCTTCCTCGAGACCACCGCCGAGACCATCGCCTTTTTCGAGAACACGCTTTTCACCGCCGGCACGAGCGAAGTCGCGCGCCTGCTCAAGTGCTACAAATCCGACGCCGACGCCATCATCCGCCGCCATCTCGGCGTCTGCTTCGATACCTGCCACGTCGCACTGCAATACGAAGATCTCGCCGAATCCCTGCGCGCGTATCGCGACGCCGGCATCCGCATTTCCAAAGTCCAGCTCAGCGCCGCGCTCCAAGCTGCCGCCACGCCCGAGACCTACGCCGCGCTCGCGCCCTTCGCCGAGCCGGTCTATCTGCATCAGGTCAAAGCCCGCACCCAATCCGGCGAGCGCGCCGCGTGGTCCGACCTGCCCGCCGCGCTCGATGAAATGCCGGCGCGCTCCGACCTCGAAGAAGTCCGCGTGCATTTTCACGTCCCACTTTTCTTCACCGGCAACGGCTCCATCGGTTCGACCATCGGCGCGCTCACGCCCGACTTTTTCCACGACCTCCGCGAAGGCGCGTGCCCGCATCTCGAAATCGAAACCTACACCTTCGACGTGCTGCCACCCGACGTGCATCCCGGTGACCTCGTGAAAAGCATCGCCCGCGAATACTCGTGGGCGCTCGGGCAGTTGCATTGAATCCACCATGACACTCCACGGAAAATCCATCCTCGCCGGCCAGCAGCTCAATAGCGGTTCGCGCACCTTTCACGCGGTCAGCCCGCTCACGAGCGACCGGCTCGAACCGGCGTTTCACGAAGTCGGCAGCGCGGAGGTTGATCGCGCGCTCGTGCTCGCGGAGGAAGCATTCGCCGTCTTCGGGCGCGCGCCCGCGGAGACGCGCGCCGCGTTTCTCGAAAAGATCGCCGAAGAAATCCTCGCGCTCGGCGATGCCCTGCTGGAGCGCGCTCATGTCGAGACCGGGCTGCCGCTCGCACGGCTGACCGGCGAGCGCGGGCGCACCGTCGGCCAGCTCCGCCTCTTCGCGGAAATCGTCCGCGAAGGCTCCTGGTGCGATGCCCGCATCGACACCGCACTGCCCGACCGCCAGCCGCTCCCCCGCCCCGATTTGCGCCGCATGCTCGCGCCGCTCGGGCCGGTCGCGGTCTTTGGTTCGAGCAATTTTCCCCTCGCGTTTTCCGTCGCCGGTGGCGACACGGCGAGCGCGCTCGCGGCGGGCAATCCCGTCATCGTGAAGGCGCACCGCGCGCATCCCGGCACGTCGGAGATGGTCGCGGGCGCGGTCGCGCGCGCGGTCGTGGCGTGCGGGCTGCCGGGCGGCGTCTTCTCGATGCTCCACGGCAGCGGCGCGGAAATCGGCATCGCGCTGGTGCGGCATCCGCTCACGCGCGCGGCGGGTTTCACCGGCTCGCGCACGGCGGGCCGCGCGCTTTTCGACGCCGCCGCGGCGCGGCCCGATCCGATTCCCGTCTTCGCGGAAATGAGCAGCCTCAATCCCGTCTTCATCCTCCCCGGCGCGCTGCGCGAGCGAACGGCGCAACTCGTCGAGGGGCTGAAAAACTCCGTCACGATGGGCGTCGGCCAGTTCTGCACCAAGCCGGGACTCGTCTTTGGAATTGGCGGCGGAGAGTTTGAAAAATTCGCCGAAGGTTTCGCCGCCGCCATGCGCACCGCCGCGCCCGGCACGATGCTCAGCCCCGGCATCTGCCGCGCCTTTCACGACGGGCTGGAAACGATGGAGCGCGTTCCCGGCGTGATCGCGCTGGCGATGAGCGACACCACGCCCGACGCCACGCAGACGCACGGCGAGCCCGTCGTCTTCGCCACGGACGCGGAAAATTTTCTCGGCCAGCCCGCGTTGCACGACGAGGTCTTTGGCCCGTACACGCTGCTTGTCGATGCGCCCGGTTTTCCCGAGCTCGTCCGCATCGCGCGCCACCTCGAAGGCCAGCTCACCGCCACGATCCACGGCACCGCGGACGATCTCGCGAATGCCGGCGAACTCCTCGCTGCGCTCCAGCGCAAGGCCGGGCGCATCGTCGTGAACGGCTTCCCCACCGGCGTGGAAGTCTCGCCCGCGATGCACCACGGCGGGCCGTACCCGGCCACGACCGACGAGCGTTTCACGAGCGTCGGCACTGCGGCGATCCAGCGTTTCGCCCGGCCAGTCTGTCTGCAAAATCTGCCCGCATCCGCGCTCCCACCCGAGCTGTTCGACGCCAACCCGCGCGGCCTCATGCGCCTCGTGAACGGCCAGCTCACGCGCGACGCGATCGCATGATCTCGCGCTGGCTGGCGCTGCTTGCATGCGCGCTGTACGCGCCCGCCACCTTCGCCGACACGCTGCTCTGGCGCATCGGCAATGCCGACAACTCGAACCAGGAATTCACCGGCCACGGCGTGCCCGCGACCTTCGAGATTCCTGCCGACTGGCCGGCGCGCAAGACGTGGCCGGAGTGGCCCACGCAATCCGGCTCGCCCGATCTTTTCACGTCGGACATCACGTTCAACGTCACCGCCATTCCGCCGAACGCGGGCGAGCTGATGTTCAAAACCATCTGGGCCTCCGCCGCCGTGCCAGAGCTGGCGGTGTGGTGCAATGGGAACCCGTGCGGTGTCATCCAAATCGGCGGCGCAAGTTTTCCCGGCTACGGCGATGACTGGAAAAAAACCGAAGGCCGACAATGGCGGAAAACTTACCGCCTCACGATCCCGCGCGAGTTTTTCACCTTGGGAAAAAACACGCTGCGGCTGCAAAAGCTCGGGCATACCTACAACCGCGAGCTGGGATTGCACCTCGGCTTTGGCTGGGATTTTTTCGCACTCCTGTCGGTCAGCGCACCCGTCGCAGAAGCGCAGCACGGCAAGCCGGTGTGGATGGGCGTGCAGCCGGGGCATTTGGAAATCAAGGACGGGCAGGTTGCGTCCGAGGCGGCGGCGGACAAATGGCTCGGCGTGGCTTTCTGCGGCAACCCGCAGCGCGTCAGCTTTTGGCCTGAACTGACGGAAGCCCAGCCGCGGCGTCTCGAATATCTCGAAGCGTTGAAGGCGCTGAACATGAGCGTGATTCTCGGCGGTCTGAGATGCCGCAACACCAAGCCCGAGCACCTCGCCGCCGACGGTACGCTCAAGTCCGACGACCGCGCGTATCTCGACGAGATTTTCACCCGCTACGGCGCGCTCTTTCAGTACTACGAACTGTGCGACGAGCCGTGCGCGGAGCGCACGAATGCCTCGCTCGCCTACGTAAAAGCCACCGCCGCGTACGTGGCGAAAAGCAAACCCGCGACGGTGAAACTCGCGCCGCCCGGCTACGCCTTTGGCGGCGGGCAGGGCACGCCGGTGAATTGGGACGACGGCGATCACGATCAGAACCGACGCGATCTCGAGGCAAATTGCCAGGCGCTCAACGGTCACAGCTACGGCCTCTCCTTTGCCTACAAAAACGGGAGCATGATCGAGAACATCGACACGCACAGCGGCGGCATGCCGATGTCCGAAGGCTGGCCCAAAGAGATGCTCGCCACCGCCTGCGGCAGCCGCGATGAAGACTCCGACGTGCAGGAAATCGGCGGCAATTTGCACGCCTCGCTTTTCGACCGAAACCTCCGCGGGCACATTGCGTTTTGCGACCACTTCACCGCCGCCGCGCTGTGGGAGGACACGCCTTTCACCTTCCTCACCGGCGACCGGATGAAGCCGGAAACGTGGAAGGCGCGCGGCGTCGGCACTGACGCCGACACGCGCGTGAAACTCTTCCGCCGCCTCGCGCTCGCCTACGCCACGCATGGCCGTCCGCTGCCCTACACGTACTTGAACGCTGCGGCCGTCGCGAACCAGCTCGTCTATTTCCGCGCGGTGGATACCTCGTCGCTCGCGCCGCTCCCCGGCAGCGGCGCGACTTCACGGAAAATCCTCGTCAGCCTCGTGAACTTCGACCTCCAGAGGCCGCACGAAATGCAGGTGCGCGCGCGCTTTCCCAGCGCTGGCGACTACACCGGCGAACGCTTCGGCCCCGATGCGAACTACGCGCTCGCGCGCCGCGAAGTGACCGTCGCGGCTGATCCGAGCTTCGACTTTCTCGTCCCGCTCGGGCCGGGCGAAGCCGTGCATTTCATCCTCGAACCACCAGCGAAATAACGCCTCACGTCAGCCCCGTCAGCGTGCCGCTGGCGTCCTGGAATTTGTCCGTTTCGACGCCCATTTTCTGGATCGTCGTAAGCAGCACATTCGCGAGCGGCGGATGTTTGTCGGGATCGTGCGCGAGGTGCTGGCCGTGCTTGAGTCCCCACGCCGCGCCGCCAGCGACGAGGAGCGGGAGGTTTTTCGGCGAGTGGTCGCCGCGCTCGCCGCTGTTCATGCCGGAGCCATAGACGATCATCGTGTGGTCGAGCATGGTGCGTCCACCTTCCTCGGTGGATTTCAGGAAGGTGAGAAAACGAGCAAGCCGTTCGAGATAGCCGCGGTCCACTTCGGCGAGTTTTTTCAACATGCCCGCATCGCCGCCATGATGGGAAAGCTCATGATGATTCTGCCCGCCGGGGCCGAAGCCGCCGGCCTCGCGCGCCCACTCGAAAGTGATGACGCGCGTGGTGTCGGTGAGAAAGGCGAGGTAGCTGACTTCGAGCATGACATCGAGCCACATCGGGCGGTCGTGGGCGTCGCCCGGTTTGCTGTTCAGTTGCAGCCCGGCGGACTCGATTTTCGGTTTCGGCACGTCCACCCAATCCACCTGCCGCTGCACGCGCAGTTCGGTCTCGCGGACGCTCGCGAGGTATTCGGCGAGCTTCGTCTGGTCGGCACGGCCGAGTTTTTTGTCGAGTGCCTGGGCTTCGCCGAGCACGTCGTCGAGGATGCTGCGTTTCTCGGCGTAGCGTTTGAGCGTGGCCTCGCGCGAGGTGGCGTCGTCCGGGATGAAGAGGCGCTCGAATAGCCGCTGTGGGCTGTTCTCCGCGGGGAGCGGCGTGCCGTTGCGGTCGAAGGCGAGCGTGTGGCTGTGCAGTGCGCCGCCGGTACCGGACATGTCGCCGATTTCCAGCGAGGGGAAACGGGTCTGCGCGCCGATCTTTTCCGCGATGACCTGATCGGCGGAAATCGTGTTCGAGTAATCCTTGCCGGGCACGGCCTTGAGGTCCGCGCCGGTCAGCCAAGTGTCTGCGCCGGAGTGCCCGCCGGTGGCGCGCGGATGCCCGAGACCGCTGAGCACGGAGAAGTTCGCGCGGTGCTCCTTCAGCGTCTCCAGCGTGGGCGAGAGCGCGTAGTCCGCGCCTTTTGCCGCGGGCACCCAGTCCATGATGTTCACGCCATTCGAGACGTAGCAAAAGATCACGCGCGGCGTGGGTTTCGCGCCGGATTTGGCGAGCGGTTTGTAAGTTGAGGGCGCGGCGTGCAGTGAGCGCGGCAGCATGGCTTCGAGGAAGGGCAGCGCGAGCGATGCGCCGAGGCCGCGGAGGATCGTGCGGCGGGGAAGCGGGGTGTGGAAGATCGGGTTCATGGCGGTTCTATTTCGTGGTGAAGAGATCGGACTGCACAATCGTGAGCAGCAGAGCGCGGAGCATGTATTTGTTCCGCTTCATGGCCTCGACGGAAGCGCGCACCGCCGGTCGATCCGAGAAGCCGAGTTCGCGTCCGAGTCCATACGTGTAGAGCTGCGAGGCGAGCGCGGTGAGGAAAAGGTCTTCGCGTTGCAAAAGCTGCGCCTGCAAGCCTTCGACGCCTTTGAACTCCGTGCCGTCGGGCATCTTCGCGCTGGCGTCGATGAGCGGGTCGTTCGACTCGATGCGGCCTTGGTAGCCGTGGCCTTCGCGGTCGCGCCACTCGCCGCAGGCGTTGTAGTTTTCCAGCGCGAGCCCGAGCGGGTCGATCTTGTCGTGGCAGCGCGCGCAGGACGCCGCCTCGCGGTGAATCGCCAGCCGCTGCCGCACCGTCGCCTTGTCGATGCCGGGCACTTTCGAGGCGATCTCGCCGACATTCGCCACGGGCAGGCCGGGGTCGGTGCCGAGCAGCGTTTTCAAAATCCACACGCCGCGCACGACGGGCGAGGTGCGCGTGCCGTTGGACGTGATGCTCTCCATTGACGCCTGCGTGACCAACCCGCCGCGATGCGCCTCGGGCGGCGCGGGCACGCGGCGGATCTCGTCGCCCTTCACGCCGGGGATGCCGTAGAACCGCGCGAGCCGTTCGTTGATCGTGACGAAATCGCTCTTGAGGAAATTGCGCACGTCGAGGTCGCGCCGGAGGATTTCCGCGAAGAAGCCCTCGGTCTCGCGGACGATGGAGATTTCGAGGTGCCGGTCGTATTCGGGGTAGAAATTCTTCGCCGGCGGATTCGCGCCGACCTTGCGCAGGCCGAGCCACTGGCCGGCGAAATTTTTCACGAAGGCGTCGCTCTTCGCGTCGGCGATCATCCGCGTGGCCTGCGCGCCGAGCACGGCGGGCTTGAGCAATTCGCCGTTGGCGGCGAGGCGGATGAGTTCGTCGTCAGGCATGGATGACCACAGGAAATACGAAAGCCGCGTGGCGATTTCGTAGGCGTTGAGTTTGCGCGGCTGCGCGGCCTCGGGCTCCACGAGGTAGAGGAAATGCGGCGAGGCCAGCACTGCGGCGAGCGGCACCTTCATCGCCTCGGCGAACGACGGCTTCTCCGCGCGCACTTTTTCAAACAGCGCCAGTTTCGTCTCGACCTCCTCCGGCTTCACCGGACGCCGGTAGGCACGCGTCATGAAGCGCGTCAGCACTTCGCGCGCGTGCGCCTGCTCGCTCTTCATGCCCGGCGAATCGAACAGCACGCGCTGCTGGCTCGCGGGCGGCCAGTTCGCATAGACCGGCCCTTCCAACTCGATCCAATCCACGAGGAGCTGCGGGCGGGCAAATTGATCGCGCCCCTGCATCCAGAAATTCTCCAGCACCGACGGCACGTCGTAGGCGTAGGCGAGATCCACGCCTGCCGACTGGGTGGTGAAATACGCCCGCACCACATACTCCTGCGGCGTGGATTCCGGGGCCGCGATGTCCATCTCCGCGATGACCCGCGGCGTCCCCGCGAGATGCTGCGTGAGCTTCAGCCGCGGCGAGCCGTAGTCATACATGCGATGCGTCTCGAAATGCCGCAGGTCATTGTCCATCTGGCGCTGATGTCCGTCCTTCCGCGCCGCGTCCTTCGCGTCCTCATCATCGCGCCGCTTTTCCAAAATCGCCCTCGCCGAAGCCACCACTTCCGGGCGTTTCGGCACCCGCCCCGCGGCGCGAAAGCGAAGCAGGTAGTCACCCTCCACCGGCACCTTGAAATCGCGAAAGCCGATCCCCTTGTTCCACGATTCGTGATGGATCACGGTGAACCCATTCTCCGTCGGATTCTCCCCGTCATTGAGCAGGATGTTATTTTCGCCACGCTTCACGCGGAAGCGATCCGCACCCAGCGTGTTTTCCTCCGGCTCGAAGCGCCACTTGATCGCCTCCGGCTGCGCGCCCTCCACCAGCGCGCGGTCGAGAATCTGCCGTGCCGCCGCGTAGTAGAGTTCGATCTGCAGCGGCGAAATCGAGAGCGCCTGACCGATGTTGTCGAAGCCACCGGCGGGCGGATCTTCGGGAAATTTATCCGCCGGTGAAAAGTCCACGCCGACGAGATCGCGGATGGTGTTGTTGTACTCCGCGCGGTTCATCCGCCGGAGCACCACGCGCGCCGAGCGCTTCGCGATTTCCCCGCGCGCCAGCTCCGCTTCCAGCCATTCCGCAAACTTTCCCGCCGCCGCCGCCGCCGGCTGCTTTTCATCCTCGGGCGGCATTTCGTGCCCGTTGATCGCGTTGACCACTTCCGCCCACTTCGCCACCGCCGCCGGATCGCTGAAATCATTGGCCAGCGTGTCGAGCCGCAGCTTGCCCTTCTGCTTCTCGGGGCCGTGACATTTCACGCAATGATCCTGCATGAACGGCTGCACAATTTTGGCAAAGCCCCCGGCGTCTGGCGGCGCGGCGAAGGCGGGGAGCGCGAGAACGGCGAGCGGTGTGAGGAGGAGGGAGCGGATCACAAATGGGCGGGTGACATTACAACCGATTCAGCCGGAGAAAACTTGGCGCGTCAGCGCGCGAATTCCAAAACGCCGAAACTCTCGGGCGTGTGGAAATTGGCGCGGCCGGTGGGCGACCACGCGGTGAGTTCGCGCGGCACGCCGGGCGGACGGTCGATGCGGCAGAAGTTCACGCGCCAGCGGTCGCCGGGCTGCGGCGGCGCGGCGGTGAGGCTGCGAAAGGGAATCGAAATCTCGGCGCTCCAGGCGGTCGCGGATTTCACCACGGCGGTGCGCAAGTCTTCGCAGCGCCACGCAAAATCCTTCGTGTAGCCGCTCCGGTTCCGCCGCAGCACGAGGTCGAGTACGGCATTGAGCGGGTTCACCTCGATCTCGAAATAACTTTCCAAATCGCTCACGGGATCGAGAAAAACCTCGACCACCTCCTCTTCGTAAAGCGGTGCGTCGCGCTCCGTCAGCGTGGCCCAGGCGTGGGTGTCCGCTGCGTGAAAGAGCACGCGCAATTCCTCCGCGCTCCACGCCGCCCGCACCTGCGTTTCCTGCTGCGGCTTCGCGCTGGAAACCGCGTCGCGAAAATCCGCGGCAGGCAGCGCCCGCCAAAACGCCGACTCCACATCCGCGGTCAGCGCATCCATTTCGCAAGAGGCACAAACGAGCTTCGGCAATTCCATCGCCCGTCACGCAACCGCAAATTTACAGCGGCGACTTGAGCGAAAAAGTCATCGCCACCGCGGCCGCGAAGGCGAGCATCGCGAGCACCGAGAAGCCGATAATGGCTTTGCCGGTGGGGTCTTTCTTTTTCTTCTTCGTCTGGAAGGGGGAGGCGTTTTCAAAATCTTTTGGACGCACACTCGATGACGCGGTGACCGCGGCGACTTCCTTCGCCGCCGGCATCGCGCGGGCTTCGGCAGGGTTTTCGGATTCGTAGCTCGTCTCGATATTTCCGAAGATGATCTTGTCGCCCGCCTGCAGCGCACGGCCATCGCCTTCGGCCATTTCCTTGCCGTTAAGCTGCGTGCCGTTGGTCGAGCCGATGTCGGTCAAAACGTAGTCGCCGCCTTCGCCGAGCGTGAGTTCGGCGTGGTGGCTGGAGACGGAGGCGTCTTCGATTTGCAGCGTGTTGTCGGCGAGGCGTCCGACGCTGATCGAGGCTTCGGCGAGTTCGTGCGTGGCAGTGCTGCCGTCAGGGAGGGAGACGAGGATTTTTGGCATGGCGCGGAAAGTAGCGGGCTCAGCGGGCGTCTTCAATCAGTTTGGCAAACTGCGGGAAAAAATAGCTGGCGTCGTTCGGGCCGGGCGCTGCCTCGGGGTGGTATTGCACGCTGAAGATGGGGAGCGATTTGTGGCGCAGTCCCTCGACGGTGTGGTCGTTGAGATTGATGTGGGAAACCTCGACGTCGGCGGGCAGCGAGTCGGCATCGACGGCGAAGCCGTGATTCTGCGAAGTGATCGTGACTTTGCCAGTGGCCACATCCTGCACGGGTTGGTTGCCGCCGCGGTGGCCAAATTTGAGTTTGAAAGTTTTGCCGCCGAACGCGTAGCCGAGCATCTGGTGCCCGAGGCAGATGCCAAAGATCGGCGTGCGGCCCATGAGGCCGCGGATGCTTTCATGCACGTAGGTCAGCGCCGCGGGATCGCCGGGACCGTTGGAAAGGAAAACGCCGTCGGGTTTCAGCGCGAGCACGTCGGCGGCGCTGGTGGTCGCGGGGACGACCTGCACTTTGAAACCCGTCTGGCGGAGGCGGCGCAGGATGTTGCGTTTCATGCCGAAATCGTAGGCGACGATGTGGTGTTTCACCGGCGGGAGCTTTTCAAAAACCTCGCCGTTTTCCGTGACCTGCACATTTGCGCCGTCGCCTTTCACGATGGTCCAGGCGCGGCTTTGCGTGTCGTCTTCATCCCACGCGTAGGCCGCGGGGGGCGTGACTTCTTTCACGAAATCCGAGCCGGCCATCGGCAGCGCGGCTTTGGCGAGTGCCACGGCTTCGTCGGTCGAAATATCCTCGGTCGTGAGGCAGCCCTGCATCGCGCCGCGGGAGCGCAGGTGCTTGGTCAGCGCGCGGGTGTCGATGCCCTGAATGCCGGGGACGCCCCACGTTTTCAAATACTCGTCGAGCGTGCCGCGGGAGCGCCAGTTGCTCGCGACGGGGCTGAGTTCCTCGATGACAAAGCCGCGCACGTGCACGGCGGCGCTTTCGTCGTCGAGCGGGTTGACGCCGTAGTTGCCGATTTGCGGCGCGGTCATGGCGAAGATCTGCCCGCGGTAGGAGGGATCGGTGAGCACCTCCTGATAGCCGCTCATTGAGGTGTTGAAACAGACCTCGCCGACCGCGGAGCCGGTCGCGCCAAAGGATTCGCCGAGAAAAAAA
>JAYVNN010000347.1:0-3700 GCA_043758435.1 Chthoniobacter sp.
CTCGTCGAGCCGCGCGTGATTCAGCTCGGCGACGGTGTCGTAAAAGCGCCGCTCGCGCTCGCGCGTCATCGCCTCCGGGCTGTGCAGATGCAGGATCGCGTCGCCTTTCCCGCGGAACGGCACGCCCTGATACGACGTGGGCAGAAACCCGCTCGACCATAGCGTGCTCCCGCCGCGCGGCCCGCGCGGCCCGCTTTGCAAGACCACGAAGCCCGGCAAATCGCGCGACTCGCTGCCCAGCCCGTAGATCGACCATGCGCCAAACGCGGGCCGTCCCGGCGCCTGGAAACCCGTGTTCATAAACAGCTTCGCCGGCGCGTGGTTGAAGACATCCGTCTTCATTCCGCGCACCCAGCAGACCTCGTCGGCGATCTTGCGGTGATGCGGAAAAAGTTCGCTCAGCGTCATGCCGCACTGTCCCGCGGGCGCGAACTTCCGCATCGAACCGAGCAGCGTTTCGTTGCCTTTGAGAAAGGCGAAGCGCTTGCCTTCCATCATGCTCTTCGGCGGCGGCTGGCCCTGGAGTTCGCGCAGCTTCGGCTTGTCCTCGAAAAGGTCGAGCTGGCTCGGCCCGCCTGCCATGAAGAGGTAGATCACCCGCTTCGCCTTCGGCGCAAAATGCGGAAGGCGCGGATTCATCGGATGCGCCGGATCAATAACCGGCCCGCCCGCGCCGAGGCCGTCATCGCTCAGCAATTGGTTCAGCGCGATGGCCCCGAGCCCGACGCCGCACCGGCCAAAGAAATGGCGGCGCGTGATTTCGTGAAGGCGGTGTTCGGGCGTCATTCGCGGGTAATGAAGTTGTCGGTGTTAAAGATCGCGCGGGCCACGGCGATGAGCGCGGCGGCTTCGGCAGGCGCGGGAGTTTGCGCGAGGGCGGGGGAGAGGAGTTTCTTCGCGGCGGCGGGGTCGGTGGTGAAGTCGGCGAGCTGCGCGGCGTGGTAGCGGCGGAGGATGGCGAGTTCCTTTTCGGCCGGCTCGCGGCAGAAGCAGAGAACGAAGGCGTGGCGGATGCGGGCGTCGGCGGCGGCGGCGGGGACTTCGCGGAGGACGCGGGCGGCGAGGCCCTGGGCGAGTTCGGTGAAGGCGGGATCGTTGGCGACGGTGAGCGCCTGGAGCGGCGTGTCGGAGCGCGGACGGCGGGTGCAGACGGTCTGGAAATCCGGCGCGTCGAAGGTGCCGAAAAGCGGATACGGCGCGCTCCGGTAATACATCGTGTAGAGCGCGCGGCGGAAGCGGTTCGGCCCGGTGTCGGTGGTCCATTTCTTGCCGGTCTGGGTGAAGGAATACACGCCGTCCGGCTGCGGCGGATGCACGCTCGGGCCGCCGATGGTTTCGTCCAGCAGGCCGCTCGCCGAAAGCACAGCGTCGCGCACGATCTCGGCTTCCACGCGCACGCGCTCCTGCCGCGCGAGCCATAGATTTCGCGGATCTTTTTCCGCCAAATCAGGCCGCGCTTTCGACGCCTGCCGGTAAGTCGCGCTCGTCACGATGAGCCGGTGCATCGCCTTCATCGACCAGCCGCGCCGGATGAATTCGCGCCCGAGCCAGTCGAGCAATTCGGGATGCGTCGGCGCGGCACCCTGCGCGCCGAAGTCCTCGTCCGTCTCCACAATCCCGCGCCCGAAATAGCGCATCCACACGCGGTTCATCGTCACGCGCGGCGTGAGCGGATTCTCCGCGCTCACCAGCCAGCGCGCGAGATCGAGGCGGTTGTGGAATTCGGATTGCGGCGCGCGGAAAGCGGAGCTGACCGCGGCGATCACGCCGGGCGGGAGCGGCCCCGCTTTCTCGTCGGGCCGCGTATAGTCGCCGCGCTGGAGGAGGAAAGTCGGGCGCGGTTTCGCGAGATCCTGCATCACCATGAGATCGACGACCTCGCCATCCACCGGGTGCGGCTTCTCGGCTTTTTCCTTCGGCACGGCATTTTCAAACGCCGTCTTCACCATCTTCCGCTGCTCATCGCCGCGCACCGCGGCGGCGAGCTTCAGCGCGAGTGTGTAGGCATCCGTGGGCTGCTGCGCCAGCGGCTGTGCCTCGATCTTCGCCAGCTCCGCGCGCTCCCATTCCTCCTGCGCCAGCCGGTGCTTCGGCGACTTGACCGTTTCGACATCGCGCGAGGTCGCCGCCACGGGCTGGCCGAAAATCTCGCCGCGCGCCACCTCCACCGTCGCGCCCTTGCTGTTCACGTCCTCGCCGGAATTGAAGAACGCCGTCATCTGGTAAAACTCGCGCTGGGTGATCGGGTCAAACTTGTGCGTGTGGCACTGCGCGCACCCGACGGTGAGCCCGAGCCAGACCGCGCCGGTGGTGTTCGTCCGGTCGATCACGGCCTCCACGCGGAACTGCTCCGGCTTCGATCCGCCCTCCTCGTTGATGAGCGTGTTGCGGTGAAAGCCGGTCGCAATCACCTGCATTTTCGTCGGCTCTGGCAAAAGGTCTCCGGCCAGTTGCTCGATGGTGAAGCGGTCAAACGGCGCGTCGTCATTGAGTGCCTTGATGACCCAGTCACGCCACGGCCACATCGCCCGCGCGCTGTCGATGGCGTAGCCGTTCGAGTCGCCGTAGCGCGCTTGATCGAGCCAGTGCCGGCCCCAGCGCTCGCCGTAGTGTGGGCTCGCGAGCAGGCGGTCCACGAGGCCTTCATAGGACTTATCCGACCTATATGACTTATTGGTCTCGTTCGACGATTTGGCGATGAAGGCGGCCACCTCCTCGGGCGTCGGGAGCAGCCCCGTGAGGTCGAGCGAAACGCGGCGGATGAGCGTGGCGCGATCCGCTTCCGGTGACGGCGCGAGGCCCTCCTTTTCCAGCCGCGCGAGGACGAAGTTGTCGATCCCGTTTTTCATCCACGCCTTGTCTTTCACCGCTGGCGGCGGCGCGTCGCTGAGGGGGAGAAACGACCAGTGCCCCTCGTACTCCGCGCCCTCTGCGATCCACTGCCGCAGCGTGGCGATTTGCGGCGCGGTGAGCGGCGGCTTTTTGCTTTTGGGCGGCGGCATCTGTTCGTCCTGGTCATGCGAAAGGACGCGCGCCAGCAGCTCGCTCGCGTCCGGCTGGCCGGGCACCACGGCGCGCACGCCATCGAGTTCCGCCAGCGCGCCTTCGCGCGTGTCCAGCCGCCGGTGCGCCTCACGCTTCTTCTCGTCCGGCCCGTGGCAGTAAAAACAGTTGCCCGACAGGATCGGCCGCACATCACGGTTGAACCGCACCTTTTCCACCGCCTTCGCCGTGGTGGTCAGGATGAGCAGAGCGCCGAGCGCGGAGATGGAGGAAACGGAAAGCACGCGCCCAGATTTAACCACCGTCCGTGGTCTGTAAACGTCGCATGCTCACCGCGCCGCGGCCCAAAAAACATGCCGTTATTCTGAACGCAGCCCTTGGAGGCTTGGCGACAATGGCGGAGTGAAGAACCGCTGACGGTACTGCGGGCGGAGGCGGCGGGCGTGAACGCGCGCCATCACTCCCGCCGCCTCCGCCCGTTTCGGTCAGCGGTTCTTCACTGCGTTCCGGGCGCAAAGCCTCCCGGAACTCCGTTCAGAATGACGGCAGGTTTTTTTGGCGGCTCGCGCAGTGGCGGGTGCGCTCAGCTCCCGTGGCCGAGGCTGGCGGTGACGAAGCCTTTGAAGAGCGGGTGCGGCGCGGTCGGCTTGGACTGAAACTCGGGGTGAAACTGGCAGGCGAGGAAGAACGGGTGGTC
>JAYVNN010000348.1:0-3700 GCA_043758435.1 Chthoniobacter sp.
ACTCACCTTCTGGCTGTCATTCTTCTCGGCATCTCCTTGTGCGCTGCTGAATTGCCCCAAGGAACCACTGGGACGATTCTCGAACTCGTTGCCCGCGACGGAACCCGCTATACCCACGTCACCGTGACCAGGCGCGAACAAGGACGAATCGCATTTCGCCACGACGACGGCATGACGACTCTTTCGCTGTCCGCTTTCGATGACAACAACCTGGAACGCCTTGTTCCCGGTCACCTTGCGAGCATCAAAGCCAAACGAGCGGAAGCCGACGCAAAAGAACAAGAGCGCGAACGCACAAGGGACACGCAGCGGAAGCAAGCACTGGAACAAGACCCGAAAGCCGCGGCGCAGGCGAAGAACGAAGACGACATTCGTGAGGCAGCGTTTCGGTATGCCTTCACCCACTTCGAGACTCGCGATTTCACGAAGATTTCGGCAATCATCATCGTGATCGAAGACGACACTCCTTCAGACGAATTCCTGAAGCGCTTTGCCACTCACAAGCCGCCCGTGCGAAAGATCCCTCGATTTCGACGGAATGAGATCCAAGACACAGAACTTTCGTGCTACGTCTATAAGATTAAGTGGCTTTCTGACACCGAAGCCGAGATTGCCGTGTCCCGTGTCATCGGTGAGGGGGAGGCCGCAGTTTCATTTCGTTACACCATGCGGCTCACCAACAAAGGTTGGGAAGTCGTCCAATACAAATTAACCGGAATCCAATAAGCACAATGTTCGTAGCGCAATTTGAAATGCCAACCGGGCCTAGACTCAAGTTTGAAGTGCAACATCTTCAATAGCGGTGAAGGCAAACCGCTTTGCTGTTTTCTCGCTTTTCACCTGACGAAATTGCCGAGCGTCCGGTAGGGTGCGCGCTCAACATGCTTCGACTCATCAGCCCGCTCGGTCTCGTCGTCCTCCTCGTGCTCGGGTGGGCGCTTTCCAATAACCGGCGGGCGTTTCCGTGGCGGACGGTGCTGTGGGGGCTGGGATTGCAGTTCATCTTTGCGGCGGTGATTCTGGATACGCACATCGGCGCGGTTATTTTCAAGGGCGCGCAGGATGTGGTGGATCAGCTCAATGTGTATGCGAATGAGGGGGCGAAGATGGTCTTCGGGCCGCTGGGCGACGCAGTCGCGTTGCGCAGCGTGTTCGGGCCGGCGGGCGGGTTCGTTTTTGCGATCACGATCACGGCGACGATCATTCTCATCTCGTCGCTTTCCGCCCTGCTCTACCACTGGGGGGTGCTGCAGCGGGTGGTGGCGGGGATGGCGTGGGTGATGCAGAAGGCGATGCGGACAAGCGGGAGCGAGAGTCTGGCTGGGGCGAGCAATATTTTCCTCGGGCAGACGGAGGCGGCGCTGCTCATCAAGCCGTATCTGGCGCGGATGACGCAGAGCGAAATAATGGCGCTGATGACGACGGGCTTCTCGACGATCGCGACGGGGGTGATGGCGATCTATGCGGGGATGGAGGGGATGAGCGCGGGGCATATTTTGACGGCGTCGGTGCTGGGTGCGCCGGCGGGTTTGCTGATGGCGAAGGTGATGTTCCCGGAGATGGAGGCGAGCGAGACGGGGGAGCGGCATCATTTCCAAACGCCGCGCACGGCGGTGAACAGCATCGACGCGCTCTGCACAGGGGCGAGCGAGGGCGCGATGCTTTCGATCAATGTGATGGCGATGCTGATCGCGTTCGTGGTGGTGGTGGCGATGGCGGATGCGCTGTTCGTGTGGCCGCAGCACGCGGCGGGCATCGCGGACGCGGTGACGCTGAAGCAGGTGCTCGGGTGGGCGAATGCGCCGTTCGCGTGGCTGATGGGCATCCCGTGGAAAGACTGCGGCTACATCGGGCAGGTGCTCGGGGAGCGCGTGGTGCTGAATGAATTCGTGGGCTATCTCGATCTCACCAGTTTTGTGAAAGAACACCCCGGCGCGCTGGAGGCGCGCAGCGTGACGCTGGCGAGCTACGCGCTGTGCGGGTTTGCGAACTTCTCGAGTATCGCGATCCAGATCGGCGGGATCGGGGCGCTCGCGCCGGAGCGGCGCGGGGATCTGGCGAAGATCGGGATGCGCGCGATGATCGCGGGGCTGCTGGCGTGCTACCTTTTCACGTGCGTCGTGGGCGTGCTGCTGTGATTGGATGGGGCGAATGAATGCGTATTTTCTCGTGGCCATCGGCAGTGCGCTCGGCGGGGTGCTGCGCTTTTGGCTCGCGGCGCTGATGGGTGAAAGGTTCGGCGCGGCGCATCTCGGGACGGTCTTCGTGAATGTGAGCGGGTCGTTTGTGATCGGGTTCATCGCCGCGCTCGGGCCGCTGCCGTGGAAGCAGCAACTGCTGATGGTCGGCATCCTCGGCGGCTACACCACGTTTTCGTCCTTCAGCCTCCAGACGCTCGAACTCGCGCACGAAGGCCGCTGGGCGACCGCGGGCGCGAACGTCGCGATGTCCGTCCTGCTCTCGCTCGTGGCCGTGGCGCTCGGGCATGTTTGCGGCGCGGCGTTTCGGCGGTAAAAGAGAACGCGCCATCCCGATGAATTCATCCTCCGATTTCCACGCCCGCCGGGCCGCGCGGCTCGCGCAGCTCCGGCTGGAGGCGGCGGACTTTGAGGAAAAGTTCGCGCGCAGTTCCGGCCCCGGCGGGCAGCATGTGAACAAGGTCTCCACCGCCGTGCAGCTCCGCCATGTGCCCACTGGCGTGAGCGTGACCGTGCAGGACACGCGCTCGCAATCGTGGAACCGCCAACTCGCGTGGGACCGCCTGCTCGACGCCATCGAGCGTGCGCGGCGCGAGGAGCGCGCGGCGCGGCGGGCGGAGATCGAGAAAAAGCGGCGGCAAAACTCGAAGCGCCCGCGCGGCGTGCAGCGGCGGATTCTCGATGACAAGAAGCGGCACTCGGAGGTCAAGAAATTGCGGAGCAAGGAGTGGTAGAAAAAACCACCTGTCATCCTGAGCGGAGTTCCCGGCGGGCGCAGGCGGGCGGGAACGCAGTCGAAGGACCTCTAATTTTTTCTTCGGGGCGCAGGCGGTGGATGACGAGAGATATAAATGGGGGGCTCATCACTCATCCTTTCCCCCACCGCCTCCGCCCGTGAAAAGTTAGAGCTCCTTCGACTGCGCTCCGCAAAGCCTCCGCTTCGCTCAGGATGACAGGATGGAAGATTGCGCCGCCGCTTTCCGCGCTCGCCGCGGAGCCGCATGCCTGCTTAGTTCGCGGCCCATGACGAACCGCGAAGGCACTTTCGACACGCACCAAAAGGCGCTCAAGATCAACCTCGACCCGCGCTTCTACGGCACCTTTGCCGAGATCGGCGCGGGGCAGGAAGTGGTACGCTGGTTCTTCCGCGTGGGCGGCGCGGCGGGGACGATTGCGAAGAGCATCTCGGCCTACGACATGACGGTGAGCGACGCGATCTATGGCGACACCGAGCGCTACGTCTCGCGCCAGCGCCTGCAGGCGATGCTCGACCACGAATTCCAGCTCAACCTCGAGCGCCTCAACGACAGCCGCGGCGACAACACCGCGTTCTTCGCCTTTGCCGACACCGTCGTCGCGCGCAGCTTCAAAGGCGGCAACGAATGCCACGGCTGGATGGGCGTAAAATTCCAGTCGCACCCGCACGACGAGCCGAGCCAGATCATCGTCCACGTCCGCATGCAGGACGCCGAGGCGTCGCTCCAGCAGGAGGCGCTCGGCAT
>JAYVNN010000349.1:0-3686 GCA_043758435.1 Chthoniobacter sp.
GCAACTTCGAGAATCTCAAAGCCATCTGCTATTGGATGGCAGGCAAGCTCGATCTCAAAATCCCTTCAGCTTTTACCCACCCAGGATAGCGAAGCGCCCGCGCTTTTCGCACCGAACACCGAACAAATTTACCGCCTCGCGCAGCCGCGCGACGATGCGCCTGCGCCGCCCGCGCTGTGGCGACTGACGCCACTCACAGGCGCGGCGCTTGCGGTCGTTTTCGTCGCCGCCGTGCTGCATCTTTCGCGGATCAGCGAGTTCCTCTATTTCCAATTCTGACGCGTGAAGGAACTGTCTGCCTCCACTTACCTCAAGCTCGCCGCCGCGCTCGCTTTCGTGCTCACGGCGATCATCGCGTTTGCAAATTGGCGCGTCGATCCGCTGCAATTCTATCGGCGGGCGAGCTACCCGCCGCTCTTCAGCCGTGCGCTCCGCTTTCAAAATCCGGGCCTCGCGCGGAACTACGATTACGACACGCTCATCCTCGGCACGTCGGTTTCGCTCGGCTTCGACGCGGGGCCGCGCTCGCTGAATCTCGCGATGCAAGGCGCGACCGCCCACGAGCAGGCGCTGCTGCTCGGCATCGCGCTGCGCGCGGGCCGGGTGCGGCGCGTCATCTGGGACGTGAACTACGAGTTCCTTCGCGGACGCGCCGATTGGGTTTCGGATTACGACGGCGCATTTCCCGCCTACCTCTACGACACGAACCCGCTGAACGAGTTGCCGCACTACCTGCTCAATCTCGACACCACGAAGGACACGCTCCGCATCCTGCTTCGCGCCCACACGCCGCGCCCTCGACCGCGCGAGCGCGAGCACGGACGCGCGCGTGTGCTCAAGCACTGGCAGCGCGAACTCGGACGCTCGATCTTCGCGCGCGAGCCAGGCGCGTTCGCGCCCGCAAATCCCCGCGCGAGCTTCGATGCGAACTACCTCGCGCTGATTCGCGCGCATCCCGAAGTGCGCTTCGACCTCCACTTTCCCGCCCAATCTTTCGTCTATCACGCGCTCATGCGGGCGGACTCGCCGGTCGCATTCAATGATCTGTTTCGCTGGAAGGACGACGTGCGGAAGAAGCTCGCCGACCTGCCCAACGCGCGGCTTTTCGATTTTCAAGGCGTGCCCGAAATCGTCCTCGACCTGCGCCGTTACGCCGACGCCGTCCACTTCGATGAGGCCACGCATCTCGAGATCCTCGCGGCCATCAGCGCCGGGGAACATCGCGCCACCCCGGAAGCACTCGCCACCACCGAAACGCTGCTCCGGCGCGAGGCGACCGCGGACTGGCCTGCGCGCTATTGACGCGCGAAAAATACCGCTTGCCACGGTGAAACGCGCACGCCACTTTCCGCCCTCGCAAACGGGGTCTTAGCTCAGTTGGTAGAGCGCCGCAATGTCTGGTCTGTCTGCTAGCAGCCCGTCGGACTTGATGGCCGACAAGTGGGGTGTGGTGCGGCGGGTGGTAGGATAAAAGGTCTGTCCCTTTGTTTGCCCCTTTGTTTGCCTTTCCTCTCGATCATCGTGCCCTGCCACCGCGTCATCGGTGCGAACGGCACGCTGACCGGCTACGGCGGCGGGCTCGGGCGGAAGCGCTTCCTCCTCGCGCCCGAATCCGGCACGGCGGGCGGCGGCTAACCCACGAATGCCATCTCGGCGGTGACAGCGTAAGCCAGCCAACCCCGCGTGGCGTGACAATGGTTTGCCACCCTGCTTGCGTAACGCGAATCTCCGGGTCTCCCGCTCGTCGCATGAAAGAAGCCGCCGCCAGTGTGCGATAAAAGGTCTGTCCCTTTGTTTGACGCCTTTGTTTGACGGTCCGCCGATTTCTTCCGCCTCAAGCCCTGGCCCATCGGCCAAAGTTTCCTCAAGCAACCCCGCTGAAATTCAGCGGGTGCGAACGCGCCGGCGGGCGGCGAGCAGCAGCGCGCCGAGGGCGAAAAAGGGCTAAAGCGCAGAGGGGCTCTTCCGCCGCGCGAGCAGCATCCCCACACCAAGGATCAGACTGACGGTCGCGGTAGGCTCAGGGACGGTCGCGATACGAAACCCAATGTCGTGGTGCTCGGTGTCCGGCAAGCTGGTGTAGCGGGACGACGCCTGCATGAAGCCCGAGCCCTGGTAACTCGTGCCGCCCCGCCGGCCCCGATACTGACTGATGATCGCGTCGTTCCATTCCCACACATTGCCCCCTTGATCGAATGTCCCGTAATAGCTGCTGCTATCGGTATAAGCCCCCCCCTCTGTCAGATAGTACTCCGTGGCGCTATAGCTCGCGCTCTGCGTGGTCGCGTAAACCCCATTGTTAAAATTCCCGCGATTCGCTCCCGCGCCCGGTAAGTTGTTCGTCGGTGCCGTGTCCGTCTGCGTCGGATACGCCCAATAATACCCAGGCGCATCCCCACCCGCCGCCGCCGGCTGGTAATACGCCGCCTTATACTACTCATGCTCACTCGGTATCCAAAAGGTCGCATTGGCGTTCTTCGCGATCAGGCCGGTATTTCCCGCCAGCGTGTAGGCTCCATCCTCCGTCGTCCCCGCCACCTGCAAGCCCTCCGGCTGCCCGTTGTGCAGCCAGTTGGTGAACCGCGCCGCATCATACCAGCTCACATACGTCACCGGCCGCGCCCCGCTCCCCAGCACCGAGTAGGTATAGCTCCCGCTGCTGCCCGCTTGGCTGATCCCCGCGCTGGTCGGATCCGTCATGCCCGCGTTGTAGAGCCCGTAAGTGTCGGTCTGCGCCACCGCGTTGAGGAAGCCGGTGTATTGCGTCAGCGTCACCTCCGTGGTGCCGATAGCGTAAGTGTAGTTTACCCCGCCATACAGGTTGCCATGCACGCCGCCAAAAATGTTGCCGTTGAAGGGGTCATTCGCGTTGCCCGGATCGCCAACGGTGACGGTCGGGATGGTGATGTCCGCATGCACAGAGCCCAGCAGGGCCGCCGAGAGGGAAACAAGGAGGGTGGTGATGAGGATGGGTTTCATTTTGCCTAGGTTATTGCATGCCTATCCGGTTTGTTGACAAAGGACGTTTTAGGCAGCGCGAGTTGTAGCCGGGTTCAGTGAACCCGGCCACAGCGGCCGCTGCTGTAATCCGCTCTTGGCAACAAACCGGATAAGCATGGTTTATTGATTGCTCGTCGGTCGGTTGTTGTTTGCTTATTCGGGAAACAAATCACGGTGCCACCTTTGTCGGCTGTTAGGAATTTGCTTTCGGACCAACCGCACCGTTGACGGTCAGAACGGGGATCGGCGTCGGGGAGTGAGGGGGTCTGGGGGGAGCGAGGGGCGGATGAAGGATGAAGGATGAAGTGCGCAGCTGACGCTGCTCCACACGGGGAATTTCCGGCAGCGGAGCGGAGCGGGATGTGGTCACGGTTAGATTCATGCGCTCAAGCGTTATTCGGGAGAATAATCATCCGCTCCGCTTTGCTAAACATTTTTTGGGCAGCGGTTTTTTTCTGGCCGGTGCGCTCCGTGGCCTCAATCGCCGTCGAGGACGAGGAGGGTGCTGTCTTCGCGGGGGATCTCGACCGGCTTGCCGGATTCGGGGCGCTGGTCGAACAAGTCGAAACTTGGTTCCCCATCGTCGGCCGGAATCCATTCGCGGATGGCCTGCCACGGTGGCTCGATGGGTTCGAAGGTGTCGATGTCGAAGCCGGGAGAGACGCTCGACACGACGACCCCGCCCT
>JAYVNN010000350.1:0-3677 GCA_043758435.1 Chthoniobacter sp.
GGATCCGGAAGTCTCGACCATCGGCGCGTGGAGCAAGGACGGGAAGCCGCTCGGCGTCATCGTGAATTTCGCCTGCCACGCGACCACCGGCCCCGCGGCCTTTTCGGCGAACTGGATTTACTTCCTCGAACGCACCG
The DNA here is from genome assembly GCA_043758435.1 of Chthoniobacter sp. Classification (GTDB taxonomy): domain Bacteria; phylum Verrucomicrobiota; class Verrucomicrobiia; order Chthoniobacterales; family Chthoniobacteraceae; genus Chthoniobacter. The sequence goes on from JAYVNN010000350.1 coordinate 138, forward strand.
TGCGCGGCGGACTCGGTGCGGAAGGCGCGAATGTGCCGATTGTTTTTTTGCAGGGCTGCTGCGGCGACATCACGCAAGTGGACAATCTTGATCCCTTCGCGGCGCGGCCCGGAGACTACTACGGCCAGCTCATCGGCGGCAGCGTCGGCGCAGAGGCGCTGAAAATCCTGTTCCGCGCGGACCGAGGCGCGGGGCCATTTCCCGTCGATGCAAAAACGAAGACGTGGAAAGTGAAGCGCCGCGTGCCCGACCCCGCGCGCGTGCAGCGCTGCATCGCGGACACGCAAAAAAATCCGAAAGAGGTCGGCGCGGCCGAGTGGACTTTTGCCAAAGAGATCGTCCTGCTCGATGCGCTCATCGCGAAGCAGCCCGAGGTCGAGGTCGAGGTGCAGGCCATCCAAGTTGGCCCCGCCGTGTTCATCACGAACGAAGCCGAGTTCTTCGTGGAGTTCGGACTCGATTTGAAAAAGCGCAGCAATTTCAAAATGACGATCCCCGTGGAACTCGCGAACGGCTGCGTCGGCTACGTGCCGACCGAGGAGGCATTCGGCCCGCACGGCGGCGGCTACGAGACGCGCCTCACGAGCTACTCGAATCTCGAAATCACCGCCGGCCGGCAATTCGTGGACGCCGGACTCGAACTCGCGCGCCAGCTCACGCCGTCCCATTTTCCCGAGCCCGCAAAAGCCGCGCCCTTCAAGGAAGGCTGGGCCTACGGCACCGTCCCGCCGGAGCTGAAATAGGACAGCACTCCTCCGCGCGCCAAAGCTCAGCGCACGCGCCAGCCACCGAGACCGCTGCCATAGAGGGTGGCCGAACCGGTGACGGTGCCGCTGCCATTCAGATACCAGACGGCAATCTGCCCAATATTGTTCTGGAAGACGAGGTCAGCGTTGCCGTCATTGTTCATGTCAGCAATGGCCATGACTCTCCAGTCGCCGAGGCCGCCGCTGTAAAGCGTCGCGGAGCCGATGGTGGCACCGCCGGCATTCAGATACCAGACGGCGAGCTGGCCCACGTTGTTTTGGAAGATGAGGTCGGGGGTGCCATCGCCGTTCAGGTCTGCGGCACCGGCCACTCTCCAGTCTCCGAGTCCGCCGTTATAAAGGAGCGCGGAACTGGTGGCGGCGCCGCTGGCATTCAGATACCAGACGGCGAGCTGGCCGATGTTGTTCTGGAAGATCAGATCGGGGATGCCGTCGCCATTGATGTCCACAGCGCATTTCACCCGCCAGTCGCCGAGGCCGCTGCCGTAGAGGGTGGCGGCACTGGTGACGGAACCGCTGCCATTCATATACCACACGGCAATCTGGCCCACGTTGTTCTGGAAAAGGAGGTCGGGGTTGCCGTCACCGTTCATGTCGGCAATGGCCATGACTCTCCAGTCGCCCAGGCCACCGCCGTAGAGGGTGGCCGAACCGGTGACGGTGCCGCTGCCATTCATATACCACGCCGCAATCTGGCCGACGTTATTTTGGAACACGAGGTCAACCTTCCCGTCGCCGTTGAAATCCCGAGGCACAGCGAGTCTAAACGTCACCAGCACTGTCGCATTCGCTGTTATATTGCTCATCGTGTAACTATTCCCTCCGGTCTGGGCTACCGCCCCGTTGACGATCCACTGATTCACCGAGTAGCCGACGCCCCGCATGGCAGTGAAACTCACGCTCCTGCCACTGATGATCGTCTGGACTGTGTTTGGGGTGATGCTCCCGTTCGCACCAGCACTCGGCGTCACCGTGTATTGGACAACCTTCTCATAAGCCCCGATGTCCACAGTGGCATTCATGATTCGGGGATTGCTGTCCAGGTCCGTTCCCGTTGTCATCCATGCTTTGTTAGTTCCTGTGTCGATGCAGGGGGATCCGCTCCCGAGGCGGTATCCGCCAGTCACAAAGCCAGGATTGGAAGCGATATTGCCGGCACCGCTTGCCAGCGGAACGGAGCAGCAGTGGTCAAATGTGGCCGGGGCATACTGGTTGAGGTAATAGTTGGGACCATTGGCACCAAGAGCTCCCGCTGTCGCAGTATTTCCATAGATGATGGCATTCACAAAAAGCAGGCCATAGTTGATCCCGCCTCCGTACGAAGCGTCGCCATCGACCGTGTTGCCGGCTATAGTGCTACTGTCGAGTGTGCCGCCGCCGTTGAAATAGACACCTCCCCCGGAAGCCGTGTTGACAAGGGCTCCATAGGCACTGTGGTCGGTATGGGCATTGTTGCCGACGATGAGACAGTTCCGGACCAGGCCGTTTACGTTTGCCGTCATATACACTCCGCCACCGCTCCCATACCAGTGCCCATAGGCAGTGTTGCTACTGACCGTGCAGTTCTGGAGCGTACCGTTGTTGGCGTTGATTCCAGCACCGGTGGCGTAGTAGCCTGTCAGTGTGTTGCTCGTGGCAGTGGTGTGGTCAATCCCGCTTTGGTTGACCGCGTAGATGCCGCCACCCGACGCAAATGCACTATATTGGTCGCTGTTATTGGATGTGCAGTCATTTCCGTTGACTGTGCAGTATGAAACCGTACCTCCATCGCAATAGATGCCGCCACCCTGTGCGGTGCCGGCCAGCGCCTGATTGCCAGTGATGATGCAATTCGACACATTGCCGCCAACACAGTAAACGCCCGCACCGGTGCCCGCGCTTCCCCCAGTGATGGTAAATCCGTTCAATTTCCCACCCGCCGCGGGCATATACACGCAACGCGTGACATTGCCGCCGTCAATGGTGGTGCCGGCTGCCCCCGATGCCGAAGTGAGCGATACCCCAGCCGGGACGGTGAGCTGGGCACTTAGCGGATAAGTGCCGGGAGCGACAATGGTGACATCACCAGATGCGCAGACTCCAAGAGCAGCCGCGATCGTATGCGCCGCCGTGGCCGAGCTCGTATATGGCGCTGTCGGTGACGCACTCGCCGGATCCACGTAGCGAGTTGCGCCAAGAGCAGTTGAACTCCAGGCAAGGCTGGTGGCCACGGCGAGCAGGAGGAGCCAGCGGTGGCTTTTCAGGGGGTGGCTTATTGGCTGGGTTTTCATGCGGTTTTGTGTTTGGTTTTGTTGGCGGATGGCAGCGGAAGGGTTTGGGAATGCGCGTTTATCGGGACCGATCGGCCGATGAAACCCAGGCACAAAGGCAGGCCCAGGGCATCCCAAGGGAGGGAATAGCGCGCCCCCTTTATGGCAAGCCACGCCGTTAGCAAGGGCGATTGTGACAATTCTTCCCCGCCGCTTCCCGGAGGCAGCGGAGAGGACAGAGCGCATCGAGTCGCGTTCCGTGTTTCCTACTGCCGCTCCGCACTCCGCCGGCGGCGTGCGATGCTGCGAAGCTTGGCAGAGCGAGAGCAGGCGGGAGAGGGCGCTGGCAAGGAATGCAAATGGGCGATGAACAGGATGGAGCATGTTACCGGATAAAACGGCAGCCGCGGTCCGAATCTTTCAGCAATTCCAATCTATTTTTCAGAGCCGCGAAAATCCGCGAGTGACTCGAAGACGGCCTACATTCCTACGCCCGCGACGAATCAATCGAGAGCACTTCACCT
>JAYVNN010000351.1:0-3671 GCA_043758435.1 Chthoniobacter sp.
CGAGCGCGCTCGGGAGCAGGAGGCCGCGCAGGCCGAAGTCGAGCGCATCCGGCTCGAACAAGAAGCTGCCGCCCGCGAGCTGCAGCAGCAGCAAGCCGCCGCGAACGACGCCCGGGCCGCCGCAGTCGCCGCTCGCGCCACCTGTGCCAGCGAGATGGCTGCACTGAGCGACGAGCAGCTCACCGACGCCGTCCGCGCGCAAAAGATTTTCGTGCCCGACGAAGCCGCCCGCGAGGAGCTGATCGCCGCCCTCGCCGATGCCGCGGGCATCGCGCCCGCCGAGCCGGCAGCCGATCCGACCACCGTCTAAATCCTTTCCAATGGGCGAGCCGGGCAACCATCCGGCGCATGGGGCTTTTGAGCCCGCAGGGGAGCCAGCACCCCACGCCCGCCTCTTTCTTGGTCGCCATCGCTGCGAAAGCGGCGTGGACATAGTCAGCCCGCGGGCCGCAGCAGGTCGAATGCAGCGCCCGCGGGCTCTTTTCTTTCGCGTTGGGGAACGTGAACGGTTACCCGGCTGGGCGGCGGTTGTCGGGGGACGCCGCCGTCCGACCGGGCGTGGTTTGACTCGGGCCCCAGTTCACATGCCCGGCCGTTCTGCCACTTTGCTGCCCTGTCTGAGCGATCTGTGCCACGGCGGGCCGATCCCGCCGCAGAACTGCCCGTGTGCCGACTGCGTCTCCTACTGCCGCGCTCGGCGCGCTCGCGCCCGCCCTCCGCTCACTCACCGCAACACCAAACCCGCGCGCAGCATCGCCGAGTGAATCCAGCCCGCCTCACCGCCTTTCGCTCGCGCGCCCGCCTCAACTCGGAGGCCGTCTTCGCCGCCGGCATTCGCCTCGGCACTTCGCCCGCCGTGCTCGCCGCCACGACCGCTGGCCTGAAGCACACCGACAAACTCGCGGTCGGCGGCTTCCTCGATCAGGACGAGATCACGTTTCGCGTGCGGAAAGACTTGCTCACCGCCATGCCCGACGTCGGACAGCACCTTTTCTGGATCGAGGGCAACCGCGCCTTCCGTGTAGATCACGTCAGCACTGGCTCGCAGCTCACGAACTTCTACACCCTCGGTTGTAACGCGACCACGGAAGCATGAAAGCCTTCGAGATTGCGGAATCGTTCCGGGTTCTTTTCGCGGCTGCTCCGACGTTCACCGGCGTGCTGTGTCGCAATGAGCAGTCCGGTGAAAAAGGGCTCGGCTGCCCGGCGCTGATCTTCTCGGTCACCGACAAGGCGCTCAATAGCAGCGGCAGCGCCCTCAGCTACACACTCACCATCTGGGTCGAATCCGTCGCCGACCGGGCTGCCGAGTCCGATCCCACGCCGCAATCCCTCCATGCCGCGCGCGTGGACGCCGTCCGGGCCTTGCTCCTCGGCACTGGCCGATCCGGCCTGCTCACCGCACTCAATGCTGTCGGCGCTTTCGATTTCCGTGGGTGGGACGCCGCGGAAAGTGATCCCGGAATCGAGGATCGCTACTTTCGCACTCCCGTCTCGGTCACCGGCACCGTCCTCGTGCTTTGACACTTCCCCGCTCTCGAAATCCCATCGCCATGTCCGATCCCACCGAAGCCACCGCCACCGCCGCCCGCGCTCAAATCGAACTCCTCGAGTCCGAGAAGAAACAGATCGAAACCCGCCGCGCCAATGACGCCGCCCGCCTCTGTGTGCTGGAGGCGCAACTCGCGGCGCTGGCACCCCTCGTCGCTCCCGCCACCGCCGAAAAATAACCCATGATCACAATCCTCAAGCACGGTGTCACCATCCACAGCGCCGCCGAAGGCGCGATCATCCAGAGCCTCGACGTGGACGCGAAGGTTGAAGAAAGCAACGTCCTCGGAATGATCTCCGGAAAGACCCAGGTCGTGAAGACCTTTGTCCACACCGAGACGAACGAATTCTCGGTCACCGGCAAGGGCGATCTCACCTTGGTTCCCGGCACGGCCGCCTCGGCCAATCTTTCTTCCATCACCGGCGGCATCACAAATATCCTCAGCTTCAAATATTCGCAAAAGCTGAGTGGCGAATCCGAGTGGACCTACACCGGGAAGCACTACCCCTACGCGGCGTGAGCCCCGCTGACTTGAGCGGACAGCAGGTCGTCACCGTTCAGGCGCTCGATCCCGCCACGGTCGCCTGCCCGCCCGCGCTTCTCGCCTGCGCGCTCCTCACGCTAGGCGTGCGCGAGCATCCCAGCCTGCCCTTCACCGATACCACCGAGGAAGTTGCCGGCGTGCCGCGACGTGTCTGGCAATGGGTTTTCGAGCCCCGCAGCGCCGATGGGCTCTACGAAACCGCCCGGCTTGTGAAATGGTGGCAGGACGAGGCGTGGCTCGCTGCCAACCCGCGCCACGAGCTCGCAATCGTCAAAGCCGTGCTCGAAAATTTCGCCGAAGTGGCCCGCCGTGTCCGCGCGACCGTCCCGCGCGTGATCGTTCGCAAGGGCGACCTCGCCGCCCACATCCCCGCGAATGCTTCGCCCGAGCGGCGGGCCTGGCTGCTTGGCAAACTTGAGGGCTCGATCCCGCTCAACGCCACCTTCGCCGAACCGGCCTCGACATGAGCGACGCTGTCCTCGACGACGAATTTTTGCGCGCCACGCCCGGCCTCCGTCCGTTCTCCGTCGGCATCCTTGGACTCTGTCGCAAGCTCGGCCTTAAGCTGGCGACCGGCCAAGCCGCCGCCCAGGAGGAGAGTGCCCGTGAAGTCCTCACCGTCGCGTGGTTGTTGGACGAGCGTCATTCGATCGAGCTGATCAAACGTCTTTCCGGGGATCGTGCCGCGCTGGCGGTCACGCTCGACGAATACGAGTTCGCGCTCGCGCCCGCTTTTCTCATGCGGGTCAAAGCCGAAATCGAGCTGACCAATCGGGCCGTTCAGGCGGCAGCCGTGGAAATCGTCGCCAAGCCTGGCGGGCACAGCGGGCCGGAGCCGCCGGGAAACTCCTAGAGCCCGGCTGGCTTGCGACGCGGGTAGCGCCCTTCGTCGTCGGCGAGTCTGGCTCGCTGCGGGATCTCGAATATGCGCTGTGGGAAATCCGGCTCACCCTGATCCTGCAATTCCGCCACTGCAAAATGCGCGCGCTCGATCTCTGGACCGTCCCACCGGACGAACCTGCCGATCTCCGGGCCGATCGGCTCCTCGAATCCGTCCGCCATGTCCAAGGGTTTCAAGCTTAATCCCCGCTTTCAGCAGCAATGGCGCGAGGCGATCAGTGAACTCGCGGCAATCGGCAAAAAGAGCGACCCGGAAAGCGTGCAAAAACTCGTCACCCTCAGTGCCCGCCGCTTCGTCAAGAACGTGGCCGACATCACGCCGCCCGCGCGCGGCACCGCCGATTCCAGCGCCAAGCGTGCCGGTGAAAACGCCATCGTTAGCGACCTCTTGAAAATCGCCTTGCCGGTCGGCGGAGTCTCGCGATCTGCGGCGCGGGACACGCTGGCCAGCGCGGAAGAACTGCTCGCCGCCCATGCGCGCGCGATCGGAAAAGCGGACGGCCGGGTCAACCCGCGCAGTCGCAAAGAAAAGTTGCTCGTGCTGCAATCCGACTTCCGACGCGTGCTGACCGACCTGCAAAAGCGCGTCGGCTGGCTCGCCGCCGGCCTCAACGCCGCGGCCACCCGCCTCGGAGCCAGTCTCCCCGCTTGGATCAAACGCCACGGCGCGAAATA
>JAYVNN010000352.1:0-11261 GCA_043758435.1 Chthoniobacter sp.
TGCGGGAAAGCGCCCTCGCCATTGCCATAGCCGCCGATGTCCAGCAGCCCCGCGCCCGTGCTGAAAACAAACCCGTGCGCCAGCCCCGCCACATCGCGCGAAAAGCCCGTCACCGTCCCCGCGTCGTTGATCCCCGTCGCCCGCGAATCGGCTCCGCCAAAGGATCCCAGGTCGGTCCAGCCCGTGCCCGAGGTGAAACGCCAGGCGTGCGCCGCGTTCGCGCCGGTCAGCGAATACAGCGACACCTGCCCGCTCGCATTCACGCCCGTGGCAAAGCTCGGGCTCACACCCGGCGCGCTGACATCCGTGACGGTGTAAGTCTGCGCCGCGGCGAAATGCGCCGCGCCGACGAGGCCGAGCACCGCGGCTCGGGCACAGGTGAAAACGGTCATCCTCCGCTTCGTTTTGGCAAGGCTCAGGCCGGACTGCGGCGCGTCGGCGGGCGGGGGATTTTTCATACCCGCACTGAAGCGCGTGCCGCTCCAACACCAACGCGAGATGAGTAACAGTTCCGTTACCCGGCGGCGCTAAAACCGCAGCGTGAACTGCGCGGCGAGCAGGTGGCTGAAATCGCGGGGCGCGGAATCTTCGTGCTGGAGGCTGTACTGGAGCTTGAGCTGCGTGTGCGCGGTAAAGCGGCAGGCGGCGGAGGCGTCGATGCGCCAGATGTCGCGGCCCCACTGGCTGCGCCCGCCGGTGCCGTCGCGGACGGTGGCAAAGAGCTGCTGGTTCCAGCGCAGCGCGCCGAAAAGCTGCGGCGTGAATTTGTATTTCGCCTCCACGTAGTACGAAAACGCATCGGCCCCGCCCACGCGCGGCACCTCGAAACGCGTCTCGAAAATTTCCGCCCACACCTGCCAGTGGTGCCACTCGAAACTCACGTCCTGGCCGAAGACCGTCTCGCGATAGTCGCCGATCCCCCGCCCTTGCGGCAGCGTCGGCGCAGCCTCGTCGCGCAGGTACGGGCCGCTGGCTGCGGAAAAGCCGAGCCGCCACGGCAGACTCGGCCGCACGCCCACGCGCGCCTGCACCGACGGGTGGGCGAAATTGCGCTGCGACACGTCCCACACATCAGGCCGGTTGGCGGGCGCGACGTTGGTCACCGCGACCGCGTAATCAAACTTCCCGACCCGGCCCGCCGCCGAGACCCCGCTGCCATAGCCGGGCCCCCAGACGACGGGGTTGTATTCGTATTTCGCGTCGAGGATGCCGGCGGCAAAATCGCGCGCCGAAAACGGCGTGCTGCCGTCCTCGACCGCCGTGATGTTTTCGTAAAGCAACGGCGCGGTGATGAACGGATTCTCCCACGACTGATGCCGCTCCACCCAGTTGCCGATGACGTTGGCAAATTTCCCGACCTGCAGGCTCAGCCGCCCGTCGTCCCACGGCGTGAAGCGCAGCGCGTATTCGTCCACCCGCACCTGCGCGCCGGTGGCGCTGGGATCAAAGCCGCGGTCGAGCCGCGCCTGCGCGAAAACGTAAACGCGCGGGCCGAGCTGCGCGTCGAAAAAGAGCGTGAGGCGCGGGTTGAAAAGTTTCGTGCTCAGCGTGTCGATGAGGCCGGGCGCGGGCTGCTGAAAAAAATAGGTTTCGAGATCAACCGTGCCGCTGAGCCGCGCGCGGACTTGATCGTGAAAAGCGGAGCGCGTCAGCGCGTCATCGACGCGGTCGAGCAGCTCATCGGCGGCCCGCCCGCGGGTGGTGGGCACCATGAGGAGCAGAGCGATGAGGGTGAGGGATTTCACGCGGCGTCATGGGCGATGACCGGGGCGGGTGTGGCAAGGCGAAAGCGCACCTCGAATTCCGTCCACTCGCCGTCCGAGCGTGCGAGGCGCAGGTAGCCGCCGTGGAGGCGGGCGAGTTCGCGCGCGAGGTTCAGGCCGAGCCCGTGGCCGGGGACGCTGGAGCCCGGCGAGCCGCGGTGAAAGCGCTCGAAGATGTGCTCATGCAGGGCTGTGGGAATGGGCTGGCCGGTATTCCCGATGGACAGAAATACCGCGCCGTCCGAGGCCCGCGCGGCGACCCGGATGCGTCCGCCGGGGCGGTTGTACTTCCGCGCGTTGACCAGCAGATTTTGCACGATGAGCGCGGTGTAGCGCGACTCGCCGGCGATGTGCAGCCCTGACGGCACATCCGTTTCAACCGTGAGATCAAAGGCGTCCGGCAGCGCGCTGAGGTCGTCCACCCAGCCCGCGATGAGCCGCGAGAGATCGACCGGCGCGAACTCGATTTGCAGCCGCCCGGCTTCCATGCGCGCGAGCAGGAGCAGGTCCTCGATGGTGCCGGTGAGGCGGTAAGTCTGGTGGATGAGCGCGGAGATTTCGTCGCGCTCGTCGGGCGTGAGATTTTCGCGCGCGCGCAATTCCTCGAGGCCCGCGCGGAGCACGGTCACGGGCGTCTTGAGCTGGTGCGAGGCGTCGGCGGCGAAGCGCGCGGCGCGCTGCAGCTCCTCGCTGGTGGATTCCAGCGCCGCTTCCGCGCGCACGCGCTGGGCGCGGTTTTCCGCAGAGTCCACGGCGAGTTTTTCCACCGGCGCAGAAAGGCGCGCGGAAAAAAAATGGCTGGCTGCCAGCCCGGCGAGCAGCAGCAGCGCGCCCGCGCCGATGATCTGCCAGCGCTGCTGCCGCTGGCGCGCGAGCAGGTCGGTCAGCGGGAAAATGCAGACCTCGTAGGCGGGTGAAAAGAGTGAGCCGGGATTGAGCCGCTGGTAAAAAAGCAGGTGCGGCACACTTTCGATTTCGACCTGCACACGGCTCTCCGTCCGCGCGGCCGCCGCCGCGGCCACCAGCCCGCCGAGCCGCTCCCGCGCAGGTTCCGCGAGCGCCGGCAGGTGCAGCCGCCCGTCCAGCCAGAGGCCGCTTTTGAGGCTCTCGCCCGTCCGCCGTTCGGAGCGCGCCGCGGGTTTGAACCCGACCACGAGCGCGGCAATCGGCTCCTCGGTTTTCGAGGAAATGATCGGCATGGCGATGACCTCATCGACCGTGCCGGCGCCGCTTTCATCCGCGCGCCAGAGGTAGCCGAGTTGCTGCTGCGCGGGTGCGCCGGGCAGCGTGAGCCGGGCTTCGTCGGCGGGCTGGAGCGCGCCCGTTTCCGGCGCGTTGAGCGGGGCAATGACCGCGCCTTTGGCATCGAGAAAGCGGTAAAAGCGCGCGTGCAACACGCGCCCCGCGGGCTCGGGCGTCTGGCCGTCGCCATCGGTGACATCGGTGACATCGCGCAGTTCATCGCGCGCGCTGAGGTATAAAAGATCGAGCGCGCCGTCCTCCAGCGCGGCGTGGATGCGCGGCTTGCCCACGAGCGCGCGGCAGCGCGCGGCGAGCGCGGCGTGGCGCACCTCCTGCACGCCGTGCAGCACGGCCAGCTCGCTGTAAAATTCGCGCTGCAAATCGTACTGCACTTCGTCGGCGATTTTGTGCTGCGCGAAATAAATGCCCGCCGCTGTGATGGCCGAGACCACCAGCATCATCGCCGCCAGCAGTTTGCCGCGAAAGCTCACGGGAAATCCACATGCAGCGCCGCGCCGTCGTGGAGTTCCACCGCGTGCTCGAGCGTGGTCTTGCTGCTCAGCCAGGCCTTGAGCGTGTAGTGGCCGGGCGGCAGGCCGTTGAGCCGGAAGCGGCCCTCGGCGTCCGTGACCGTGAAGTGCGGCGTGTCGAGCACGAGGATGAGCCCGCGCATGTGCTCGTGGATGTCGCAGCGCAGCGTGACCAGCCCCGGCGTGTCGAAGATTTGCGAGGGCACGGGCTTTTCATCCGGGCGGTAGCGGCCGAGGTCGAAGCGCTTGGCGGGCGAGTAGGAAAAGATGTTGTGATAGGTGTCGTCGAAGTTGGGAAACTCGATCTTGGTCCCGGTGCGCACCGGCAGCAGCGCCGGCACGAAGGCGAAGTCTTTTTGCGGGAGTTGCTTCACGGGGATGGAGACGGGTTTGGGAAAAGTGCCTTCGAGCCAGACCACGGCGAGCGGCGGATTGGTCGCGACCACGCCGCCTTTGGTGACGATTTCGTAGCGCTTCGTCATCATCGGCGCGGTGTGCGTTTTCGGCAGCTCCACGCGGCCCTCGATGACGGCCTGCGCGTGCACAGCCGCGGGCGGCAGCACGAGGGTGACGATGAGAAAAAGGCGCAATTTTTTGCTCATAAAAAAGGGGCGGGCGAAAGCGGTGGGCGGATGGTGTAGCCGACGGAGCGCAGCGTGTGGATGAGCGGCTCGGCGAAAGTGGCGTCCACTTTTTTGCGCAGCCGCGCGATGAAAATCTCGACGGTGCGCGTGTCGTAGCCGTGGTCGCGCTGCCACACGCGCTCGCAAAGTTCCGTGCGCGAAAAGACGCGCCCCGGCTCCTGCATGAGCACCTGGAGCACGTCGAACTCGCGCGGCGAAAGCGCCACCGCCTGCCCGCCGCGCACCACGCGCCGGTGCTGCACGTCCATGTGCAGGTCGGCGACTTTCAGCAGGTCGGTCGCCGCCGGGCCGCCTCCGCGCCGGCCGAGCGCGTCGATGCGGGCGACGAGTTCGTCCATGGAAAAAGGCTTTGCGAGATAGTCGTCGGCACCCGCTTTCAAACCCTTCACGCGGTCGCCTACTTCGCCGCGCGCGGTCAGCACGAGCACGCGCGCGGGGCTGGCGGCCTTGCGCAGTTGCGCGAGCACAGCGAGGCCGTCGAGGCTGGGCAGGCTGAGGTCGAGCACCACCAGGTCCGGCGGGTCGCTGAGCGCCACGCGCAAGCCCTCGGCTCCGTCGTGCTGCGCACTCGCCAGATGCCCGTGCCGCATCAGTGCGGTGGTAATGTGGCGGGCGAGCAGCGGTTCGTCTTCGATGACTAGGATGCGCATGTGAGTCAGGCTTGTAAGCATGTCTTGGGTAACACTCAAGGATGGCGGTTTGTTTCCCGGAATGGGAAAGCCGCGGAGACCTTTGCGGTCTCCGCGGCACCCGCTGTGGCGGCAGGTGTCAGTTGCCGGCGGAAATCACGGTGCCCGCGGCATCCGTGGTGACGACGCTGGTAGTGACCGTGCCAGAAGTGATGTAGATATTCTGCGTGCAAGTGCCGGTCTGACCGGCGATCAGGATAGTATTGGCGGTAAAAGGATAGAGGGTTTCACCGGCACCATTGACGGTGACATATAACACCGTGCCATCCGGGCCATTGACCGAGTCAGTCCGCACATTCACCTTCATCAGTGAAAGGGTCGGGTAGTATGGGTCGATGCGATAAGAGCCGCTGCACAGCGGAATAACTCCATTGACCTCCGCGGCGGCGGTAAAGTTCAGCGCTGCGGTAAGGATGGGCTGCGGGGCAGGGGCCGGGGTGGGCGTAACTGCCGGGGTGGAGGATTTTCCACCGCCGCCGCCATCTCCGATGCTGAGGCCGCTCTTGCTGGTGCCGGGAATGGGATCGGTGGCCTGGATGGCTTGAGGAAGTGCAAGGCTGCCGCTAAGCACAGCCAGGAGGATGGCCGCGGCGGCGCGCCGGAAGCTAATGGATGTTACTTTCATAGGTTTATTAGGAGTGGATGTTAGCTAAGTTTTCTGGAGTCGTTAGTTTGTGCGCAAGGCGGGATATCTGCTCCAACTGAAAGTTAGTGTGGCTTCAACGCGCAGCCAAACGCTTTGCAGTAACGAGACTGTTACTTTGCCAGAATGCGGCTCTTCCTGCCGGGTCGGCTTTGGCAAAGAACCGGGCTGATTTGTGGAGTTCGCGCCACTGATGCCTGGCTGGCCTTTGAGCCGGTGCCGGGATTCAGGATGGAGGCCGCTAAAGATTCGGTTTGCGCCAGCCGCTGGTTGCGCGAAATAGCGGGCTTTCCGATGCCCCCGATCTTCCGCCTTTTCCTCCTGCTCGCCGTGCTGGCGGCGCTGCTGGCGCTGCCGGCGCGGGGGCAGACGGTGGTGCGGGTGCTGCAGTACAATATCCATCGCGATATCGGGAATGGCGTGGGGGCGGGAAGCGTGGAGCAGGTGGCGCTGGCCAAGGTCGTGAACTACCTCGCGCCGGATGTGTGGACGATCAATGAGCTGGCGACGAGCAATGGCAGCGGGGTGAATTTTGCCGCGGCGCACGATGCGCTGGTGGCCTTCATCAACACGAACCTCACGGTCTTCGGGCCGGCGCCGGTGGAGAATCAGAACTACTTCGTGTACGTCGGCTCGCGCACGGACGGGTTCATCACTTCGGCGATCGTGTCGCGCTGGCCGTTTCTCGCGACGCAGACCTACTCGGACGCCTACTCGCCCGAGAGCGTGCCGGCACTGCGCGGGCTGGTGAGCGCGCAGGTGGATGTGCCGGGCGCGGTGGAGCTGGGGGTTTTCACCACGCATTTGAAAGCGTCGAGCTTCAGTGACACGACGGACGCTTCGACCTTGAATGCAAAAAAGCGCGAGGGCGAGGCGACGGCGGACGCGGCGAATGTGGGCGCGTGGCTGGCGGCGCATCCGGGCGATGCCGCGGTGATGAGTGGCGACTGGAATGAGACGGAGGAGCCGGGCGAGACGGACAACTGGAAGGTGGGCGCGATCGGCGATCCGATCGGCACGGCGATGATTTATCATCCGGTGACGACGCTGCGGGACGCGGGTTTCACGGACCCGCGGGCGGTGAGCATCGCGGGGAAAATCTCGACCATCGACTCGGCGTCGCCGACTGCGCGATTCGATTACGCGATGTATCGCGGGAGCCATCTCGTGTATCTCAGCGGGCAGGTTTTTGACACGAAGCAGATCAACACGGCGGGCCAGCTCGCGGCGCTGAATGCGACGAACGGGACGAGTTTTGTGAAGGGTGATTCGGCGGCGGCTTCGGATCATCTGCCGGTGCTGGAAAGTTTTCTGGTGACGCCGGGACCGGCGCTGATCGCCGCGCAAGGGGCTTCCAGCCTTGCTTCCACGGCGGTGGTGCTCGTGGCGACGGTCAATCCGAACGGCTCGGCGGCGACGTGGCACATCGAACTCGGCACGACGACGGCGTACGGAGCGTCGTCGATTTCACAAACGCTGAGCGCAGGCGCGGTGGGGAATGCGGTGAGTTTTCCGGCGGCGGGGCTGGTGCCGGGGACGGTGTACCATTTTCGTTTCGTGGTGCAAAACGGCACGGGCACGAGCAATGGCGCAGACATGGTTTTCACCACGCCCGCGTTGGTGGACTCGGATGGCGACGGCCTGCCGAACGACTGGGAAACGGCGCACGGCCTGAATCCCAACAGCGCCGCCGACGCACCGCTCGACGGCGACGGCGACGGGGCGAGCAACGCGGCGGAGTTTGCCGCGGCAACGGATTCGCGCGATGCGACGAGCGCGCTGCGCATTAGTGCGGTGGCGCGGGCGGGTGATGATTTCGCGGTGAGCTGGCCGAGCGTGTTTGGGAAAAGGTACCAGCTACGTGAACGCGGCAATTTGGTGGCAGGCGCGTGGACGGTGGTGCAGGACAATATCGCGGGAACCGGCGGCCCGCTTTCCGCGACGGAGGCGGGGGCCGCGCTTTTGCCGCTGCCGCGCTTCTATCAAATCAAGACGCTGCCATAGCGCAGCGGCGGTTGCGCAGGAAAAATGCGCCGCTATGCTCCGCGCCCGCCAATGTTCACGCTTCTCCAAACCGATTCCGAAACGCAGGCGCGGCGCGGGCGGTTGGTGACGAATCATGGCGTGATTGAGACGCCGGTTTTCATGCCGGTGGGGACGCAGGGGACGGTGAAGGCGGTGTCGCCGGCGGAGCTGCGGGAGGTCGGGGCGCAGATTATTTTGGGCAACACCTATCACCTTTTCGTGCGGCCCGGCATGGAGGTGATGCGGCACTTTGGCGGGCTGCATCGGTTTATGAATTGGGACGGGCCGATCCTTACGGACTCGGGCGGGTTCCAGGTTTTCTCGCTGGCGAAGCTGCGCAAGATCACGGAGGAGGGCGTGCATTTTCAAAACCACATCGACGGCTCGCCGATGTTCCTCGGGCCGCGCGAGGCGATGGAAACGCAGGCGGCGCTGGGCAGCGACATCGCGATGCTGTTCGACGAGTGCCCGCCCTTTCCCTGCCCGCATGAAAAGGTGGCGGAGAGCCTGGAGCGGACGCTGCGCTGGGCGGCGCGGTGCCGGGAGGTGGAAACGCCGGGGCTGAAATTTGGCATCGTACAGGGGTCGAGCTACGAAGATTTGCGGCGGCACTCGGCGGAGGCGCTGGTGGCGATGGGCTTCGACGGCTACGCGGTCGGCGGCGTGAGTGTGGGCGAGCCGGAGCCGGAGATGATGCGCGCGGTGGAATACAGCGTGCCGTTTCTCCCGGCGGACAAACCGCGCTACGCAATGGGCCTCGGCACACCGCCGCAGATGCTCGAAATGGTGGCGCGCGGGATCGACATGTTTGACTGCGTGCTGCCGACGCGGCTGGCGCGGAATGGGACGGCGTTCACCGCCAGCGGGACGGTCAGTTTGAAAAATGCGCCGTTCATTTTGGACAAGGGGCCGATCGAGGAAGGGTGCGAATGCGCGGCGTGCCGCGGGTTTTCGCGCGGGTATCTGCGGCATCTGGTGAAGTCGGAGGAAATCCTCGGGCTGCGGCTAATCTCGCTGCACAACCTGCACTTTTACCTCGGGCTGATGACGCGCGCCCGGCGGGAGATCGAGGCTGGGACTTTCGCGGCGTTTCGCCGGGAATTTGTGGCGGGCTATCGGACGAGCACGGAAACGGCGACGGCTTAGTAGAAGGGCGACCAGAAATCGCTCGGGGCCACGTCGGAGAGCTGGTTGAAGGTGGTGAAACTCACTTTCGGCAGGCCGTCCACGCTGAAGCCGATGTAGGCGTTGCTGAGCAAGTCGGTGCCGCCCGAGGAGTAAAGCACGGAGCCTTTTTTCAGATACGCCTGGATTTCCGGCCAGTTGACAGTCGCGCCGCCCGCCTTGCTGGTCTCGATCGCATACTGGTCGATGGCCGAATCAATGAGCCGCAAATCTTCGAGCATGCGGGTCGCCTGGGAACGCTTGCGGGCGCGGATGGCGGGGCCGGTCATGATGGCCGCCAGCAGGGCGATGATCGCGACGACGATCATGATCTCGACGAGCGTGAAGCCGGCGCGGGCATGGGCGGAGTTGGTTTTCATAAAAGGTGGTGGTTTCGGAAAGACGGCCTCATTTGCAAGCACTTCGCGTTCCTGCGCACGCTTGCTTCGGCGCGGCGCGGCGGCTATCGCGCTGGCGTCGCTTCCCGATTTTGAAAACCGTCCGCTCCATTTCCGCCGCCGCGCGCCTCTGCCGGGCGGCACGCGGGCCGGTGGTGCTGGTGCCTACGATGGGCGCGCTGCATCGCGGGCATGCGGCGCTGGTGGAAAAGGCGCGCGCGCTGGCGGGGCGCAACGGGCTGGTGGTGGTGAGCATTTTTGTGAACCCGACGCAGTTCGGGCCGAAGGAGGATTTCGCGCGGTATCCGCGGCCTTTCGCGGCGGATCGAAAGCTGTGCGCGCAGCACGGGGCGGACGTGATTTTTCATCCGACGGCGGAGGCGATGTACGCGGCGGGCGCGTCCGCGTTTGCCGATGAGTCGGAGGTTTCCGCGCGGCTCTGCGGGGCGTCGCGACCGGGGCATTTCCGCGGGGTCTGCACGGTGGTGCTGAAACTTTTCCAGATCGTGCAGCCGGACATGGCGGTGTTCGGGCTGAAGGATTTTCAGCAGTGCGCGGTCATCCGCCGGATGGTGCGCGACCTGAATGTGCCGGTGCGCATCGTGCCCGTGGACACGGTGCGCGAACCCGACGGCCTCGCGCTCAGCTCGCGCAACCGCTACCTCTCGCCCGACGAACGCGCGCAGGCGACCGTGCTCCGCGATGCGCTCGTCGCCGCGGGCGCGGCATTTTTCCATGGAGAAAGAAGCGCCGCAAATCTCCGCCGCCTGCTCGTGAAAACCATCGCCACCGCGCCCCTCGCCCGCCTCGACTACGCCGAAATCGCCGACGCCGACACGCTCCGCCCCGTCCGCGAAGTGCGGCGCGGCACCGTCTTCGCGCTCGCGGTTTTCTTTGGCAAAACGCGGCTGATCGACAATCTCTGGCTGCGATGACCCGCTTCGACTTCATCATCATCGGCTCCGGCATCGCGGGGCTCAGCTTCGCGCTCAATGCAGCGCAGCACGGCAGCGTGGCCATCGTCACGAAACGCGCGCGGGCGGAGTCGAGCACGGCGTGGGCGCAGGGCGGGATCGCGAGCGTGACGAGCACGGAGGATTCCTTCGAGCTGCACGTCGCCGACACGCTCGATGCCGGCGCGGGGCTGTGCGACGAAGCCGTGGTGCGCAGCATCGTGAGCGACGGCCCGGCGCGCATCCGCGAGCTGATCGAGTTCGGCGTGCATTTCGACGAGCGCGAGCTGCCCGACGGCTCGCACGAACTCGACCTCGCCCGCGAAGGCGGGCACAGCAAGCGCCGCATCCTCCACGCGCGCGACATCACAGGACGCGAGATCGAGCGCGCCCTGCTCGCGGCCATCGAGCGCGCGCCGAGCGTCACGGTTTTTGAAAACCACATCGCCGTGGACCTCATCACGCTCGGCAAACTCGGCCGCGCGAGCGACGACCGCTGCCTCGGCGCCTACGTGCTCGACGAGGCGACAGGCGAGGTCGCCACGCTGCGCAGCGACCGCGTGATCCTCGCGACCGGCGGCTGCGGGAAGGTCTATCTTTATACGACGAACCCCAGCATCGCGACCGGCGACGGCGTGGCGATGGCCTGGCGCGCGGGCGCGCGGATCGCGAACATGGAATTCATCCAGTTCCACCCGACGTGCCTCTTTCATCCCGAGGCGCGCAGCTTCCTCATCTCGGAAGCGGTGCGCGGCGAGGGCGCGCGGCTCATCGATGCTCAGGGCCGCACTTTCATGGAAAAGTACGACGCGCGAAAAGAACTCGCCCCGCGCGACATCGTCGCCCGCGCCATCGACGCCGAGATGAAGCGCACTGGCGCGCGCTGCGTGTACCTCGACATCACCCACCAGCCCGCGGATTTTGTGCGCGAGCGGTTTCCGAATATCCACCAGACGTGCCTCGCGCTCGGCATCGACATCACCAAACAGCCGATCCCCGTCGTCCCTGCCGCGCACTATCAATGCGGCGGCGTGCAGACGGATGAAAACGGGGCGTCGTCTTTGCGCGGGCTTTACGCCATCGGCGAAGTCGCCTGCACCGGCCTCCACGGCGCGAACCGGCTCGCGAGCAACAGCCTCCTCGAAGCCTGCGTCCTCGCCCACCGCTGCTGCGCCGCCATCGTGGAAAACCCCGCGCCTTTTCCCGCCGA
>JAYVNN010000353.1:0-3649 GCA_043758435.1 Chthoniobacter sp.
CCCGGACCGGCAGCGAGGTCATCGTGCGATACGGATCGCTCACCCGGCCGTACAGAAAATACCCTCCCGCCACCGCCGCGAGGAGCAGCACGACGGCGATGAGCATCCATGCCGGATGCGCGGGGGAACTAGCGCGGCGGGCCATTGGCGGAAAGTAGCGGGGGGTGGGGGATGCGCAAGCGCGCGGGCCTACCGGATCAGTCCCCAATGGCTCGTGAACGGCCAATAAACCAGCACTCCGCGGCCCATGATATTCTCCTGCGGCACCGCACTCGGCGGCGTGCTGAGACCGGCGCGCCGACCCCAATCGCGGCTGTCCGAGCTGTGGAAACTGTTGTCGCCGAGGGCGAAATAATTCTTCTCCGGGACTTGAAACGTATCCTCCGGCGAGCCGAGCAAATTCATCCGAAAACGCATCGTGTGCCCCGCCGCGTCGGGCGGCGTCTCGGATTCGTTCGAGTAGCCGCGGTAGCCATTTTCGCCCGACATGACTCGCTCGAAGCCGCGCCCTTTCGCCCGCGAGCCATTGATCAGCAGCTCCGGCGGACGAATCTGCAGCAGGTCGCCGGGCAGCGCGGCGAGGCGCTTGATGTAGTACTGCGACGGGCCTTGCATTCCCGTCTGCACATTTTCGCGCGTCCGAATATTCTGCGTGTTGAAGACGAAAACGTCGCCGCGCTCGGGCTTGCAAAAATGGTAGGTGAACTTGTCCACGAAAACGTGATCGCCGGTATTGTAATAGCCGCGCGCGAGAACTTCGCCCGCCTTGAACGGCTGTAGCGGCGGGCGGAAGTAGCGTTCGAGCGTGTCCCTCGGGCAGTCCACCGTGTAGCTGTCATGCTCGCCGACGAGCAGCGTGCGGGTGAAAAAGCCGAGTTTTTTCACCTCGCGAATGTCGATGATGATGTCGTCGCTTTTCGCCACGACATCGACATACGTGCGCCCGAAGAGCGCGGTGTGCAGAAGGCTGACGGCGAAGTTCGGTGGCGGCGCGTTGGTCTTGAAACCGACGATGCCATTCAGCGTCGGCTGCATGGAGCCCGTGGGAATCGTGAACGGCTGCAAAAAATACGTGCGCACGCCGAGAGCGATGACGATGGCCACGAGGAAAACTTCGCAGTTTTCCCGCCACCCCGCGTCGGCGACCGGCTTTACGTTTTGCCCCGCGAGCGCATCGACTCGATGCGCTGCATCCTCGATCCGGCGGGCATCGCGCGACTTCACCGCCGCGTCCAGCGCGTCGATCCCGGCCTCAAATTCCGCGACCGCCGCGGCGCTCCAGAGATCGCGTTTATAGGCCAGCAATTTGCGGGCGTCCTTGAGAAAAGCGCGGCCGTGTTTCACATGGCGCGGAGTGAGGAAAAACATGAGGGCGCGTTGCTTACCCCTCGTTCCCGGCCTTGGCAAGGCGCGCCCGACCGCCGGCGCTCCTCAGTGCCCCGCCGAAATTGCCTCGCCGATTCCACCGAAGCTCGATACTTGCTCGCGACATGTCATGGGTTCTGGAGCGCCGCAGATTCCTGCAAATTTGCGCGGGATTATTCGCCGCCCGCCTTTGTTCCGCCTCCGACGTGTGCCTCGAAGGCGCCGCCGTCGAATCGTCACTGATCGCGAAAGTCGGATACGCAAAAGACACCCGGTTCCTCGAAATCGAGTTCCGCAGCGGCGCGCTCTACCGCTATCGCCAAGTCCCGGAGCCGACCTACCTCGCGCTGATGAGCGCCGTCTCAAAAGGCCGCTATTTCTCCAACAACATCCGCGGAAAATTCACGTACGAACTCATTCGACCGCTCCGGCCATGAGAATGACGACCCACGAAATCGCGCTCGTCGTGATGATCGTCACCGCGCTCCTGGCCGGCACTCTCGCGAAGCATTACCGCCACGCGGCGCGCGCCCGAAATCAAACCTCCACGGTGGCCTCACCTCATCCCGCAACGCCAAAATCCCGCTCGCCCAAATAGACTGTGGAGAGCTGCGTGGAGACCCGCTCTTGTGCCTGCGCTCCGTGATGATATGGCTCCGCGATCCTCCTCACATGCACGCCAAGCTTCTCGCCTCCTTTTTCCTCCTCGCATCCTGCCTTCCTCTCCAAGCGGTGGAGATACTTAAGGGTGACTACCGCTGGCCGCAGCAACACCTCAAACGAGACCACTTCGTATCATCGGATTTGACTCCGGTGCGATCCTCATCGGTCCGTCCTCGCGGCCCCGTGAAATTGAGGGCGAATTCACTTAAAAAATACCGCTCGCAACCAACCAAACGTGGTGGCGCGAGAGCCTCGATGGATCTTCGCCGCGCCCGGGCACTCCGGCTCGGAGCCGACGTCGTCCCGATCCGGCGAACACAAACAGTGACCAGGGGAGCAAAGACAGGGCGGAAGCCGCATGCTCAAAGCCCCCTGCGCTCGCGATCGGGTCACTGAACCTCAATTCTCGGAGGCGGCGGCCTCCCCGTTCTCGCGAAATTCTGCTCGCGGACGCTGCGTTCAACGGCACGGAGCTTGCGGATTGAACGAGACATCTCCGTGGCGCAGGCATGATTTGCGATGCCGGCCGAAGAATTTTGAACTTTCTCGTTGACCCAGTTTTTTCAGTCCCTACTTTGCGCGCCCCGCTGAAAAGTGGGTGGCGATTTTGAAAGTCGTCGGCTGAGAAAAACGAAAAAAATCGTGATTCGATGTTGACGGAAGTTCAAGCCTCGCTAGATTGTCCGCCCGCTGAAAAGCGGGAAGTGATTTCAGCGAAAGTGGCTGAGACTGGCCGGTGAAAGAATCGAAAGTATTTCGAGAAATTCATTGACCGCCTCGAGACAATCGCTAAAGTCCAAACCCCGCTGAAAAAGCGGGGCTGCCGAAAAGGCAGTTCGTTCTTCGGTTTTCAGGATGTTGAGCCGCTCTTCTGGAGTCGATTTCAGCGAACAACTCGAAAGCAGTTTCGGGTCAACGCCAAGACTTCACTTCAAAACAGCTCTCGAGCCAGATCAACGCCGAACACGCTCTTTGAAAGTTTGGTTCTGGAAAACGTCGCAACATCTCGCGAGACGCCGAATAAGCCCGGCTGGCAGCGAGTGACGAATTCGGAACGGTCTATAAAGTAAGCAAAAATTGAATTGTGCGTTACACGTCAGGTCTTTGAATTCAAAACATTAATTGACTGGACAAACCCCACCACGCCTTCGGGCGGCGGTGGGCATGAACGGTCAGATTTAGCAGCGACCTTAGCAGTCGCTGCACAAACTTTCGGCTCTACGGTTTACCGTACCCGATCCGTCTTTTACGGAGAGTTTGATTCTGGCTCAGAACGAACGCTGGCGGCGTGGATAAGACATGCAAGTCGAACGGGATGCTCAGTGTAGCAATACATTGAGTGTCTAGTGGCGTAAGGGTGCGTAACACGTGGGCAATCTGCCGAGATGTGGGGGATAGCTCGCCGAAAGGCGAATTAATACCGCATGTGGTTAGTGAAGGATTCTTCGCAACACCAAAGCCGGGGCAACCTGGCGCATCTTGATGAGCCCGCGGCCTATCAGCTTGTTGGCGGGGTAACGGCCCACCAAGGCTATGACGGGTAGCTGGTCTGAGAGGACGACCAGTCACACTGGAACTGAGACACGGTCCAGACACCTACGGGTGGCAGCAGTCGAGAATT
>JAYVNN010000354.1:0-11205 GCA_043758435.1 Chthoniobacter sp.
GATGGTCATCATCGACATGGGCCGGCCCGACCGCCTGCTCTACCTCGTCACTCATGGCCGGCTGAACTCGCCGATCCTGTGGGACGTTCTTTCCATCGCGACCTACATCAGCGGCAGCCTGCTTTATCTTTACGTCGCGATGCTGCCCGACCTCGCGTTACTCGTGGAGCCAGTTAGCAAGCCTTCGCTCCGCCAGCGGCTCTACCGCGTGCTTTCGCTCGGCTACTGCGGCACGCCGGAGCAGCGGCGCTTGTTGGAAAAGGCGCTGGGCACGATGGCGGTCATCATCATTCCCGTGGCCATCTCGGTTCACACGGTCGTCTCGTGGATCTTCGGGATGACGCTGCGCGCCGGCTGGCATAGCACGATCTTCGGGCCTTACTTCGTGATCGGCGCGATCTTCTCCGGCACGGCGGCGATCATTTTGGCGATGGCGATCTTTCGGAAAGTCTATCGGCTCGAAGCCTATCTCACCTTCCGGCAGTTCAAGCATCTCGCGACGCTGCTGCTCGCGCTGAACCTTCTCTACATCTACTTCACGCTCAGCGAATACATGACCGCGTGGTATGGCGCGGAGGCGGCGGACAAGCGGCTCCTCGATCTGCTCATGGGCAGCGGCCCCTACGGCATCGCCTTCTGGACCATGGCGGCATTCGGCCTGTTTCTCCCGGCGGTGTTGCTGATCATTCCGAATCGCGGCTCGGTCGCGCGCATCGTCGTCGCGGCGGTGCTCATCAACATCGCGATGTGGGTCAAGCGCTACCTCATCATCGTGCCGACGCTGATGACGCCTTACATCCCGGCGGAAGCGGCAGGCGTCACGCCGCACTACGATCCCACTTGGGTCGAGTGGACCGTGACCGGCGGCGGCTTCGCAGCCTTCCTGCTGCTATTCACGCTCTTTGCAAAAGTGTTCCCGATTCTTTCGATTTGGGAAATGGTCGAGGGCGTCGAGGAACTCGGCGCGGAGAGGGTCGGCGTGGATTTCGAAAGGCCGCGGCCCGGCCCGCGGCCAAGCAATACGACTGGCCCGCTCCCGCGCGCGCCGCGAAAAAGCCGAACCCTGCCGCGTCGTCGCCGGACTCGCTCGCCAAGGGCAAGACTTTCTACGTCCGCGAGTGCGTCGCGTGCCACGGCAACACCGGAAAAGGCGACGGGCCGAAGGCCGGCGAAGTCCAGCCAAAGCCGCGCGACCTGTCCGACGCCGCGATCCAGAGCCAGAGCGACGGCTCAATGTTTTGGAAGCTCACCGAAGGGAAGGCACCAATGCCGACCTATGCAAAGTCCACCGAAGACGAGCGGTGGAGCGTCATCAACTACGTGCGGACCCTCAAAAAGTAACCTGCCATGAAAGCGCTGTTTGCCGTTGCCGCCGCGAACTTCAGTCTCGCGCTCGCGCTCACCGCGCAGGAGCTTCCCGCCAAGCTAGGCGTCGCTGCTCCCACTGACGCCGCGCTGCTCGCCAACACCGAAGCCGCCACCGGCCCCGTGAGCCGCGAGGAATACAACGCGCTGCTCCAGCGCATGCTCGAGCTCGAAAAGCGCCTCGCGGCCACGGAAGGAAAGACGACGGAGCAGGAGACCAAGACCGCCGCACGAGTGAAGGAAGTCGATGAGTCGCTCGACGAGATCGACAAGACACTCGCCAAGACCAAGGCGCTTGCCACCACCGCGCAGTCCGGCACAACCGGATTTCTCCTGACCGGCTATGGCTTTGCCGGCTTCGAGGACCGGCCCGGCGAGAGTGGAAAATTCACCGCCGGCTTGAGCCCGATCTTTCTTTGGAAACTCAGCGACCGCCTCCTTTTTGAAAGCGAACTGGAGATAGGACTCACACCCAATGAGACGGAGATCGGACTCGAATACGCGAATCTCTCCTATCTGCTGAATCCCTACATGACGGTGAAGGCGGGTAAGTTTCTCACGCCATTCGGATCGTTTGCCGACCGTTTGCACGCGGCGTGGGTCAACAAGCTGCCCGACCAGCCGCTCGCCGTCGGCGAAGATGGCATCACCCCGTTTACGCATGTGGGCGTGCAGGTCAGCGGCGGCTTTGCGCTCGGGCCGACGAAGATGAACTACGCACTCTACGCAGCGAACGGTCCAAGGTTCAGCGACGCTGGAGCGCGCGAGGATGCCGGCAGACTTCAGTTCGACAACTTCTGCGAAACGAACAGTCGCTCCTATGGCGGGCGCATCGGTTTCCTGCCGGTGCCGGAACTGGAGCTAGGCTACTCGTTCCTGACCGTCACCGGTCCCGTGGACGCGCGGCTGCACGCGGTGGACGTGAACTACGTGCGAGAGTTCGGCTGGTTAAAGGGCACGCTCGACCTGCGCGGCGAGTGGGCCTGGTCCGATGCCGGGCAGTTCCGGTTTCAGCCGGACGCCGAAACCGCAGAAGAAGCACTGGCGGGCGTGGTCAGCTTTGCCAACAAGCGGCATCCACCGCGCGAGCGACGCGCTCAAGATGCTCATGGCGGGCGCAGATGTGACGATGCTCTGCTCGGCGTTGCTCGCGCGCGGCATCAAGCACATCAAGACCATCAAAAGCGAAATGTGCGAGTGGATGGAGCAGCACGAATGCGAATCGGTCGAGCAGCTCAAAGGCAGCATGAGCCAGCAAAATTGTCTCGACCCCAGCGCCTTCGAGCGCGCGCAATACATGCGGGCGGTTTCCACGGCGAGGACGGTTTAAGGCTCAATCGGCAACGCGAGGACTCGAATTCGGACGGTCAGCGAAGGCCACCCGAAGAATTGCGCAGTCTTTCCGGGTAGATGCGTAGCCGGTCGCGCCTCATTTCGCGAAGTTGAACCCGTGAGCAGCAGACTGCTGCCGCACCAATAAAAAGCAAAAACCAACCAAACAAAACATCACCATGAAACTGACCACCAAACTCCACCTCGTGCTCGCCCTAGCGGCAGGCATGTTCACCACCTCCGCGATCGCCGGCCCCGGCCCGCACAACCTCAATGAGTTCCCAACTCGCGTCGCGACCAAGCAAGCCGCCATGGCCTGCTGCGTGCCGGGAGCCAGAGTAGCGCTGGCCTGCAAGGACTGCAAAACGCTCGATGTGAAAAAGGGCGAACAGAAGAAAAGCATTATGGCCTGGTTCGCTCCCGACTCGAAGCATGATTGCAGCGGCTGCGGCGGCAAGATCACCGTAACAACAGTCGGCGGCGGCAAAGGCCCGACTCTTAGCTCATACAAGCACACTTGCAGCAAGTGCGGCGCGGACTCCGCCTACGTCTGCACGGATCACAAAAAGGCGTAAATTTCTCCGAAAGGAGCAACTAACAACGGTGGGACCGCTCAGCGCCTGAAATCTGGGCGGTCCCGCCCGCCCCTCCAATGCTCCGCAGACTCAAAAACATCACGGTCGAGTTGGCTACCCATCGCGGGGTAGTCTTCACCGGCATATCTTCCTCGATCGAATTGCGGACGACCGACGGCACCATCGCCATCACTCCGCATCAAGGCAGCTATCTGAGCATGATCCACCCGTCCGAGATGACGCTTCGGATCGGCGGCGAGTTCAAGACCTTTGCCCTCCAGAATGCGACGGCGGGTTTGCGAGACGGGAAGCTCACCGTGCTCGCCGAAAGCATCTGCCCGTCAGAAGCCGCGGCGCACGAAACCTCAGAACCACAAATCTAACCAGTTATTTGCATGCCTTCATCAAATGAAATGGAGCCAGCTTATGACGCTCAATGCCTCGTCTGCCTCAAGCCTGTCCGCGATGGCGACGCCCTGGGCCATTTCCCGTTCGAGGATCGCTTCATCACGATCTGCTGCCCGCTGTGCTTCGCGGCGTTCGAGGCCGATCCGAAAAGCTATCTCGGGCGCAAGCTTCCTCCACGGCAGGACAACCCATCCATGTTCTGACAACCGCCTCAGCCTCTCAAGTCCATGAACCCATTCACGACTACCGAAGCTGCGGCGACCGCAACTCCCCGATTCAGCGAAGCTGAAACCTGAACTATGAAGGAAATCACCGTCATTAAAAGGGCGGCTTTCCTGTGGGGAATGGCGCTGGCCTTGGTCTCCGCTGGGCGTGCTAGCGCAGCGGACCAGCTTTCGCTGCGCGAAACTGAAGACGCAGCCTTGGGAAATAACGCCACGCTGAAGTCGGCTGCGGCCAAGTGGGAGGCGATGAGGCAGCGCGTGCCGCAAGCGCGGGCGTGGGACAATCCGATGGCCGGCGTGGATTTCGAGCGCACGGGCACGACGCGCCTCGGCACATTCTCGGATGCCGAGTGGATGGTCTCGCAAGCGCTGCCGCTGACGGGCAAGAACCTCAGCCGAGGCCGCGCCGCCGAGGCCGAAGCCCGCGCGGCTTACGAGGACGTGCGGCGTGTGCGGCTCGATGTGTTGGCGAAAACGCGGATCGCTTACTTCCGGCTGGGCAACGCCTACGCGCAACTCGCGCTCAATCGGAAGAACCAGGGGCTGCTCGTGCAGTTCGTCGAGGTCAGCAAAGCGAAATACGAAGTCGGCGGACGCTCGCAGGCGGACGTGCTCGCGGCCCAGACGGATGAGAGCAAACTGGAACAAGAGCGGGTCCGGTTGGAACAGGAACTCTCCGGGCAGCAATCTGCGCTCAATGTCCTGATGAATCGGCGGGCGACCGCACCGCTCGAAGCGCCGGCCGTGCTCGCCTTCAAGCCACTGCACTGGAAAGCCGCGGAACTCGAATCGCTGATCCTTGGGAAGCGCCCCGAGGTGGCCGCGGCGGAACGCACCATCGCCGCCGAGCAGGCGCGGCTCCAACTCGCGCATCGTGAGTGGATTCCTGATCCGCAAGTGCGCGTCGAAGCGCGGCATTTTCGCGGCAGCTCGGATACCTTCACGGAATACGACACCGGCGTCTTCTTCAGCATCCCGTGGGTGAACTTCAGGAAATATTCCGCCGGCGTGCGCGAGGCGGAGCAGAGCGTCGAGAGCGCGCGGCGCACGCATGAAGCTGCGAAGACCGAAGCGCTCGGAATGCTGCGCGATCAACTCAAGAAGATCACCTCGCTCGCCCAGCAGTATCAGATTTCGCGGGAGAAGATCGTGCCACTCGCTGCGCAGACGGTGGAGACGCTCGACGCCGGCTACCGCACGGACATCAGCAGCTATCTCGAAGTTCTCGCGGCGCAACGAACCCTGCGGGAATCGGAAGCCGCAGCCTCCATGCAGCTCGCAGACTATCTCGCCGCGCTGGCCGAACTCGAAGCGATCGTCGGCATCGATGCTGAGCACGTCAAAACGAACCCGTCACCCCGGAATTCAAAGAAATGAAACGCATCCTCATCATCCTTGTCGTGCTGCTGGTCGCCGCGGGTGCAGCCGTGTTGTTCACGCGGAGCCGCGGCACGGCATCCTCCGCGACCTCGGCCGCCGCGGCAGCGACTCAGCCGGGCGCACGCACGGTGAAGTATTACAAGTCCACGATGATGCTCGGCGAAATCAGCCAGACACCGCGCAAGGACAGCATGGGCATGGACATGGTGCCGGTCTATGAGGGCGAGGCCGACAGCGGGGCCATTTCGATTGATCCCGTCACCACGCAAAACATGGGACTGCGAACGGGAATCGTCACCAAAGGCCCGTTGCGTCGCAACATCCGCTCGGTCGGGGTCATTGATTTCAATGAAACGGCGCTCAGTGAAGTGACGACGAAATTCAAGGGCTGGATCGAGAAGCTCTATGTCGATTCGACGGGCAAGCAGGTTCACAAAGGTGAGCCGCTTTTTGAAATCTACTCTCCCGACCTCTACACCGCTCAAAACGAATACACCCTTGCGCTGAAAGGCGCCGGTGGCTTGAAAGAGAGTTCGCTCACCAAACTCAAATACTACGACGTTTCGGCCGAGCAGATTGCGGAGCTGGAGAAAAGCGGGCAGCCGAAGAAGACTCTCAGCGTCAGCGCCCCGCGCGACGGCATCGTCGTCGAAAAAATAGCGGTGGAAGGGCAGATGGTCGAAGCGGGGATGAAGCTCTATCGGATCGCCGATCTGAGCACCGTGTGGGTGCATTCGCAGGTCTATGAGCAAGACCTGGGCTTCATCAAGCTCGGGCAGGAAGCCGTGGTGAGCCTCTCCTATCTACCGGATCGGAAGTTCCGCGGGCGCGTGACCTACATCTATCCGACGGTGGATGAAAAGACGCGCACCGCGAAGGTGCGCATGGAGTTTCACAATCCCGGATTTTTCCTCAAACCGGGAATGTTCGCGACGGTGCAAATCGAGTCCGAACTGCAGACCGAGGCCGTGCTCGTGCCGGATATGGCCGTGCTGCGGAGCGGAGAGAAGAGCACCGTGTTCATCGCGCTCGACGGCGGAAAGTTTGAACCGCGCACCGTGACGATCGGGGCACGTTCCGAGAACAACGCCTATCAAGTGCTGAGTGGTTTGAAGGAAGGCGAGCGTGTTGTTACCTCCGGGCAGTTCATGCTCGATTCCGAGAGCCAGCTCCGCGAGGCGATCCAGAAGATGCTCAAGCCAGAGGCCGCGCCCGCTGAGCACAGCGGACACCAAGCGGAGACGACGGCACCGCCCGGCAAGGCCGCTCTGGCAGACGATTCCACGTCGTTCATCTGTCCGATGCCCGAGCACGTCTCGATTAAGTATCAGCAACCCGGCAAGTGCCCGATCTGCGGCATGGGCCTCGTCCCGGTTCGCAATGACATGCTCGCGAAGCTTCAGCCCAGCGGAAAGGTCGAGCACTACACCTGCCCGATGCCTGAGCACGCCGATGTGAATGTGGCCAAGGCCGGCAAATGTCCTCGCTGCGGCATGACTCTTATCCCCGTGATGATCGCGCCCGAGCCGGGCACCGTCACCGAACCGGCACCACCTCCCCCTGCGCCCGAGCACAAGCACTGACCGGACTCGATCATGCTCAAGGCCATCATCGACTGCTCGCTGCGCAACAAGTTCATCGTCCTGCTCGTGACGGTGGCGCTCGTGCTTGGCGGCATCTTCGCGCTGCGCAGCATTCCGCTCGACGCGATCCCCGATCTCTCGGACACGCAGGTCATCATCTACACCGAGTGGCAGGGCCAGGCGCCGCAGATCGTGCAGGATCAGGTTACCTATCCGATCACCACGAAGATGCTCTCGGTGCCAAAGGCGAAAGTCGTGCGCGGCTATTCGTTCTACGGCTTCTCGTTTGTCTATGTGATTTTCGAGGACGGCACCGATCCGTATTGGGCGCGCAGCCGCGTGCTGGAGTATCTCAGTTCGCTCGGCTCGCAGTTGCCGAAGAACGTCACGCCGTCGCTCGGCCCTGATGCCACGGGCGTTGGCTGGGCGTTCATGTATTCGCTCAACTCGAAGGAACGCAGCCTCGCCGAGCTGCGCTCGATGCAGGACTGGTATCTAAAGTATCAGCTAACATCAGTCGAAGGCGTCGCCGAAGTCGCGTCGCTCGGCGGCTTCGTGAAGCAGTATCAAGTGACTGTCGATCCGACTAAGTTGCGCGCTTACGACTTATCCATCGCCGAGGTAAGCATGGCGATCCAGAAGAGCAACGGCGAGGTCGGCGGACGCTCCATCGAGATGGCGGAGAAGGAATTCATCCTGCGCGTCCGCGGCTACATCCAGAGCCTCGACGACCTGCGCAAAATCGCCGTCGGCGTCGGTGCGAACGGCGTCCCGATCCTGCTCGGCGAAGTCGCGAACGTGCAACTCGGCCCCGACATGCGGCGCGGCATCGCGGAGTTGAACGGCGAAGGCGAAACGGTCGGCGGCGTGGTCGTCGTGCGCTACGGCGCGAATGCGCGCGAGGTCATCCGCGCGGTGAAACAGCGGCTCGACCAAGCCATGAAGGGCCTTCCCGCCGATGTCGGCTACACCATCGCCTACGACCGCACCGCGCTCATCGACCGCGCGGTCGCGACGCTGGAAGAAAAGCTCATCGAGGAAAGCATCGTCGTCGCGCTCGTCTGCATCGCGTTCCTGATGCACTTCCGCAGCGCGCTGGTGGCGATTCTCATCCTACCCATCGCCGTGCTCATGTCGTTCATGGTGATGTATAGCCAGGGTCTTAGCTCGAACATCATGTCGCTCGGCGGCATCGCCATCGCCATCGGTGCGATGGTCGATGCGGTCATCATCATGATCGAGAACGCCCACAAGCACATCGAGCGCGATGGCGGCAAGAAGCCGCACTGGGACATCATCCGCGACGCCTCCATCGAAGTCGGCCCGACGCTGTTTTACTCGCTGCTCGTCATCACGGTTTCGTTTGTCCCGATTTTCTCGCTGCAAGCGCAGGAGGGGCGTCTGTTCAAGCCTCTCGCCTTTACGAAGACTTACTCGATGGGCGCGGCGGCGCTGCTTTCCGTCACGCTCGCGCCGGTGCTGATGGGTTACTTTATCCGCGGCAAGATGCTTCCCGAGGAAAGGAATCCTGTCAACCGG
This sequence comes from Chthoniobacter sp., assembly GCA_043758435.1. Lineage (GTDB taxonomy): Bacteria > Verrucomicrobiota > Verrucomicrobiia > Chthoniobacterales > Chthoniobacteraceae > Chthoniobacter. The sequence goes on from JAYVNN010000354.1 coordinate 8,407, forward strand.
CTGCTCATCTGGCTCTATCATCCGGTCATTGATTTCGTCATCCGCTGGCGGTGGCTGGTTATCGGAGCCGCCGCCGCGATCCTGGCGCTGACTTACATCCCGTTCAGCCGGCTCGGCTCCGAGTTCATGCCGCCGCTCTACGAAGGCGACCTGTTCTATATGCCGACCACCTTTCCCGGCATCTCGCCCACCAAGGCGCGTGAGTTGATCCAACAGACCGACAAGATCATTAAGACCTTCGCCGAAGTGCATCACGTCTTCGGGAAAATCGGACGCGCGGAATCCGCGACCGACCCTGCGCCCTTCGATATGGTCGAGACGACCATCATGCTCAAGGACGAGAAGGAATGGCCCAAGGTGGACATCACCGATGCAAACGGGAAGGTCATCGCGCATCGCCGCCGGACACCCGACGAGCTGATTACTGCGCTGAACGCCGCGGTCCAAATTCCCGGCCTGAACAACGCCTGGACGATGCCGATCAAAGCGCGCATCGACATGCTCGCCACCGGCATCAAGACGCCGGTGGGTATCAAGGTCGCCGGCGCGAACCTCGCGGAGTTGGAGCGCGTCGCCTCGGAAGTGGAAGCGGTGATCCGGCAGGCGCCGAACACGTCGAGCGTCTTCGCCGAGCGCGTGATGGGCGGGAACTACATCGAGTTCACGATCAACCGCGACGAAATCGCCCGCTACGGCCTGCGCACCGGCGACGTGCAGGAAGTGCTCGAAGTCGCGCTCGGCGGGATGCCACTGACCACGACCGTCGAAGGTCTCGAACGCTACACCGTGAACCTGCGCTACGACCGCGACTTCCGCGAAAATCTCGAAGCCTTGCGCGAGATCATCGTTCCCACGCCCACCGGCGCGCAGGTGCCGCTCGGCCAGCTCGCCGAAGTAAAGACCGTGCGCGCTCCAATGGGCATCAAGAGCGAGGGCGCGATTCCGAATGCCTGGATTTACGTGGACGTGAAAGGCATCGACATCGGCACCTACGTCCAGATGGCGCAGCGGGCGCTGAACGAAGCCATCGCCAGCGGCACCGTGAAGCTGCCGAGCGGCTACAACATTTTCTGGAGCGGCCAATATGAATACATGCTCCGCGCCAAGCAGCGCCTCGCCATCGTCATCCCGCTCACGCTGCTCATCATCGTCCTTATCATTTACCTCAACACTAAGTCCGCGATCAAGACAGCCATTGTCATGCTCGCCGTCCCGTTCTCCCTCGTGGGTGCGTTCTGGATTCTCTATCTGCTCGGCTACAACCTCAGCGTCGCCGTCTGGGTCGGCATTATCGCTCTAGCTGGCCTCGACGCCGAAACTGGCGTCGTCATGCTGCTCTACCTCGATCTCGCCTACGAGCAGTGGATCAAAGACGGCAAGATGAGCACCGTCGCCGACCTGCGCGACGCCATCTACCACGGCGCAGTCAAGCGCGTGCGCCCGAAGGCCATGACCGCGACCGTCATCATCGCCGGCCTGCTCCCGATCCTGTGGAGCCACGGTGCCGGTGCCGACGTGATGAAACGCATCGCCACCCCGATGATCGGCGGCGTCATCACTTCCACGCTCATGGAGCTAATCGTCTATCCCGCGATCTTCTTCCTCTGGCGCTCCCGCCGATTGAACCAAACTGCTCCCAACGAACCGCGGCTCCTTGCATCGGCGACTGCGGATTTAGGGAGTACAGCTTCGCCGAATTGACGGCCAAATGATGTGGCAGCGCAGCACCGCGGAGCGGCGACATCATCCTGGCGGGGCGGTGGAGCAAAGTCTCCGGCGTTGCGAGCGTCTTCCGAGCGCTAGCGAGACGGAGCGACCAAGGCCGGCGTCTTTGCGTGGCGGGTGCCGCCGGCTTTCGGCGTTTGCCGCGCGTTGGTTGCGGCTGCTAACGTCCTCGTTCCCCGTGGAAAACTCGGACGCACAAACATTCATCACCCGCTGGAAAAACTCCGGCGCGGCGGAGCGCGCCAATTACCAGCTTTTCCTTTCCGAGCTGTGCGATCTGCTCGGCGTCGCGCGCCCCGATCCCACCAAGCCCGACGACGCCGACAATGCCTACGTCTTCGAGCGCTCGGTGACCTTTCACCACCCGGACGGCTCCACGAGCACGGGCCGCATCGACCTCTACAAGCGCGGCTGCTACGTCCTCGAAGCCAAGCAGGGCGTCGAGAAACGCGAGCAGGAGGCGGCGCTTTCCGAGGCGGGAAAAGCCAAGGCGAAAGCCGCGAAGAAAGGCCACGCCCAGCGCGGCAGCGCGGCGTGGGATGAAGCCATGCTCAAGGCCCGCGGCCAAGCCGAGCAATACGCCCGCGCGCTCCCGGCGAGCGAAGGCCGTCCGCCGCTGCTCATCATCGTGGATGTCGGCCACAGCATCGAACTCTACTCCGAGTTCACGCGCACCGGCGGCATCTACGTCCCGTTCTCCGATCCGCAGAGCCATCGCATCCTCCTCGAAAAACTGAACGACCCTGACGTGCGTGAGACCCTCCGCCTCGCGTGGACGGATCCGCAGTCGCTCGATCCCGCGCGCCGCAGCGCCCGCGTCACCCGCGAGATCGCGTCGAGCCTCGGACGCCTCGCCGCTTCGCTCGAAAAATCCGGCCACAGCGCCGAGACCGTCGCCACGTTTTTGATGCGCGCATTGTTCACCATGTTCGCCGAGGACATGGAGCTGCTGCCAAAGGAGAGCTTCCTCAATCTTCTCAAAAGCCTCCACGGCCACACCGCGCAGTTCGTGCCGATGGTCGAGGAACTGTGGAGCCGCATGCAGACCGGCGGCTTCTCCACCGTGCTCCGCGA
>JAYVNN010000355.1:0-3636 GCA_043758435.1 Chthoniobacter sp.
AGATCGCCACGCGCCTCGCGAACTACGAGATGGCTTTCAAGCTCCAGACCTCCGCGCCGGAGCTGATGGACCTGAAAAGCGAAACCAAGGCGACGCTCGAACTCTACGGCTGCGATCCCGACAAGCCGTCCTTCGCCCGCGCCTGCCTGCTCGCGCGCCGCATGATCGAGCGCGGCGTGCGTTTCGTGAACATCTACCACGAAGGCTGGGACGCCCACAGCGACGTGGCGGGAAACATCCGCGACAACTGCGGCAAGACGGACCAAGCCAGCGCCGCGCTCGTGCTCGATCTAAAACAGCGCGGGCTGCTCGACGACACGCTGGTCATCTGGGGCGGCGAATTTGGCCGCACCCCGATGGTCGAGACGAACCCCGCGCTCGGCCGCGCCATGGGCCGCGATCATCATCCGCAAGCCTTCACCATGTGGATGGCTGGTGGCGGCATCCGGCCCGGCCTGACCTACGGCGCGACCGACGACCTCGGCTTCCACGTCGTCGAGAATCCGCTCCACGTTCACGACATCCAGGCCACCATTTTGCACCTCCTCGGCTTCGACCACGAGCGCCTCACCTACCGCTTCCAAGGCCGCGACTTTCGCCTCACCGACGTGCATGGGCAGGTCGCAAAAGCGCTGCTCGCCTGAGCGGGCGGGCGGCTCACGGAGGCGCGGGTTGCCAGAGGAGCCAGCGTGCGTCTTCGCCGAGGACGCGGCCCGCGGGGAACAGCGGCTGCTGGGCGAGGGGCACGATGAGATACGCGGCGGGCGGCGCGGCGGTGAGCGTGGCGCGGACGGCGGCGGCGGGATCAGCGGTCGGAAAAATGCCGCCGTTTTTGTCCCACGCGGCCTGCGGGAAGGTGAATCTGCGGCGGAGTTCGAGCATCGCGGGCAGGCCGCAGGAATCGCTGAGCGGCACGATGGCGGGCACGCAGAGATCGGCGGCGGGCGGGACTTCGCGGGCGACGGCCTGGCAGAACGCGGGCGAGAAAACGGGGCGGTGCGTGAGTTTGTTTTGCATGCTGAGGACGGCGTCGGCGGGCCACACGCCCCATGCCGCCGCGACGCACGCGCCCGCCACGCGCCATGCGCGCGGCATGGCCAGGAGGGAGTCGGCCAGCGTGAAAAGGGCGAGCGGGACGACGGGGGCCATGAAGCGCGGGAAGTGGCCGCCGATATTCAGCATGGCCAGCGCGTAGGCGGCGAGACCGGCGGGAATGGCGCAGCGCACGCACCAGTCTCCCGCGGAGCCGGCGGCCCCGCGGCGCCATGTGCGGAGGGAGCTGGCGAGCGCGAGCACGGCGGGCGGCGTGAGGAAAAAAAAGTGCCCGAGGTAAAAGCCGCTGCGGCTGAGCAGATCGGGCGCGGCCTCGCCGCTCTCGGCCCACGCGTACGCGGGGACGAAGTTGCCCTCGATGATCTGCCGGATCGGGTGCGCGACGAGGGCAAAACTCAGGGCCAGAAATACCGCCGCGACAGCCGCACCGCCCGCCGCAAAGTGCCGCGCACTTTTCCACCCAAACCGCAGCGCGACGCACCCCGCGAGCACCAGCGGGATGACGGAGAGATTCCACCGGGCGAGGCCGGCGCAGGCGAAAAGCACGCCCGCAAGCGCGAACCGTTCGCGCGCCAGCGAGAGGAACGCCGCGACCAGCAGGACGGCGGCGGGCAGCTCGGAGGTGAAGCCGAAAAGGCGTTCGAGAAAGACATTCTGCGTGGCCAGCAGTGCGAGCAGCAGCGCGCCGCCGGTCCAGCCCCAGCGGCGGATGCTCCAGACGCTGAGCAGTGCGACCAGCAGGACGATCTGCGCCGCGCCCGCGATGCGCGGCGCATCGGCAAAGAGCGCCGCGACGAGATGCGTGACGGGCGGGCGCGAAGCCGCGTAATTAACCGGGTAGCCGCGCAGCGCCAGACCGCTCAGGCAGTAATCGGCATCATCCCAGGTATTACTCGCAAAAGCAGCGACTGCCGCCGCCGCCAACGCGCCCCACACGGCCCACACGGCCACCAGCGCGACGCTGGCTTTTCGCCAAAGTGGCCGGCCGAAAACCTCCGCCAGCCGCGGCCAGCGAAGCCAGACCGCGCCACCGGCGAGGAGCGCGCTTTCCACGGCGAAAGCCAAGGCGAGCGATTCCTTGCGATACCGGAACAGCGCCACGGCAGCGAGAACCGCGAGCACGACAGCGCCGGCCCAAAGAGCGATCTCGATCAGCGGCGGCATCCCAGGGTCTTTGCGGCGCGTGCTCACGGCGGCCAGCGTAGGAATCCGCTCCCGGCTGGCAAGCGCGCGCCGGTGCATTTTCATCGACGTTTCGCCTGAACGGCAGGAATACCGGTGGAGTCTCAAGCGTCTGACCTGACCAAATCACCGTGAAAATCCGCATCCTCGTCCTCCTCACCGCCACCCTGGCCGCGCTCGCGCTGGTCAGCCAATCCGCCGACAAACCCAAATCCATGCCTGCTCCCGAACCCGCTCCTGGTCTTGAACGCGCCGTCATTGGCGGCGGCTGCTTTTGGTGTCTCGACGCCATTTTCGAGCGGCTCGATGGCGTGAAAAAAGTCGTCTCCGGCTATGCCGGGGGGCGCACGGAAAACCCGACCTACGAGGAAGTCTGCTCCCACACCACCGGCCACGCCGAGGTCGTGCAGATCGACTTTGACCCGAAGAAAATCACCTACGAAAAACTGCTCGACGTTTTCTGGCACGCGCACGATCCGACCACGCTGAACCGCCAGGGCCACGATGTGGGCGACAGTTACCGTTCCATCATCCTCTACCGCAGCGACGCGCAGAAAGCCGCGGCGGAAAAGTCCATGGCCGCCGAGCAGAAGGAGTGGAAAGACCCCATCGTCACCCAACTCGAACCGCTCAAGGTTTTCTACACCGCCGAGGTCAGCCACCAGGACTACTACCGGATCAATGGGAACAAGAACCCGTACTGCCAGGCGGTCATCCGTCCGAAGATGGAGAAGCTGGAGAGCAAGGGGATCATCCCGAAGCAGTAGAAAAAGCCCCGTCATCCTGAGCGGAGATCCCGCTGGGCGCAGGCGGGCGGGAACGGAGTCGAAAGCCGAGTCGGCGAGACAGCGCCGGGGCGTAGGCGGGCGGCGCAAACCCCCGGCGGTCCAATAGCGTGCTGCACTGGAACGAACCGCCGGGGTTTGCCGCCTGCCACGAAACCCACCGGCGTCTCGCGGACTCGACTTTCGACTGCGCTGCGCCCGCCTTTCCGCCTCCGCTGCGCTCAGGATGACACGCGTTTGGGAGGTTCACGCACCGCGCGCCCAAGGCCCGGCTTTACCTTTGCCCGCCGCGCGCTAGCTTCGCCCTCCTTTTCCCGAAAGCCATGCTCACCAGCGCCCAAATCCGCCAGCAGTTCCTCGATTTCTTCCGCGAAAAGCAGCACACCATCGTGCCGAGTTCGTCGCTCATGCCGGACTCGCCGAACCTGCTTTTCACGAACGCGGGCATGAACCAGTTCGTCCCCATCTTCCTCGGCGAAACGCGCTGCCCCTACACGCCCGGACGCGCCGCCGACACCCAGAAGTGCATCCGCGCCGGCGGCAAACACAACGACCTCGATGACGTGGGGCTCGACACCTACCACCACACTTTCTTCGAGATGCTCGGCAACTGGAG
>JAYVNN010000356.1:0-11200 GCA_043758435.1 Chthoniobacter sp.
ATGTACAAACGCGCGCGGATGGGCATGGGCTACCTGCCGCAGGAGGAGTCGATCTTTCGCAAAATGACCGTCGAGGAAAACATCATGGCCATCCTCGAAACGCAGCCGCTCAACCGCAAAGCGCGCCGCCACCGCTGCGACGAACTGCTCACGCAATTCGGCATCGAGCACGTCGCGAAACAGGTCGCGCTCACCCTTTCCGGCGGGGAAAAACGCCGCCTCACCATCGCCCGCTCGCTCGTCACGAACCCCAGCCTGCTCATGCTCGACGAGCCCTTCAGCGGCGTCGATCCCATCGCCGTCGCCGACGTGCAGCAGATCGTCAAAAACCTGCGCGACGCCGGCCTCGCCATCCTCATCACCGACCACAACGTCCGCGAAACTCTCAACATCGTCGATCGCGCCTACCTCATCTACCAGGGCCGCGTGGTCACGGAGGGAACGAAAGATTTCATCCTCAACGACCCCATCGCCCGCCGCTTCTATCTCGGCGACGATTTTCAAATGTAACTCCAAAACCAACCACGAAAGGACACCATGCAAACCGCCAATATCAACGTCCCCGTCAAAGTCACCGGCCGCCACGTCAGCATCACCGAGCCGATCAAGGACTACGCGATCAAGAAGATCGAAAGCCTGCACCTCGACTACCCGCGCATCATTGATGCGCAGGTCATCCTCGACGTGGAAAAGCACCGGCACTTCGCGGAAATCATCCTCCACTGCAACAACCACATCACCATCGAGGCGAGCCACGAGTGCGACGACATGTATGCCGCCATCGACGGCGTGATCGCGAAAATCGCCCGCCAGATGCGGAAGTATAAGACCCGCATCCTGCGCGACCACCGCCCGCGCCGCCACGAAGTGCAGCACTTTGACGAGCAAGTCCTCCACCTCGACGAGGCTTTCGCCGAGACCGAAAACCACGTCCCCGAGGTCATCAAAACCGAGCGCTATCCGGTGAAGCCGATGTTCGTCGATGAAGCCGTCCTGCAAATCGAAATGTCGAACCGCCAGTTTGTCGTCTTCCTCAACGCCAAGACCGAAAAAATTAACGTCCTCCACCGCCGCAAAGACGGCGGCTTCGGCCTCATGGAGCCGGTCTTCGCGTAGCGAAAAACGAAGCGCTCCGCATCACGTCGCCGCCATAAAGCGGTAGCCGATTCCCGCTTCCGTTTTGATGAGTTGCGGCTGCGCCGCCTCGACCTCGATCTTCGCCCGCAGGTGCGTGACATAGACGCGCAGATACTGGCGGTGCTCCTCGGATTTCGGCCCCCACACTTCGCGCAAAATCTGCCGGTGCGTGAGCACGCGCCCGGCGTGACGGACGAACAACCGGAGGAGATTGTATTCCGTGCCCGTGAGCTTGATCTCACGCCCGTCGCGCGTGACGACGCGCGCCGTGAGATCGACCGTCAGCCCGCCGCTCGTGAAGACGGACGCTTCCTCCGCGGGCCGTGTCTTGCGCTGCGCGGCGCGGAGGCGGGCGAGGAGTTCGGCGGTGCTGAAAGGTTTCGTCACGTAGTCGTCGGCCCCGGCGTCGAGCGCCGCGACTTTTTCATCCTCGCCGTCGCGCACGCTGAGGATGAGCACCGGCGTCTCGCTCCATTCGCGCAGCCTTTGCAAAACGGTGAGCCCGTCCAAATCGGGCAGGCCGAGATCGAGGAGGATCACGTCAGGCCTGCGCATCGCGGCTTCGTTTAAGCCCTGCTGCCCCGTCTCCGCGTCATACACGGCGTAGCCCGCGGCTTTGAGCGCCACGCGGAGCAGGCGGCGGATTTGGATTTCGTCGTCGATGATGAGCGCGGTCGTTTTCATGCGGTCGCTTCGGCTGGCAAAGTCATCGCCTCGCCGAGCGGCAGGCGGATGGAAAAACGCGCGCCGCCCTCGGCGCGATTACGCGCTGTGATCGTGCCACCGTGCGCCTCGACGAGCTGCCGCGCAATGGACAGCCCAAGCCCGAGCCCGCCCGCCGGTTTCCCCACGCCGCGGTAGAATTTCTCAAACACCTTCGTCTCCTCGCCCGGCGCGAGCCCAGCACCTCGATCCGCAACGGAAAGGACGAGCACAGATTCCACACGAGCCGCGCTGATCTCGATGGCCGCACCCGCCGGGCTGTAGGCCGCGGAATTGCCGAGCAAAGTGCCGAGCGCCTGCACGATGAGCCCGGCATCGACAAAAATCGGCGGTAGTTCTGGCGGCAGGTTCACACGCACTTCGCGGCCTTCGAGTTGCGCAAGCGCCACGGCGTCGCGCGCGAGTTCGCCGGGGTCGCACCACTCGCGGCTCGGCTGGAGCAGGCCGCTTTCGAGGCGCGTGGCGTCGAGCAGATGATCGACGGTTTTCGTCAGCCGCCGCACCGCCTGATGCAACTCGGCACGATCCGGCTGCGGCTGCTGCAGCGCGGCGGACATCGCGGCGAGCGGCGTCTTCAGCTCGTGCGAGACGGAATCGAAAAGCGTCTTCTGCAGCTTCTCGGATTGCGCGGCGAGCTGCGCCTCGCGCCCGGTCTGGACGGCGCGCTCCTTTTCCAAAAAGACGGCGAGCTGCGCGGTGAAGGCGTCGAGCAGTTCGCGCTGCTCCAGCGTCGGCGGGCGCGGGAGTTTCACCGCAAGCACGCCCTCGGCGCGGTCGGCTGCGAGCAAGGGCAGATGCAGGGCTTCCGCGTCGGGCAGCGTGTCCGTCGAACGTCCGGCGGGCTGCTTTTTCTGGAAGGCCCACGCGCCCACGCTTTCCTCTTTCGGCGAAAGACGGAGCGTGCCGGCGGGGTGCGGCGCGAGGCCGGAGGCATCGCGCAGCAGGATCGCGGCGTCCGCGCCGAAGGATTCGCGAATCAGCGCGACGACGGTCTGCAGTGCCTCATCCGGGCTGCGGCTCGCGGCGAGCGCGCGCGTGAGGCGGTAGAGTGCGGTGGCGCGCTCCTCGCGTTTGCGCTCGGCGCGCTCGCGCTCGCGCAGCCGCGAGGTGAAATGCCCGATGACCAGCGCGACTACAAAGTAGGTGCCGAACATCATGAAGTCGTGGACTTCGCGGATGTAAAAAGTGAAGCGCGGAGGGATGAACAGGAAGTCCCAGAGCAGCGCACTGAGCGTGGCGAGGTAAAGGGTGGGCCAGCGCCCGAGGCGCATCGAAGCCAGCACTACGGCGAGCAGGTAAAACAGCGCGACGGTCCAGTAGCCGGTGTAGCCGAGCAGCGCCAGGCTCGCGCCGGTGACGGCAGCGGCAATGACCGTCGCGAGGCCGAACTCATTCCAAGGCGCCGCGGCCAGCAGCGCTCCGGGCGGGTGTGCGGCCTCGGTGGGCTCAGCCTCAGAGCGGATCATGTGGATGTCGATTTCGCCGCTCTGGCGGATCAGCCAATCGACCGGCGACGCTTTGCCCAGCCAGCGCGCCCAGGTGCTTTCGAGCGGTTTGCCGAGGACGATTTGCGTGACGTTGTGCTGCCGGGCGAGGCGGAGCAGCGTCTCTCCGATGTCCGTGCCCGGCGTGGAAATGACCTCCGCGCCGAGTTGCCGCGCGAGCGCGAGGTAGTGCGTGAGCCGGGCCTGCGCGGCTTCGTCGAGCGCGCGTCCGGTGTCGATGTTCGCGGCGATCCAGGTCGCCTCCATCGTGGCCGCAAGCCGCCGCGTGTAGCGGATGAGCTTTTCCGAAAACGGACTCGCGCTGACCGCGACGAGCAGCCGGTCGCCGGTCTTCCACGGCCCGGCGATGGACTGCGTGCGCATGATGTCGCGCAGGTCGCGATCCACATGCTCCGCGACGTAGCGCAGCGCCATTTCGCGCAGCGCGGTGAGATTGCTCTCCTTGAAAAAACCCTCCGCCGCACGGGCCGCGCGGTCGCCGAGATAGACCTTGCCCTCTTCGAGCCGCATCCGCAGTTGCTCGGGGGTGAGATCGACGAGGATGATCTCGTCTGCGAGATCGAGCACCGAGTCGGGAAGCGTCTCGCGCACGTGAGCGCCGGTGATTTGATAGACGGTGTCGGCGCGCGATTCGAGGTGCTGGACATTGACCGAGGTGAAGACGTCGATGCCCGCGTCGAGCAATTCCAGCACGTCCTGGTAGCGCTTCGGATGTCGCGAGCCGGGCGCGTTGGTATGCGCGAGTTCATCCACGACGACGAGCGGCGGATGCCAGAGCACGAGCGCGTCGAGGTCCATTTCCTCGAGCACCGTGCCTTTGTACTCGAGCTGCGCGCGGGGCAAAATGGCGAGCCCTTCCAGCAGCGCCTCCGTCTCCTTGCGCCCGTGCGTTTCCACCACGCCGACGACCACCTCCACGCCCTGCTTCGTCTTCTGCTGCGCCGCCTGCAGCATCGCGTAGGTCTTGCCCACGCCGGGGCACATGCCGAAGAAAACTTTCAGCCGCCCGCGCCGCGCTTTCGCCTCATCCGCGTGGATCGAAGCTAGCAGTGCGTCGGGATCTGGACGTGCCGCGTCAATCACGGAGGCCAGACGGTGAAATTACCTTCAGCTTGCCAAAATGCTTTCGATGAAAACCACCGTCCCGACTGAGCAGACGCGCGGCGCAACTGAGCGCGTGCGCCCCGATGAGGAAATCGGCGAGGATGCGAACGCGTGGCCCCCCGGCATCACGATAGCGGCGGAAGGCGCATCCTGCGACGAAGGCAGCGCGTTCCCCCAAGGGATCGACGCGGATCCCGATACGCGCGAGCGCTTGATCCAGCTTCGTTTTGTCGCCGATGAGCGCCGCGAGTTCCGCATAAACGACCTCGCAAACCACCAGCGTACCTTCGAGGTCGGCGTCCTTCAGGGCTTTTTCTGAAGCCGCATGGAAGCGTTCGTCGGATAGGAAAACATCCAGCACGACGGAGGTATCGACCGCGGTAATCATCGGTCACGCAGCCGGCGCATCACCTCGTCCGTCGTCTTGCCCCACGCGTGTCCTTTCAAAATTCCGCGCACCGCATCCAGGTTCATGCGGCTGGTTTTTTTCCGCAGAACGAGCTGGTGGTTGACTTCCACAATCTCGACCTCGGTGTCGGGCCGCAGGCCGTGGCGTTCGCGCAACTGTTTGGGAAGGGTGATTTGTCCGCGTTCGCTGATTTTCATATTTGGAAGTATGAATTCAGATTCCGAATGCGCAAGGCGGGGCTCAGCGGTTAGAAGAAAGAGCATCCAGCGCTCGGTTGAGCGCGACGACATTGATGCGCGGCTCACCGAGGATGCCGAGTTGCGGGGCTTCGGTTTTGGATTCGATAAGAGCATTGATCGCTGCCTCTGGCAGCCTTCGGGCAGCGGCGATGCGGGCGATCTGGAAGTGCGCGGCGGTGTTCGAAATGTGCGGGTCGAGCCCGCTGGCGCTGGCGGTGAGTAGGTCGGCGGGCGCGTCCTTGCCGAGTTTTTCGCGGCGTTCGTAGATCGCTTTCACGAGGCCGGCGTTCGTCGGGCCTTTGTTCGTCGCGCCGCTGGCGACGGTCGCGTAATCCGCGCCGGAGGGGCGCGGCCAGAAATATTTCGGGTCTGCAAATTTCTGCGCGAGCAGTTCGGAGCCGATGATCTTGTCGCCCTCGGTGATGAGGGAGCCGTTCGCCTGTTTGGCAAAAAGCACTTTCGACAGCGCGGTGACGGCGACGGGATAGATGACGCCGGTGAGAAGCGTGAGAACGATGAGGAAGCGGATGGATTGAAGGATGGTTTTCATATTTTTGGAAGGCGTGGCGGCAAGTTCTGGGGAGCACACGCGTCCCGCGTGTTGGTCTCGGCGTCTCGCCGAGACGAACTTTCCAGCGCGGTGACTCCAGTGGATACAGCGTCTGCTCGGATCGCGGACGTCGTTGGAAGTTCGCGGCGGCGGGACGCCGCCGCCGACACGCGGGACGCGTGTGCTCCCCAGAGTTTTTGCGCGACGCGGTTCATGCGAGGTGCATCGCCACGAGCGCCACATCGATGATTTTGATGCCGACGAATGGTGCGAGGAGGCCGCCGATGCCGTAGATGAGGACGTTGCGCGTGAGCACTTGGGCGGCGCCGACGGCGCGGTATTGCACGCCGGCGAGAGCGAGCGGGATGAGGGCGATGATGATGAGCGCGTTGAAGATGACGGCGCTGAGGATGGCGCTCTCGGGGCTGTGCAGGCCCATGACGTTGAGCGCGGCGAGCGGGCCGTTTTTTGCGCCCTCGGCGAGGTAGAGCGCGCCGAACATGGCGGGCAGGATGGCGAAGTATTTCGCCACGTCGTTCGCGATGCTGAAGGTGGTCAGCGCGCCCCGGGTCATCAGGAGTTGCTTCCCGATCTCGACGATCTCGATGAGTTTCGTCGGGTTGCTGTCGAGATCGACCATGTTGCCGGCTTCCCGTGCGGCCTGGGTGCCGGTGTTCATGGCGACGCCGACGTCGGCTTGCGCGAGGGCGGGCGCGTCGTTGGTGCCGTCGCCGGTCATGGCGACGAGGCGGCCGGCGGCCTGCTCCTCGCGGATGCGGGCGAGTTTGTCCTCGGGCGTGGCCTGGGCCATGAAGTCATCGACGCCCGACTCGGCGGCGATGGCGGCTGCGGTGAGCGGGTTGTCGCCGGTAATCATCACGGTGCGGATGCCCATTTTGCGGAGCTGCGCAAAACGCTCCTTGATGCCGCCTTTGACCACGTCCTTGAGTTCGATGACGCCGAGCGTTTGCGCACCTTCGGCGACGACGAGCGGGGTCGCGCCGCGGCGGGAAACTTCCTCGACCATTTTGGTCACGGCCTGCGGGAAAATTCCGCCGAGCGACTCGACGTGGTTTTGCACGGCCTGCGCCGCGCCTTTGCGGATGCTCATGGCGAGCTTGCCGTCGTGTGCGGGAATCTCGACGCCACTCATGCGGGTCTGCGCGGTGAAAGGGATGAACGTGGCTTTCAACTCGTGCATCTCGCGGGCGCGGAGGTTGAATTTTTCTTTCGCCAAAACGACGACGCTTCGGCCCTCGGGTGTCTCGTCGGCGAGGGAGCTGAGTTGCGCGGAACCGGCGAGGAAATCCTCGGCGATGCCAGGCGCGGGGTGGAAGGCGACGGCCATGCGGTTGCCCATGGTGATGGTGCCGGTCTTGTCGAGCAGCAGCACGTCGATGTCGCCCGCGGCCTCGACAGCACGGCCCGAGGTGGCGAGGACGTTGCGGCGCACGAGTCGATCAATACCGCTGATGCCGATGGCGCTGAGCAGGCCGCCGATGGTCGTGGGAATGAGGCAGACGAGCAGCGCGACGAGCACGGGGATCGAGACATTCACGACCCCGCTCTGGCCCGCGGCCTTTTCGCTGTAGTGGGCAAAGGCGGGCAGCGTGAAGACGGCGAGGACGAAGAGCGCTGTGAGGCTGACGAGCAGGATGCCGAGGGCGATTTCGTTCGGCGTCTTCTGCCGCTTCGCGCCTTCGACCATCGCGATCATGCGGTCGATGAAAGTATTGCCCTGCTCACTCGTGATCTTGATCACGATGCGGTCGCTGATGACGCGCGTGCCGCCAGTCACGGCGCTGCGGTCGCCGCCGCTCTCGCGGATGACGGGCGCGCTTTCGCCGGTGATCGCGGACTCATCCACGGTCGCGATGCCTTCGACGACTTCGCCATCGCCGGGGATCGCATCGTTCGCTTCGCAGACCACGAGGTCGCCTTTTTTCAGCTCACTCGCGGCGACCTTTTCCTCGACGTTGTTGGTCAGCAAGCGCGCCATCGTCGTCGTGCGCATTTTGCGCAGCGTCGCGGCCTGGGCCTTGCCGCGACCTTCCGCCATCGCTTCCGCGAAGTTTGCGAAAAGCAGCGTGAACCAGAGCCAGAGCGTGAGCTGGAGATTGAAGCTGCTGAAATGCGCGAGGGTGAAAAAAGTGGTCAGGATCGAGCCGATGAGGACGACGAACATGACCGGGTTTTTCCACTGCACGCGCGGGTCGAGCTTTTTGATGGCGTCGAGAATCGCGGGACGGATCAGCTCGGGATCGAGGATGGAAGATTTCGGTTTCATAGAAATGGAGCGGTAAAGATGGAGGCAGTCTTTTTAGAAAGTGCGGCCGGCCTGCATGAGGAAGTGCTCGACGATGGGGCCGAGCGTGAGCACCGGGAAAAAGGTGAGCGCGCCAACGATGAGGATGACGCCGACGAGCAGGATGCTGAAGGTCGCGCCGGTGGTCGGGAAGGTGCCGGCGCTGGGCGGCGCGACCTTTTTCCGCGCCATGCTGCCGGCAATGGCGAGCACGGGGATGATGATGGCGAAGCGGCCGAGGAACATCACGAGGGCGAGCGCGTAGTTGTAGAAGTCGGTGTTCACGCCGAGGCCGGCGAAGGCGCTGCCGTTGTTACCCGCAGCGCTGGAGAAGGCGTAGAGGACTTCGCTCAGACCGTGGGGGCTTTGGTTGTTCAGCGTGGTGGTGCCGGCGGCGGCAGTGATGGCGATGGCCGTGCCGGTGAGGATGAGCACGCACGGCGCGAGCACGGCGACGACGGCCCATTTGATCTCCGCGGCCTCGATTTTTTTGCCGAGATATTCCGGCGTGCGCCCGACCATGAGCCCGGCGATGAAGACGGTGAGGATGACGAACATGAGCATGCCGTAAAGCCCCGCGCCGACGCCGCCGAAGACGACTTCGCCCAGCTCGATATTGACGATGGTGACGAGCCCGGCGAGCGGCGAGAGCGAGTCGTGCATGGCGTTGACGGAACCGTTGGAGGCGTCGGTAGTCGCGGCGGCCCAGAGGATGCTATTCATCACGCCGAAGCGCTGCTCTTTGCCCTCCATCGCGGAGGTCAGGCCGGTGACGGGATTCGGCTGGACCTCAGCAAACCACGCGACGCCGAAGCCGATGAGGAAGAGCGCGAACATCGCCGCCCAAATGCTCCAGCCCTGGCGTTTGTCGCCGACCATCACGCCGAAGGTATAAACGAGCGCGCTAGGCAGGAGCAGGATCGCGAGCATTTCGAGGAAGTTGGAAAGTGGCGTCGGGTTCTCGAAGGGATGCGCGGAGTTGACGCCGAAGTAGCCGCCGCCGTTGGTGCCGAGCTGCTTAATGGCGATCTGCGAAGCCGCCGGGCCTTGCGGGATCGTCTGTTCGGTGACGGTTTTTTTCTCCATCACCGCGTTGCCTTGCGCGTCTTTCACCGGCTGGCCGGCGTCATCGGTTTTCGCCACCTCGGTTTCGTACGGAGCGATGAGCGTGGCGGTGTCGTAGCTGCGGAAATTTTGCACGACACCCTGCGAGACGAGCACGAGCGCGAAGACGAAGGAGAGCGGCAGCAGGATGTAGAGCGTCGAGCGCGTGAGGTCGGCCCAGAAGTTGCCGAGCGTGCTGACTTGCTTGCGCGAAAGGCCGCGAATGAGCGCGAGCACCGCACCGATGCCGGTCGCGGCGCTGGTGAAATTATGCACCGCGAGCCCGCCCATTTGGGAGAAGTAGCTCATCGTCGCTTCGCCGGAATACGCCTGCCAGTTCGTGTTCGTCATGAACGACACCGCGGTGTTCAGCGCGAGGGCGAAGGGGACGTTGGACAGGCCGGCGGGATTCAGCGGGAGCCACGCCTGGGTCATCAATTGCACGAGCGTGAGCAGGCAGCCGAGGATGTTGAAGGCGAGCAGTGCGCCCGCATAGCCGAGCCAGGTCATCTCCTTGGTCGCATCCACGCCGCCGAGTTTGTAGATGCCGCGCTCGACCGGCCCGAGGACTGGCGAGAGAAAAGTGCGTTCCCCTCGCAGCACCCGCGCCATGAATTTGCCGAGCACCGGCGTGAGGGCCACCAGCGCCACGAGGTAAAGCGCCAGTTGGAGAAAATCGCGTTCGTTCATGCGTGGAGCATCGAACGAAAGGCGCCGGAGCGTTAATTAAACGCCGGGCCGAAGCTGCTAAAAAACCATTAACGCACGCTGCTTACATTTTCTCCGCGAGACCTGCTTGCGCACCTTTCACTCCGTCCCCGGCGGAAGCTTCTTCACCTTGATGGATTTCACCGTCACCTCCGAGCCGGCGGCGCTGAAGACACTCACCGGGTTATTCAGATGGGAGTAATCGCCGCTATGCTCAAAGCGCAGTTGTCCGTCCACAAAGACGGACTGCTTCTTCGGCGTCACCAGCCAGCGGATGACCACATACTTGCCCACCGGGATCACTCCGGCCCCAAACTTATGCTTGCCGGCAGCCGGGCCGCCGTCCACGCGAAGCTGGGTGCGGTCGTTCTCCCAGTTAAAGATAAGCTGGCCCGCGGCATAGCCCACCCGGAGGTTCGTCGAGTCGGTCTTGGCCTCGATGAGAATCTCCACCGGCGGCTCAAACGTCGCCTTGGTGGTGATAACCCCATTCTTCTTCAGCTTCACCGGCGAACCCGTGTGTCCGTCGGTCAAAGCGGAAATGTGCTCCACAAAATCCCCCGGCAGCTCAGCGGCGGGAAGGGCGAGAGGAGCGAGGGTGAGGGCTATGGCGAGGAGGAGTTTTTTGTGCATGGCGCGTTGGGGTTCAGTTCATTTCTCGAAAAGGTTCCACCTGACAATGTTCATTGGGATTTGAAACCACAAGTTATCCTTGGCTGGCGCATGAACGATAATCACCCGACCTGCTTCAGGATCGGCTTCAATCCAAAGGCTCTCGCCGAGATACGCCATGATATGCACTCCCGAGCTAGTTACGGCAAGATCACCGGGAAGGAGTTTGGACGGCTCTAATGCGTTGATGCTCGCTGTAGAAAAAAGGCGAGTGGTCAAGCCATGCCCTTCACCAAAGTCGCGAGCAGTACAGTCATGCCACCAGAGCCAGAATGACTGGCGAACAAGGCCGGCATCGAAAGTGCGAAGGCCATGCAAGAACAAGGAATCTACAAGGCCGCGACGGATGAGGCCGGAACAGTCGATGCCTTTAGGACTCTCACCTCCCCAGTAATACGTCACTGCGGCGTAGCGGCGCAGACCAGCGACATAGGAGCCGCGCAACGAGTCAGCATCGGGATGCTGCCGGGCTGGCAGCGACAAGAAGATGACGGCAAGCACGGTGATCCCGAGCAACGCCAGTCGCAATTTTCGGCGCTGCCAAGTCAGTGCGATAAAGCCAAGCCATACAGCAAAGAGTAAGATCAGCCCGGTCAAGCGCGTGACCGCGGTACTTACAGGGAACACCCAGACAGCGATGAAGAGCACTAGTGCAACGGAACACATGAACCGGCTACGGGTTGATCCTTCTTTTTGGGTTGGAGTAAGTCCATTGAATGGGGGTGGCGGTCTTGTTGTAGTGGC
>JAYVNN010000357.1:0-29837 GCA_043758435.1 Chthoniobacter sp.
GCAAGGAGATCAACGAGCAGTTCGTGCCCACCGTGCTGACGAAGCAGGACGGCACGCAGATCATCGGCAGCATCGTGAATCTGAACAACGCCAACGTGACCGTGAACACCGACCCGTCCGACCCGTGGCAGCGCATCGACGTGAACCGCGCGACGGTCAAAAGCATCGAGCCGTCGAAGGTCTCGCTCATGCCACCGGGGCTGCTGAATCTGCTGACCAAAGACGAAGTGCTCGATCTCGTGGCCTACGTCCTCAGCGGCGGGGATGGGAAGAATGCGATGTTTGGGAAGTAGCGCGGGCAACATTTTCGCGAAGCGCGCCAAAATACTGCTGTCATTCTGAACGCAGCCTTTGGAGGCTTTGCGACAAAGGCGGAGTGAAGAACCTCAAGCATCTCGTGGGCGGAGGCGGTGGGGAGAGCGGCGCGTTTTTTCCCGCCGCCTCCGCCCGCGAAAAGATGGAGATCCTTCGACTGCGCTTCGCAAAGCCTACGCTCCGCTCAGGATGACAGGATTATTGGATTTTTTCCGAAGCGAGACGCCCACCTTTTCACCCGCCGCCTACAGCGTCGGAATCACGTAGCTTTTGTCCACGAGCCAGAGCGTGTCGGTGTAGTCGCGCTCTTTGATGAAGCGCGCGGAGCCGTCGGCGAAGACGTAGTTCGAGCCGTCCTCGTAGGCATGGAGGTTGAGGATGTCCTTGTTGTTGCCGTGGGGCGGTTCGAGGAAGTCCATGAAAAAATGGATGCTGCCCGACTTCGGCGTGCCGAGGAGCAGCGTGCTGGCGGGCGTCTCGATGCGGTTCATGCGCACCTCCATGTTCGCCTGGCCGAGCATGCCGAGGTCGTCGTAGCCATTCATGATGTAGCTCGTGTAGTTGGTCGAGTTGCTCAGCGGGTCGGTGTGGCGGATGAGAAAATTCGCCGGGTCGCCGGGCGCGGCGAGCACCTTGGTGTCCTGCAAATACTGGGCGATGAGCCGGGGCCAGCGGTCGTGGCCGTTCGCGCCGCTCTCGCGGCCCGGCAGGGCGTAGTCGTGCTCGCCGGCGTAGCTGAGCATGGCGATGGCGACCTGCCGCATGTTGCTCAGCCCGGCGGTCTTGTCCGCGTGCTTTTTCACGCTGGCGAAAATGGGGAACGCGAGAGCGGCGAGGAGCGCGATGATGGCGATGACGGCGAGCAGTTCGAGGAGCGTGAACGCACGAGGGCAGGCGGTTTTTTTCATGGGTGAGGGCACGGCGGAAAGTGACGTGTCACCACACCCAATCGCGATGGCGGGGAAAACTTTGGCGCCGTCCGCCGCGGCGCGTTGGCGCTGGCGGGCGGCGCGCGGGCTGGGTAGCGTGCGGGGCTTTCGCTTTTCCAATGTCCGCGCCCGCCGACTTCACAGCCCCGTTTTTCCACGGCTTGCTCCGCCGCCGCACGAGCGTGCGGCTCACGCTGCGCGGCTGGCTGGCGGTGCTGCTCGCCGTGGGACTGGCCGGGACGCTCGCGCTGCGGCGGCTGCCGCGTTTTCTGATGGTGAAGGACTCGGTGCCGGGCGGCGTGCTGGTGGTGGAAGGGTGGGTGACTGACGTGGTGCTCGCGCGGGCCATGGATGAGTACCGCACGGGTGCCTACGTGGTCTGGTGTGTCACCGGGGAGCCGCTCGACAAGGGCGGGCCGCTGAACGAATACGCCGACTACGCCACGCTGACCGTGGCTATTTACGAAAAACGCGGCGGCCCGCCCGGCTCGCTCCACGCGGTGCAGTGGGAGAGCGTGCGCCGCGACCGCACCTATGCCTCGGCGCTGGCGCTCAAGGCCTGGCTGAGTGAGCGCGGTCTGCCGCTGGACCGGGTGAATGTGGTGACGCGGGGGACGCACGCACGCCGGAGCCGGCTGCTCTATGAAAAGGCCTTTGGCGCGGGCACGCGCGTGGGCGTCATCGCGGTGCCCGAGTCGGACTTCGACACGGGGCGCTGGTGGGCGACGAGCGCGGGCTTCCGCGCGGTGGTGGATGAAACCATCGCCTACATCTACGCGCGCTGTTTTTTCCGCGGGCGGTGACGCCGGGATGACCTGTTGACCGCGCGGCGCGCGCTGGCATATTCGCCGCCCTTTTCCCATGCCCCTTTCCCGCACCCGCAACTTCTGCATCATCGCGCACATCGACCACGGGAAAACCACGCTCTCCGACCGCCTCCTGCAAATGACCGGCACCGTGGCCGACCGCGACGCGCAGGATCAGCATCTCGACGCGATGGACTTGGAGCGCGAGCGGGGGATCACGATCAAGATGCACCCGGTCGCGATGACCTATAAGGCGAAGGACGGGATCACCTACAAACTCAACCTGCTGGACACGCCGGGGCATGTGGATTTCGCCTACGAAGTCTCGCGCTCGCTGGCCGCTTGCGAGGGCGCGCTGGTCATCGTGGACGCCGCGCAGGGCGTGGAGGCGCAGACCGTGGCGACGGTGCATCTCGCGAACAAACAGGGGCTGACGATCGTGCCCGTGATCAACAAGATCGACCTGCCGAACGCGGACATTCCGACGGTGAAAAAGCAGCTCGAGGAAATCCTTTCGATCCCCGGCGAGGAGGCCATTTTGGCGAGCGCCAAAGTGGGCCTGGGCATCGAGGAAATCCTCGAAGCCGTCATCGCGCGCATCCCGCCGCCAAAGAAATGGCCCGACGAAAAAGTGCGCGCGCTGGTCTTCGACTCGACCTTCGACACCTACCGCGGCGTGGTCACCTATGTCCGCATGATGAGCGGCACCATCAAAGCCGGCGACGGAGTGAAAATGATGAGCAATAACCGGCCTTGCGAAGTGAAGGAGGTCGGCGTTTTCCGCCCGAAGATGACCGCCGTGCCGATGCTCCACGCCGGCGACACGGGTTACGTCATCGCCAATATCAAGACGACCTCCGAGATCAAAATCGGCGACACGCTGACCAGCACTTTTAACCCGGCGACCGAGCCGCTGGCCGGTTTCCAAGTGGTGCAGCCGATGGTTTTCAGCGGCATCTACCCGATCAACACCGCCGACTTCGAGCACCTCAAGGCGGCGATGGGCCGGCTCCAGCTCAACGACTCCTCCTTCAGTTTTCAGGCGGAGTCGAGCGTGGCGCTGGGCTTTGGTTTCCGCTGCGGCTTCCTCGGTCTGCTGCACATGGAGATCATCCAGGAGCGGCTCCGGCGGGAGTACAACATGGACATCATCGCCACGTATCCCTCGGTCATTTACGAGGTCGTGAAAACCAACGGCGAAACCCTCCAGGTCGATAACCCCGAGTTCCTTCCCGACGGCTCAGTCATCGCGGAAATCCGCGAGCCCATCGTGAAATGCTTCATCATGGTGCCGAACGAATACATCTCCCCGCTCATGCAGCTCATCATGGACAAGCGCGGCATCCTCGACCACACCGAGACGCTCGACAGCAAGCGAGTCATGCTGACGTGCGTCCTGCCGCTCAATGAAATCGTCGTCGATTTCAACGACAAGATTAAGTCCATCACCCGCGGTTACGGCTCCATGGATTACGAGCACTGCGGCCACCGCGCGGACAAGCTCGTGAAGCTCGACATCCTCGTGAACGGAGAGCCAGTGGATGCCTTCAGCAGCATCGTGCATCGGGATAAAGCGGAAAGCCGCGGACGCCAGCTCGCCGCCAAGCTCAAGGAAGTCATCCCCACGCAGCTCTACCAGGTCGTCATCCAGGCGGCCATCGGCGGCAAGATCGTCGCCCGCGAAAACGTGAGCGCCATGCGCAAGGACGTGACCGCGAAATGCTACGGCGGCGACATCAGCCGGAAGCGCAAACTTTTGGAGAAACAAAAAGAGGGAAAGAAGCGGATGAAATCCATTGGTCGCGTGAACATCCCGCAGGAAGCCTTCATCGCCGGCTTAAAAACCAACTGATGCGCACGCTCGCCGCCCTCACTTTCGCGCTGCTCCTCACGGGCTGCGCCACCGACAACGAAGACCGTGCTTTTTTCAACGACGGCTGGATCCGCCCCGACGAAGGCGCCAACCGCCGGATGTACGGCCCGCGCGTGCCGCCCTCGCCGGAGCGAGCCGCCCAGCCCGCTGACACGCGCTGAGAGGCTGGGAAAAATGCCGGAGAGAAACCGCGGTTATTTCTCCGGCGTGAGGTCGCGGGTTTTGCGGAGGGTTTCGTAGTTGGGGAAGAAGGCTTCGAGGGTGTAGGTCTCGCCGGCGGCGAGGTCGCGGGTGGGGACGTTGGCGGAGTATTCGAGGCGCTCGCCGGGGTTGATGGCGACGAGGGTGGGCTCGGCGGTGAAAGCCTGGTCTTCGGACCATTGCACGACGCGTTTGCCGGCTTTGTTTTTGACCAGCACCTCGAGGCGCTGGGTGGTCGGGAATTCAAGCTGGACGAGCTTCTTCCCTTTGTTGGCGAGGGTCACGGTGACTTTGATGGCGCGCGTTTCCGAGAGCTTGGGGGCGGCGGGTTCGAGGGTGAGGTTCAGGTCGAGGCCCTTGAGGCCGGCGTCCTTTTTTTGCGGCGCGGCCGCGGGTGCGGCAGGGCTGCCGCCAAAGGGATGGAGGAGACGGTGCATCAGGCCGGGCTTGGGCGCGGCGGGCGGCGTCTCCTCGGCGGCGCGCGCGGTAAGGGCGAGGGCGGCGAGGAGGGCGCAGAGGGCAGGGGATTTCATCGCGCTGATGTAGCGGGCCGTTTCGGGATTGGCAAATGGCAAGCCGTGCGCGAAGACTCCGCGCCATGAAATTTGCGTCCCGCCTTTTCCCCGTCCTCCTCGCGCTGGCCTGTCTGGGCATGGCGAAAAAACCGTCGGTGAGCGTGCGCTTTCACGCGGAGGCGAATGCGCGCGACGGGGAGGCTTTTTCCAAAGCGATCACGCTGCAAAATCCACCGCGCGAGGCGTTCATCGAAAAGGTGCCGTCGATCAATGAGCGGAGCATCAAGGCGATGTATCCGTTCCAGGCGACGGACGGTTCGTGGGGCGCGTGTTTCAAGCTGGATAACAAGGGGCGGATCGATCTCGAAGTGCTGAGCACGGAGCGCAAGGGCAGCTCGATGGTCATCTTCGTGGTGACGCCGAAGGGAATTCATCAGGTGATCGACGTGCTCATCGACCGGAAGATTCGCGACGGGGTGATCACGATTCCGCGCGGGATGACGGAGCTGGAAATCACCGCGCTGAAAAAGGAGTACGGGGCGCTGACGGCGGAGGGTTTCGCCGCGCTGATGAAAGCGGATCCGGCGATGTCGCCGGACCGGCGGTGAGCGACTACCTGCCGCTGCTGCTGGCGGTCGCGCCGGTGTTTGTGACGATCGCCGCGGGCTGGGGCATCCGGCGCACGGGCTGGCTGAGTGAGGAGGCGGACGCGAGCCTGCTGCGGGTGGTGGTGAACCTGCTTTTCCCGTGCCTCATCCTCGACACGATCCTCGGCAACCGCGCGCTGGATTCCGCGGGGAATCTGGTGCTCGCGCCGGTCGTGGGTTTCGGCACCGTCGCGCTCGGCTATGCGCTGTGTTTTCTGGCCGCGCCGCTCTTCGGTGTGCGCGAGGCGCGGCAGCGGCGGACGTTTGCCTTCACGGCGGGGATTTACAATTACGGCTACATCGCGCTGCCGCTGATCCAGAAACTTTTTGACCATTCCGACCAGCGGACGAGCGCGGTGCTTTTCATCCACAATCTCGGCGTGGAGACGGCGCTGTGGACGGTCGGGATCATGCTCATCAGCGGAGCGCCGCCGCAGCGGGTGTGGCGGCACATTTTCAGCGCGCCAGTGGTGACGATCCTGCTCGCGACGGCGCTGCATTTTGCGGGCGGGAAAACGTGGCTGCCGGGCTTTGCTCTGGAGGCCGTGCATCGGATGGGCGCGGCGGCGATTCCGCTCGGGCTGATCCTCACGGGGGCGACTTTTGCGGATCAAATGCGGGAGCTGAATTTCAAAACGAACGTGGCGGATTCGCTCGGCGCGTGCCTGCTGCGGCTGGCGGTGCTGCCGCTGCTCATGCTCGCGCTGGCGCGGTGGCTGCCGTGTCCGGTGGAATTGCGGCGCGTGATTTTAGTGCAGGCGGCGATGCCGTGCGCGGTGATCCCGGTGATCCTGGCGAAGCACTACGGCGGCGATCCGGGCACGGCGCTGCGGCTCATCGTGGCGACTTCCGCGGCGGGGCTGCTGACGATTCCGCTGTGGCTGCAACTCGGGCTGCGGTGGATCGCGTGGCTTTGAAAAAGCGGGTAGTGGCTCAATTTGGAAACAGTGTGTCATCCCGAGCGGAGTTTCGTGAGGGCGCAGGCGGGACGGAACGCAGTCGAGGGACCCCGGCCGTCCGTGCCTGCGCTCTACGTTAATGAACCGCCGAGGTCCCTCGACTTCGCTGCGCCCACCTTTCCCCCTGCGCTACGCTCGGGATGACACGCTGTTTGCAAATTGAGCCACTACCAAAATGCGCGCCTACTCGCCTTTGAAGACGGTGTTCTTTTGCAGGCGGAAGGCGGCTTCGGCGCTGTCGAAAATTTTCTGCACGGCGTCCTTGCTCGGGAGGCGGTACTCGATAGTGCGCTGGTGGGTCGTGGTGGGGTAGCTCTTGACCACGCGCTTCCAAGCGTCGCTGGCCTGGCCGGTTTTCTCCGCGCCTTCCTGAAAAAGCTGCTGCGCTTTTTCGATGGTGGCGGCACCGATGCCGGCGGGCGCGTTGGGCGTGTTGGGCTCGATGAAATAAAAGCGGACGAGGGCGGCGCCGGTGGTGTCGATATTCACCTCGGTGATGCGTGCGGCGGCATCGACCACGTACTCGTGCGTGCTCACGGAGACGATGGAGCGCAGGGCCACGCTGTAGCTGCCGCCGGGGAGGTTCGCGCGCCACATGGGGATGTTGGTATTGCCCGCGGGCGTGGCCGCAGGTGCGGGGGTCTGCGCGTGGAGCAGGGGAGCGGCGAGGAGGGCGGCGGCGAAAAGCGGGAGGAGTTTCATGGCGGCGGAATGTGCCCGTGCGGCGCGGAAGTTCCAATCACGAATCGCGCGCGAAATGCTAGAACCCGCGTTCCATTTCGATCTCGAGCTCGGGCTGCTCGACGCGGGTGAGCTGCCACGCCCACGGCTGCCACCCGGCGCGGTGCCAGGTGAAGACGAAGGGCGCGCGGAGCGTGTTGACCTTTTCCATGACGAGCTGCGCGAGGGGCGAGCCGTCGCCGGCGAGCTTGAGGGGCGTGCGGATTTCCGCACCGGGGCCGGTCACGGTGGCGGGCGCGAGGTCGCTCTGGATGGTGAGGAAAAGAAAATGGCGGAAGACTTCGCGCGCTTCGCGGAGCACAAATTCTTTGTCATGGCCCCAGCGATCCGAGTAGTTGTCCGCGACCAATGCCTGCGCCCTGTCCCAATTCCGCCGCTCGACTGCGCCGAGAAAATGCGCCGTGTGCAGGCGCACCTGCCGCGCGGGCTGCCAGAGCCAGGCCAGGTAGAGTCCCCAGGCCACGAGCACGGCGGCGGCGAGGAGGGCGCGTTTTTGCAAATCCATGAGCGAGACTGAATTCATCTACCGGCCAAATGTCGCGGCGATTCTGCGGAACCGGCGCGGGAAAATCCTCGTCTGCGAGCGGCTCGGCGTGGACGGGGCGTGGCAGTTTCCGCAGGGCGGCATTGACGGCGACGAGACGCAGGAGGAGGCGCTGGTGCGCGAGGTGTGGGAGGAGATCGGGGTGGAGGCGGGGGACTTTGCCATCGTGAAAAAGCGCGGGCCGTACCGCTATCTCTACGGCGGCGGGCGGATGAAGCGCGGGCACCACGGGAAGGAGCAGTTTTATTTCCTGTGCGATTTTACCGGGCGCGAGGGCGGGATCGACGTGGCGCGGGAGCACGCGGAGTTTCAGGACTACCGCTGGATCGAGCCGGCGGAGTTTGAGCTGCGCTGGCTGCCGGAGATGAAGCGGGAGGTGTACGGCGCGGTCTTCGCGGATTTTTTTGGAGTGAAAATGGATAGTGGCTCCATTTGAAAAGCGCGTGTCATCCCGAGCGGAGCGCAGGCGGAAAGGTCGGCGCAGCGCAGTCGAGGGACCTCGGTGGTTCGTTCCCGCGCCGGACGTTATTGAACCGCAGGGCTCCCTCGACTGCGTTCCGCCCCGCCTGCGCCCGCACGGAACTCCGCTCGGGATGACACGCTGTTTTCAAATTGAGCCACTACCGAAAATTCAGGCACCGGCATAATTCGTGTTGCTCTGCGGACGGAGATGACGCAAATCCACCGCTCTTATGCTGACTTTTGGAACATTTTCTGTCGTAATCGCCGCGTTTCTCGGGTGCGTCTGGTGGGCGTGCCGGGATGAGCAGCTCTAGCCGCGCGGCCTTTTTACCCCATCTCATGCTGGACCCCGATGACATCGCCTGGATCAAGGCGACCACCAACGAACTGAACAACCTGCTGCAGGTCATTTCCGAATCCGGGGAGGTGATCGAGTCGCTCTCCCCCAAGACCGAGGAGACGGGAAAGTATTTCGCCATCCTCCGCAATGGGCTGGAGCGCGCCGCCAAGGTCGCCGGCAGCATGGCCGACCGCGTGGGGGGCTCGGGCGGCGCCGGGCTCGGCGCGACGCCGACCGTGGAGGCCACCGCGCTGCCCGAGGTGCCGCCGCTGCCGCCGCCGCCGGCCGGCGGGCCGCTGGTGCCGCCGCTGACGGGCGATGTGCGCGTCCACAATCCCTCCGGCACGCGGGAGTTGGTGATGATCGTGGATGACGAGGACTTCATCTCCATGCTCGCGCAGCGCGTGCTGTGCGACGAGGGCTACCGCGTGATCACGGCGCGCGACGGCTTCCAGGCGATCGAGATGTACCGCAAACTGCGCGACCAGATCGCGCTCATCATCCTCGATTTCACGATGCCGGTCATGGATGGCGCGGACGTTTTCGCGGAGCTGATCGAGATCGACCCCGAGGTGCCGGTGGTGCTGAGCAGCGGCTTTGCCGAGCAGGGGCGGCTGCAGAGCATGCTGGCGCGCGGGCTGCGCGGCTTCATCCCGAAGCCCTACACGCACCAGAAGCTCCTCACCCAGGTGCGCGCCACGCTCGATGCGCTCGGTGCGCAGAAGTCCGGCGAGCGTCGGATTTTCTAAGCGAGCGTCGCCTGCGCCGCCCAAAATTTCGCTTCCCTTGGACGCGCTTTCGGGTTGGATGCGCGCTCCCGTTTTACCCCGTATGTTTTCCATTTTCGCCGCGAAGCACGTCAAGCAGGGTCGCCAGTTTGTGAAGGACGCGCGCAAGCTGCTGGCCTACAAACGCGACCTCTGGACGGCGGCGCAGATCGCGGATTTTGAAAAGGAGATCGGTGCGCTGGAGCAGGCGTGCGACGTGGGGGAGAAGGGCGCCATCGAGGCCGCGGCGAAGGAACTGGACGTGCAGTGCGGAAAAAATCTGCCGCCGGTGCAGGACGCGGGCTGGCGGGAAAACTGCGAGGTCTTCCTCGTGGCGATCGTCGTGGCGCTCGGGGTGCGGACGTATTTCATCCAGCCGTTCACCATTCCCACAGCCTCGATGTCGCCGACGCTCTACGGGATCATCGGCCACCCGACGAAGGACGCGCCACCGAATTTCGTGGTGCAGCTTTTCCAGACCGCGGCCTTCGGGCGCGGGTGGCTCGACACGGTGGCGAAGGATGACGAGACCGTGGTGAACGTCACGGAAGTCTCGCGGTTTTTCCTTTTCACCTACACGCGGGTGGAAACGCGGCGCGACGATCTGCAAGGTGGGAACACCTATATGATCCATGCGCCAAGGGACACGCTGTTCGCCCATTTCGGGCTCGGGAGCCGCGGCTACCAGCGCGGCGAGCCCCTCGTGCGCGGCTACGTGGACACGGGCGACCATGTGTTCGTGGACAAGTTCACCTACAATTTCCGCACGCCGCGGCGCGGGGACGTCTTCGTTTTCAACACGCAAAAGCTGCCGACCATCGAGCGCCGTCATCCTGCCTCGAACCTAAGTGACCGCAATGACCCGCGGGACTTTGATCTCGCCACGACGGCGGCGTTTGCCGACCGGCTGCACACCCTCGCTGACATGAGTAAGCCGTCGCAGTTTTACATCAAACGGCTCGTCGGCACACCCGGCGATGAGCTGCGCATCGAGCCGCCGCGTTTGTTTGTGAATGGCCAACCGGCGGAGGGCCGGGCTTTTGCGCGCGTGATGGCGGCGCAAGACGGCTACGAAGGCTACGGCCTCGGCGTGCCCGGCAATTTCCTCATGCCCATCCTCCAGTCGCCGCAGGATCGCTACACCATCCCGGACTGGCATTATTTCGCGATGGGCGACAACAGCTACCACAGTTCCGACAGCCGCGACTGGGGCCCCGTGCCGCAGCAAAACATCATGGGCCGCGGGCTGTTCGTGTACTGGCCCTT
The DNA here is from genome assembly GCA_043758435.1 of Chthoniobacter sp. Taxonomy (GTDB): domain Bacteria; phylum Verrucomicrobiota; class Verrucomicrobiia; order Chthoniobacterales; family Chthoniobacteraceae; genus Chthoniobacter. The sequence continues at coordinate 10,366 of JAYVNN010000357.1, forward strand.
CGCCTCCCACTGGGGGCTCATCAGGTGAAAGGCGGAAGACGGAAAACCGAAGGCGGAAGAAACATGACACCCCCCGTTCCGCCGCCTATTTTCTACCCGCGCATGCCACCCATTTTCTTCCGCCTTCCGCCTTCCGCCTTCCGCCTTTCCCCCTATGGCTCGTCGCGCTAGCTCCTCCGCGCATCCCGTCTGGATGCTGGCCGCCGCCGGGCTGCTCGTCGCGGCGCTGGGCGGTGGGTATTTTCTTTTTGGCTTGGGGTGCGATCCCTACCGCACGAAGACCGCGCTGCCCGTGGCGGACTATCTGGAAAACTCGAACAGTCTCCGCGGCAACGTCTATAAAGTGGACGGCACAGTCTCGAAGTCGCTGGAGTTTTCCGCGGTGAACGGACGGCTTTTTTCCGTCGAGGTGGGCGGCGATTTGCTGCCGATTCTGGTGCCGCCGCAGTTCAACAGCGTGAATATCGAACGCGGGCAGCGGTTCTTTTTCCTCATCGAAGTCGGTGACAAAGGCGTCCTCAAGGCGCAGGATGTGAAGAAGATTTAACCCTCCCCGAACTATGAAGAAGAACGTCCAACGTCCAACGTCCAACGTCCAACGCCCAACGTTTGCTGCCGCGCGCAATCGGGCAGTTGAACGTTGGACGTTGAGCGTTGGAAGTTGGACGTTAAGCGCCGCGCTGCTCTTGGCCCAGGTGCCGGATTCGCCCGCGCCCGCGCCCTCCGGCGGAGCACCCGCGCCAGCCGCGCAACCCGCGGCCGGCAACGGCGGCGGGGCGAAGAAAAACGGCAGCTTTCTCGGCAAGGATGTGCCGTCCTTCGACCCCGGCTCGGAGACGATGACGTGGGACGGGAAAAACTGGAACGTGAACAACAACCGGATTTTTCAGGCGCGTTTCGAGAAATACCTCAACGCACCCGAGGCCACCACCTTGGAGGACAAACAGTATCAGCAGGTCATTTCCACGGTCCTCAACCTCCTCGCGCCCGGCAACGCAACCACGCAGAACATCGACGCCGCGTTTCGCTACCTGCCGCAGGGCTCGCGCTTCGACATCGACGCGCGGCTGTGCGACAGCCTCGCCGACGCCGTCTATAGCGCATGGAAAGCGCAGCGTTCGCAGGACCGGCTCGTCAACGCCAACTCCTCGCTCGAACAGGAGCGCAATAACGTCTTCTGGAACGCCCAGCACGCCAGCGCGGGGGAGACCGTGAAGTCGCCGCCGCCGAGCGCGGGCGGTGGTGGCAAGAAAGGCGGCAACCAGCAGGCTCCGCCGTCGCAGCAGAATTTCGAGGCGACGATGACGCAGACGCAGCACACCACGCGCATCGCGGAAGTCACCGCGCAGATCAAGGCCAACCAGGTGAAGCGCGAGATTTCCGAGATTCAGGCGAAGGTCGAGTTTCAGGCGCTCATCGTGCAGTTTTTCATGCAGCGCCGCTTCCAGCACGTCCTCATGGCCACGCGCTTCTACCGCGCGGTCTTCACCGACGGCGACACGAAGCTCAACGTCGGCAAGGACACCAAAGACCTTTTTGAAAAAAGCTCCGGCATGCCGCCGACCGTCGGCACGCTCGACTCGATGGCCAACGAAGCCATCCGTGACGTGCGCGAGGGCGTGAAAGCGTTCGAGTTTCTCGTTGTCAAAGGCGAACTCGAAAGCGCCAGCAAGCGGCTCGCCGAAGCCGTGACCATCGGCGAATACATGCCGGAAATCCGCACGCTGCCGCGCGACAAAAAACGGCAGGCGCTCGAGTTTGTGCAAAAAGGCAACCAGCTCATCTCGGCCATCGACGTGAAGGACTTCACCCTCGCCGAAACGCTGGTGAAACAGCTCGAAAAGATCGCCAAGGACTTCGACAGCTCGAAGCCCATGGCGGCCATCGAGACCTCGAAACAGGTCGCCAAAATGCACCTCTCCAAAGCGCGCAACGCCGCGCTCAAAGGCGACAACGCCACGCTCGAAATCGAACTCACCGCCGCCACCGAGCTGTGGCCGCGCAACCCGGAGCTGGCCGAAATGTCGAAGATGATTTTCTCCCAGGGCGACGTGCAGCAGAAGGCCGTCATCGACTTTGAGCAGCTCGCCGGACAGAAAAACTACCGCCAGATTTTCGACGACCGCGTGCGCTTCATCGCCGCGCTCGCGCTTTATCCCGAAAAGCAGAAGCAGCTCGAGGAGGTGCTGAAAAACATGCAGACCATCGAGGGCGCGATCGCCCAGGCGAGCGCGATGGCCGTGCAGACGAACTACGCCGGCGCGTGGGAGAGCGTGGAGAAAATCGCCCCGCAATTTCCCGACGACACCAAGCTCAGCCAGACCCGCGCAAACCTCACCACCCAGGCCGCCGACTTCGTCCGCACCCTCCGCGGCGCGCAGGACCTCGAGAAAAAAGACCAGGTCGGCTCCAGCCTCGCCTGGTACCTCAAGGCGCAGAAAATCTACCCGCAAAGCGAGTTCGCCGGCGAAGGCATCGACCGGCTGGTGAAGCGCATTCTCCCGCAAGGGTAGAGAGAAGGGACGGCACTCCGCTGCCGCCCGCGGGGCCGTTTTTCAACTCCCCGCCGGCTTCAAAACCACCTTCACCTTTTTCTCCGCCGCCGCGCCGCTGTGGAGCTGGTCGAAAAGGGTCGTGGCCCGCGGAGCTTGCGCTGGAGCCGTTTGCGGGGCGACAGCCTGCGGGGTGAGGGCGGAGCGGAGGGCACCCTCGACGAGCTGGGCGCAGTGGATTTTCATCGGCGGCAGCGCACCCAGCGGAGCGGAGAGATCGGCCCCGGACATCGAGAGCGCCTCGTCCACGGTCTTGCCGGCGATGAGTTCCGTGGCGACGCTGGCGACGGCGATGGCGGTCTCGCAGCCGAAGGTCTGAAACGTCGCGCGGTCAATGACCTTCCGGCCTTGCGCGTCCTGCTTGAATTTCACCCACATCCGCAGCATGTCGCCGCAGTCCGCGCTGCCGACGGTGCCCACGGAATCGGCGTCCACCATTTCGCCGACGTTTTTGGGATTGGCGATGGCGTCGTGGATGCGTTGTTCGAGTTCGTTGTTCATGATTCCAGTTCGTAGCGCGGCAGCGCGGGATCGACTTCCTGGCTCCACGCGTCGATCCCGCCGCGGACGGCGCGGACGTTTTCAAAACCATGCCCGGCGAAGTACGCCGCCGCATCCATGCTCCGCGCGCCGGTGTGGTCGATGATCGCGAGCAGCACGGCGCGATCCCAGCGCACGAGGATTTCCTGCATCAGCTCCTGGGTGAAAAAAACCGCGCCCTCGATATGGACGGCGTCGAACTCCTCGCGCGTGCGGATGTCGATGAGCTTCGCGCCCGCGTCGTCGCGCAGCGCGGCGGCGAGGTCGGTGGGTGAGATGAGGATTTTCTCGTCGGTCTCGTGGCTCGCGAGGATGTGCGCCACGACTTCATCCACCGGCAGGTTTTCATTCCGCGCGCAGACCTCAGCGAGCGTCTCCGTGGGCTGGAAACCGCAGCTCGCGCAGCCGCCGATGTGGTAGCGGCGAAAGAGCGCCCGCTGGGCTCCGGGAAAGTGCAGGAGCAGTTCGCGCATGGTGAGCTGCGGGTCGGGCGGAGCGGTCGTGGTCATGTGCGGGAGAGTAGCACGAATGTAGCTTGGACTTTAGTCCAAAGTCGGGCGGGAGTTTGGACTGAAGTCCAAGCTACTTTGCGAGCGCTGCCACCGCCGCCGCCGCAGTTTTCGCGAGGTCTTCCGACGAGTGGGCGAGGGACAAAAACCCGGCCTCGAATTGCGAGGGCGCGAAATAAATGCCCGCGTCGAGGCAGGCGTGGAAGTAGCGGGCGAAGGCCGCTTTGTCCGAGCGCTGCGCGTCGTCTAGGTTCCAGACTTCGCCGCTGGTGAAGTAGAGGCAAAACATCGAGCCGATGCGCTGGAAGACGTAATCCTTGCCCGCTTTTTTCAGCGCGAAACGCACCCCGCTTTCAAACTCCGCGCCGATTTCTTCGAGCCGCGCCCAGCCGTTGACTCGCTCCATTTCATGGAGCTGCGCGAGGCCGGCGGCCATCGCCAGCGGGTTGCCGGAGAGCGTGCCGGCTTGGTAGACGGGGCCGTCGGGCGAGAGCTGATCCATGATGTCCGCACTGCCGCCAAACGCGCCGACGGGCAGCCCGCCGCCGATCACTTTGCCGAGCGCGGTGAGATCAGGCGTGATGCCACAGCGCTCCTGATAGCCGCCGCGCGCGAGGCGGAAGCCGGTCATCACTTCGTCGAAAATGAGCACCGTGCCGTACTCGGAGCATTGCTGGCGGAGGACTTCGAGCAAGCCTTCGCGCGGGAGGTAGAGCCCCGCGTTGGCCGGCACGGGCTCGACGATGACGGCGGCGATGCTGTGGCCTTGCGCCATGAAGAGCGAGATGAGCGCGGCGGGATTGTTGAACGGCAGCGTGATCGTCAGCTCGGCGAGAGCGCGCGGCACGCCCGCGCTGTCGGGCTGCCCGTGGGTGAGCGCGCCGCTGCCGGCTTTCACGAGCAGCGAATCGACGTGGCCGTGGTAGCAGCCCTCGAATTTCACAATCAGATCGCGCCCCGTGAACCCGCGCGCGAGCCGGATGCACGACATTGTGGCTTCGGTGCCGCTGTTGACCATGCGTACTTTTTCAATCGACGGCACCCAGGTGCAAATTGTCCGCGCCATCTCGATCTCGTAAGGGTTAGGAATGCCGAAGCTCACCCCGCGGCTCGCCGCATCCGTGATCGCCTCGCGCACCACGCGCGGCGCGTGGCCGAGGATCGCCGGCCCCCAGGTGCCCACGTAATCAATCAGCTCATTGCCATCCACATCCCAGATGTGCGCGCCCTCCGCGCGCTCGACGAAAAACGGCTCGCCGCCCACGCCGCGAAACGCACGGACGGGCGAGTTCACCCCGCCGGGGATGTAGCGGCGAGCTTCGGCAAAGGCGGCGGCGGATTTTGTGTGCGAGCGCATGGGGTGAAAGTACAAGGCGGAAGGCGGAAGGCGGAAGACGGAAGTGCGGATGCGAGTTGCCTTTCGACTTTCGCCCAAAGCCGCGCTACGCTCGCGCTGTGAAAACGCTCCCCATTTTCCTCGCCGCCCTGCTGCTCAGCACCGCCGCCTATGCCGCACCGACCTCGGGGGCGGTGGTGCGCGAAGAAGGGGCCATCTACCTCGAAGACCTGCTGCCCAAGCCCGCCCGGCTGGCCGTGATTGCGGACGCGCCCATTCATTACAAGATCGACCTTGAGCGCTACCTCGGGACTTTGAAAAAGGGTCAGATCGTGGAGTTGCAAGCCGTGTCCGACGGCGCGTACCGCGTGCGTGGCGTGGCCCAGCAGGGGCAGGTCGCGGGATGGGTCGATCCGAAATTTCTCAACCCGCTGAAGAAAGACTTCCTCGACAACCTCAAGCAAAACGCCGCCCGACGCGACGAGGTCAACGCGCTCATCGCGAAGAACGAAGTGGCGATCAACATGACGCCCGAGGAAGTCTCGCGTTCGCTCGGCAAGCCTGCGAAAACCACCTCGCACCTCGATGCAAAAGGCCGGGAGGAAACGTGGGAGTTTGTGAAATATGACCGCGTCCCGAAGGAAACCTATGGCCGCGATCCCGCGGGCAATCTGGTGAAGACGATCGTCTATGTGAAAGTTCCCGTCGGCAAACTCGCGGTGAGCTTTGCCGACAATCTGGTTGCTTCGCTCGAACAGACTGAAGGCACCCTTGACCGTGCCGCGCAGGTGAAGGTCATCTCTGCGCCGTTTGCGGTCGTGGGATTCTGACGTTTACCCGGAGTTGGTTGCGCCGGTCGCTTGGCAAAGGTATGGTCAGCCCGTAACCGCGGTCTAACCAACGTACTTTATGTCAAACGCCATGGTCATAGGTCTGGGAGGAGTCGGCTCCGTCATTGGACGGAAGCTGCATGAGTACGACTGCTTTGAGCGGATCATTCTCGCCGACATCGATCCGACTTACGCGCACGTCCTGCACAACACGACAAAGAGCAGCCGCTTTGAAGTCATCACCCTCAATGCCATGGAAACCGCGAAGGTCGCGGCGGCCCTGACCCAGCATAACATCACGGTCACGCTGAATGCCTGCAATTGCTATACGAACTACTCGATCCTCGATGCCTGCCTGAAAGCCGGCTCGCATTACATCGACATGGCGGCGGACATTTACTCCGCGCCGGGCGTGAAGAAACCCGGCAAGAACTCCTTTGAACACGAGATCGAGACCTATCATTCGCGTTATCTGGAGAAAGACCTCGCAGGTCTGCTTTGCCTCGGCTGCGATCCCGGCGCGGTGAATATCTTTGCGCGCTGGGCCATGGATCGCCTGGATACGGCCACGAGCATCCGCGTGCTCGATGCCGACAATGCCGAGGTCAAAGGCTACCGCTTTGCCGTGCTCTTTTCACCCGAGACACTTTTTGAGGAACTCAATGCCGTGCCTTACTACGTCAAGGACGGCAAGGTCACCGCGGGCCGTCCGCTCGAATCGGAGATCGAGTGGTTTCGCTTTCCCGAGCCGATCGGCTTGCAGCAGTGCTACGCCGTGGCTCACGAGGAGGGTGTCAGCCTCGGGATCCATCCGCCCTTTGTGGAAAAGGGGGTAAAGTATTCCGTCTTTAAGTACTCCATCTCCGACAAGGTCTATCATGTGGCTAAGTCCATCGACCTGCTCAACCTTGACACTTGGAAGAAGGTCAAGGTCGATGGGGTGGAGGTCGCACCCATCCGCGTAGCTACCGCGAATCTCCCCAAACCTGCGCAACTCGGCGCGACGGTGGACGGCTACTCCTGCGTGGGCACCGAGGTGCGCGGCACCAAGGAGCGCAAGCGCGTCGAGTATTTCATCTACACCATGGACAGCCATCGCGACGCCTATGAAAAGTGGGGTTACTCGCTGACCGTCGTCCAGACCGGCATCCCGCCCGCGCTTGCCGCGAAACTCCTCGTCACGGGGAAGCTCAAAGAGCGTGGTGTGATGATGCCCGAGTCGCTCGACCCCGAGCTTTTCATGGAAAATTTTTCCCGTGAAGGGCTGGAGATTTACGTCGAGAAACGCGAAGTCGAGCGGATGTGAGCGTGGCCGCAATCACGGGTTGCAAAGCGGATTGGGCGCGCTACCTTTCGCCCTCCCAAAAAAGGGGGCGTACTGGTTTCGACTGTTGGTTCGAGACACAGGCCGCATGTCGTGGAAGCCTGGTTGGCCACGTTAAACTCCCGGGCAAACCGATAAACGCGAAAGCTAATATCACTGAAGTGGACTTCTCGGGTAATTCCGAGGCGTTCGCTCTTGCGGCTTAATTGACCGCAGCGTGGATGCACCAACGCCTGCTAGGTGCATCTGCGACGACAGCAGGCTGGCCCGAGTGCGGTGTGACCGCGCACAAGGGCGAGAAAATACCGTGGACGCTCGGAGAATGACAGCCCGCCCGCCGGCGGTCATTTTCCTAAATTATAGGCACGGCTAAACATGTAGAAACTTGTGGCGAGAGTCATCAGGACAAGGGTTCAACTCCCTTCGCCTCCACTTTTTTGATTCGGGCTGTCGCTTTTCCGCAACCATGCCCGTGCTTCGCCACTGAAGCCGTGCAGGTAGGGGAGAGCTTGCCATTGAAAAAGGCCAGCAGAACGTGACCCGAGATCGCGGCATGGTGGTCGAGCGTGCCGTCCTTGCCGTTGGGCGCGGCCTAGATCCCAGCGATAGAGTGCGTCGAGGATGTAGGTGTATTTCTTCCCGTCGAGCGCCGCCTCGGTGGCTTTGTCCTGCTCCAGCCCGTCGAGGTATTTCAGGAAAAGCAGCCGCGGGGTCTGCTCGGTGTAGTCCGGCTCGCTGGTGCAACCGGCGTCCTTTCAGAGCACGTCGTCGATGTTTTTGTAGGCTCGCTCGAACCTGGGGATTGGGGAAGGCGGGAAGGGAAAGTGCGTCGCTGGCGGCTTCAAGTTCATGCGGGCCGGGATTTATGGCGCTGACGGTGGTTTGTCGATGCGGCTGGAAGGGCGGGTTCGTGGCGGAGGTCGCACGCGGGGACATTTCGCCGCGCGGCGCATTCGTCCCGAGATGCGGCTTTGCAAACGTCTGCGGCATCCTCTTTCCTTCCGCGATGCAATTGCTCCCTGGCTTCCGCGACTTTTTTCCTGACGACTGCGCGCGGCGCAACTACATCCTCGAAACTTGGCGCGCGGTCGCGCGGCGCTACTGCTTTGTGGAATACGACGGGCCGGTGCTGGAGCCGATGGCGCTCTACGAAAAAAAGAGCGGCGGCGAACTGGTTGGCCAGCTCTTCGATTTCACGGACAAGGGCGAACGCCACGTCGCGATGCGGCCCGAGATGACGCCCACGCTCGCGCGGATGGTCGCGGCGCGGGAGCGCGACTTCAAAAAGCCGCTGAAGTGGTTCTGCGTGCCGCAGTTTTTCCGCTACGAAAAGCAGCAGCGCGGGCGGCTGCGGGAGTTCTACCAGCTCAACTGCGACATCATTGGCGAAGCCTCCCCGGCGGCGGATGCGGAACTGATCGCGGTGCTGATCGACATGCTGCGCGGCGTCGGATTGGGGGAGAATGATTTCGTCGTGCGACTGAGCAGCCGGAGCGCGTGGCAACAGTTTTTTTCCCACGCTGGCGGCAAGGCGGAGGACGAGGACGAGTTCTTTCAAATCGTGGACAAAGCGGAGCGCAATCCGCCGGAAAAAACCGACGCCGCGCTCGCGAAATTTTCGCTCACCACGCAGCAGGTGCTCGACTTCATGCGCAGCAAAACGGCGACGGCGGAACTCGCGCCAATCCTCGCCGACCTCACCGCGCGCGGGCTCGGCGGGTTTGTGGAAATCGACTACGCCATCGTGCGCGGGCTGGCGTATTACACGGGCGTGGTTTTCGAGGTTTTCGACCGCAGTAAAAACGAGCGCGCACTGGCCGGCGGCGGGCGCTACGACAAGCTGCTGAGCCTGATGAGCGACGGGAAAACGGATCTGCCCGCGCTCGGCTTCGGCATGGGCGATGTGGTGCTGGCGAATCTCATCAACGACACGCCCGCCGCGAAAGCGCAGCTCGACGCGTGGCTGGCGAAAAACGCGGCGTGCGAGGTCTTCGTCATCATCGCGAAAGAAGAGCGCCGCGCCGAGGCGCTTGCGCTCGTGCAGCAATTGCGCGAGGCGGGACATCGCACGGATTTCCCGCTCACAGCGGCGAAGATTGGGAAGCAGTTTCAGACCGCGGAGCAGCTCGGGGCGCGGTTCGCGGTGCTGGTTGGTGACGAATGGCCGAAGGTGAAAGTGAAAACTTTGGCGACCCGCGAGGATAAGGAAATGACCCAGGACGAACTGCTCGCGCTGCTCACGCAACCTTCCTGAAAAGCCGGATTTTACCGCAGAGGCGCAGAGGTTTTTGAGAGAACCGCAGAGAGTTGAGCCTTTTCCTCTGCGTCCCTCTCAAATACCTCTGCGCCTCTGCGGTAAACCAACACTGCGCGGTTGAGGACGACCGCTCTCGCTACCGCTTCCGCCGCGCGCCGAAGCTGTAGCCCTTCGCCGTCCGCACGCCCTTGCCCACGCCGCCCTGCGGGATCGCACTTTCGTTGAAGAGCGCGGTGAACAGGTAGTTGAAACCGTCGAGTTTCACCCGCTTGATCGCCGTGCCGATGAACCGCTCGATCGACCGCACATGGTCGATTTCCTCCGCCGTGAAAATCGTCACCGCATCGCCCACCTGCAATGCGCGCCCGGTGCGCCCGATGCGATGCACGTAATCCTCGGGATGCTGCGGCACGTCGTAATTCACCACATGCGACACGCCCGCGATGTCCAGCCCGCGCGCCGCGATGTCGGTCGCGACCATGACTTCGTACTTGCCGCTTTTGAAGCCCGCCAGCGCATCCTCGCGTTCGCTCTGCGTGCGGTTCGAGTGCAGCACGGCCACGGAATGCTTGAGGTCTTTGAGCTGATTCGCCACGCGGTCGGCCATGACTTTCGTGCTCGTGAAAATGATCGCACTGTCGAACTGCGTGTGCTCCAGCAGCGCGATGAGCAACTCGAATTTCTGATCCTTCGCCACTGGATACAGCGCGTGCGTGACGGTCTCCGCGGGCGAGCGGCGTTGGCCGCTTTCCACCTGCTCGGGATTGGTGAGCAGCCATTTCGTCATCGTCTCCAGCTCGGGCGGCAGGGTGGCGGAGAAAAAGAGCGTCTGGCGCTGCTTCGGCAGGCGATCCACGATCCGTCGCACCTGCGGGAGAAAGCCCATGTCGAGCATCCGGTCCACCTCATCGAGCACGAGATACTGGATGTCATTGAGCTTGGCCGTGCCGTCTTCAAGGAAATCGAGCAGCCGTCCTGGCGTCGCCACGAGCACGTCCACGCCCGTGGCCAGAAACTCCCGCTGCTTCCCATAACCCACGCCGCCATAAACCAGCCCGACCGTGAGATCCATGAAGCGCGCGAAGTCCCGGAACGCTGTCTCCACCTGCGCCGCCAGCTCGCGCGTCGGCTCCAGAATGAGCGCGCGCATTTTGCCGTGCGTCCCGAGCTGCGAGAGGATCGGCAACCCAAACGCGGCGGTTTTTCCCGTGCCGGTCTGCGCCGAGCCCATCATATCGCGCCCGCTGAGAATGATCGGGAAAGCGCGGAGCTGAATGGGCGTGGGGTCCACGTAGCCCATGCTCTCCACGCCGCGGACGACTGCTTCGTTTAGACCAAAATCCTTGAATGACATCGGCGGAAGCTAGGGAGCGTGGGAAAATGCGGCAATGGATTTGTTCACGCGCGCCATGCTACACCGTGCGCCCGACGGCTTTCAGGATCGGCTTCAGGTCATTCGCCAAATCCGCAAAACCCGCGAAATCCACCTGCTGCTGGCCGTCGCTCAGCGCCTCGGCGGGGTGCGGATGCACCTCGATGAGCAGCCCGTCCGCGCCCATCGCCACCGAGCCTTTGCAAAGCGCGCGCACGAGATCCGCGCGACCGCAGCCCTGGCTCGGATCGACGATCACCGGGAGATGCGATTCCCTTTTCACCGCCGCCACCGCGCCGAGGTCGAGCGTGTTGCGTGTGTAGGTCTCGAAGGTGCGGATGCCGCGCTCGCAGAACATCACGTTGGCATTGCCGTGGGCCAGGATGTACTCCGCGCCGAGCAGCCATTCGTCGATTTTTTCGCTCAGCCCGCGCTTGAGCAGGATCGGTTTCCCGCTCCGCGCGCACTCGATGAGGAGCTGGAAATTCTGCGCATTGCGCGCGCCGATTTGCAGGATGTCGCTGTGCGCGCAGACCTCCTCGACATGCCGCTCGCTCAGCACCTCGGTGATGATTTTCAGCCCCGTCTCTTTTTTCGCGAGCGAAAGCAGCCGCAGCCCCTCGCTGCCGAGTCCCTGAAATTCATACGGCGACGTGCGCGGCTTGAAAGCGCCGCCGCGCAGAATCGTCGCGCCCGCCGCCTTTACCGCGTGCGCCGTGGACATGAGCTGCTCCTCGCTTTCCACCGAGCACGGGCCGGCCATGAGCACGAAGTTGTCGCCGCCCACTTTCACCCCGTCCACATCCACCACGGAATTTCCCGGATGCGATTCGCGGCTCACGAGCTTGTAGCGCTTTTGCACCGCCATGACCTTCTCGACCTGCGGCATCGCGTTCAGCGATTCGAGCCGGTGGTGCGTCCGCTCGTCGCCGATGGCGGCGATGATCGTCAGCTCCGTGCCAAAAATCGGGCGCGGGTCGTAGCCGAGCTTCTGCACCTCGGCCATGACTTCCTCGACCTGGGCGCGCGACGTGTGGGGTTTGATGACGATAATCATGGGGCGGAAGTTGGGAGTTGTTGGTTGAAAGCCGCGGCGTTGTATAAGCGGGCGCGCAGACTAGCCAGCGGCTCTCAACTCTCAACTCTCAACTCATACCTTTCCCCGCATGCCCGATTTCACCGCCAGCAATTTCCCCCCCGTGCCCGGTCGCCGCGCCACCACCGGCGACCCCGCGCTCGACGACCGCGTGCGCCAGCTCGTGGGCGATGCCGGCTGCGCGAACGACTGCGAGCTGATCGCCGAAATGGTCATGACCTCGCTCAAGCTCGGGCGCGACCAGACGAACACCGCCGACCTCAAGCTCTTCAGCCGCTCGCTCAAGGAACTGCGCTATGCGGGCAACATCTTCGCGCCCTACCGCCAGGTGCCAAAGGTCGTCGTCTTCGGCTCCGCCCGCACCGCGCCGGACGCGCCCGAGTTTCTCGCTGCGGAAACTTTCGCCCGCCGCATGCACGAGGAGCATGGCTACATGACGATCACCGGCGGCGGCGAAGGCATCATGGGTGCCGCGCAGCGCGGCGCGGGCCGCGAGCACAGCTTCGGCCTGAATATCCGCCTGCCCTTTGAGCAGCGTGCGAATGAAACGATCCACGGCGATGCGAAGCTCATCAATTTCAAATACTTCTTCACGCGGAAGCTGAACTTCCTCAAGGAGACCCGCGCCGTCGCGCTCTTCCCCGGCGGCTTCGGCACGATGGACGAGGGCTTCGCGGTGCTCACGCTCATGCAGACCGGCAAGGCGCGCATCCTCCCCGTGGTCATGGTGGACAAACCCGGCGGACGCTACTGGGAAACGTGGCTGCGCTTTCTCTGCGACGACCTGCTCCAGCTCGGCCTTATCTCCGCGGACGACTTCCACCTTTTCAAAATCACCCACAGCGTGGACGACGCCATCGCCGAGATCGTGCAGTTCTACCGGACCTTTCGCAGCTACCGCTGGGTCGGCCAGCGCCTCGTCATCCGGTTGGAGAAAAAGCTCACGCCCGCGGCGATTGCGGATCTCAATGCCAACTTCACTGACGTCATCCGCGAAGGCGAAATCACGCAGACCGCCGCGCTCCCCGAGGAGCAAAACGAACCCGAAATCGCCACGCTCCCGCGCCTCGTCCTCCTGCCGAAGCGCAAAAATTTCGGCCGCATCCGCCAGCTCCTCGACGCGGTGAACGCGGCGGAGACGGAGTGACGGAAAGCGTTGGGGAATCTACGGCAACGCCACCATCTTCAAGCCGGGGATGTCCGCGAAATCCTTCGCGTTGCCAGTCAGCAGCTTGAAGTCGCGCTGCACCGCTTGCGCTGCGAGCCAGAGATCGTTGATCCGAAAATCGCCGGCGCGTCCGGCTTTTTTCAAACTCGCGGCCAGCATCCCAAAAACTTCGGCCGTTTCTGTCGTGATCCGCAGTTGGGGCTTTCGGCGCAGCCGCCGCAGAGCCGTCGCCGCGCGCTGCTTCAATGCCCCGGCCCGCAGCATGTGCAGCCCGAATTCCATCTCCGCGATATTCACCGGCGAGAGATAAACCGGCTCCTGTTTGGTGATCGCATGAATGTCCGCCGCACTGAGCGTGCCGCGTTCGACCGCGATCCAAACGCCTGTGTCGATCAGCCAGCCCACGGGTTACGCAGCTCAGACAGCCGCCCGCGACGGCTTTTGCGGTTCGTGGAAAGTGCCGCGGTGAGTGCCTCCGCGGCATTTTCATCCAGCGTCCGATACAAGTCGCCGAAGACTTCCATCGCGTTCTGGCAGGGCGCTTCCGGGACGAGTCGCGCCACTTGCTTCGCATTCCGCACGAGCATGATTTCCTCCTGCCCGTGCTCCACGGAATCGAGCACCTCGCGGAAATTGCGGGCGACTTCGGTGACGGACAGCGTCTTCATGCGCGGACTCTATCTGATGCGATCTGATTCGGCAAACGAACTCTATGCCTTCCGATTTGCGACCACGTAGTCGTGCAGCGCATTGACCGTGGCCAGCGCCTGCCGCGCGGTCTCGGAGTTCGGCACGCTCACGCCGAATTTTTTCTCCAGCGAGACGACCAGCTCCAGCGCGTCGATGGAGTCCAGCCCGAGTCCGCCGGGGCCGAAGAGCGGGAGATCGTCGGCGATCTCCTCCTTCGGCACTTTGAGCATCAGGTTCTCGACCATCATCTCTTTGATCTCTTCGCGTAGGTTTTCGTCGGGCATGCGGGTCGGTGTGTTTCTGTGGAAAAAGATTCGGATTCAAGCCATTTCGCGGTTTCCTTCGCGCCACGAAATGCCCGCCGCCAAACAACGCCTCGACCAGCTCCTTGTCGCCCGCGGCTATTTCGAGTCCCGCGAAAAGGCGCAGCGCGCGATCATGGCCGGCGCGGTTTTTGTGCATGAGCAGCGTATCGACAAAGCCGGCACGAAGATCGCAGACGACGCCGCCATTTCCGTCAAAAGCACCGAGCGCTATGTCGGGCGCGGCGGGCTGAAGCTCGAAGCCGCACTCGCCCATTTCGCCATCGACCCGACCGGCGCGACCTGCCTCGACATCGGCGCGAGCACCGGCGGTTTCACCGACTGCCTGCTCCACCACGGCGCGGCGCGCGTCTTCGCCATTGATGTCGGCCACTCGCAGCTCGACTGGAAAATCCGCTCCGACCCACGCGTGGTCGTCCGCGAAAAACTCAACGCCCGCCACCTCACGCGCGCCGACATTCCCGAGCCCATCGCCATCTGTGTCATCGACGTGTCCTTCATCTCGCTGACTTTGATCTTGCCTCCCGCCGCCGCGCTGCTGAGTCATGGCGGCGTGATCGTCCCGCTGATTAAACCGCAATTCGAGCTGCGCAAAGAAGACGTAGGCCGTGGCGGCGTCATCCGCGACGCGGCGCTGCATGAGCGCGCGGTGGAAAAAATCCGCGCCTTCACCGCCACGCTGCCCGGCGTGGAATGGCGCGGCGTCATCGAGTCGCCCATCCTCGGCGGCGAGGGCAACAAGGAATTTCTCGCATGCCTGCGCGCATCGGCCTGATCGCCAACGACGGCAAGGCCGACGCGGGCGACATCGTCCACGCCATCGCGCTATCCTGCGTGCAGCGCGGGCTGCCGCTAGTGCTGGAAAAACGCGCGGCGCATCTCATCGGTGCGGATTCCTCCGCCACGATCAGCGATCTCGTGCGCGACACCGACCTGCTCCTCGTCCTCGGCGGCGACGGCACGATTCTCCAAGTCCTCCACGAACTTCGCGACGAGTTCCGCCCGATCCTCGGCATCAATCTCGGCACGCTCGGCTTTCTCACCTGCGTCAGCGCAGCCGCGTGGCCGCAGGCGCTCGACGCCATCGCCGCCGGCACCTACCAGCTCAGCGAGCGCGCCCTGCTCGACGTGCAGATCATCCGCGGCGCGCAGACCACCGCCCGCTACATCGCGCTGAACGATGCCGTCATCAGCCGCGGCGAACTTTCCCGCCTCATCAAACTCAACGTCACCGTGGATGGCGCCACGCTCAGCGAATACAACGCCGACGGCCTCATCGTCGCCACGCCTACCGGTTCCACCGCCTATTCGCTCAGCGCCGGCGGCCCGGTGCTCTCGCCGGACAGCGGCGTCTTCGTCATCACGCCCATCTGCCCGCACGTCCTCACCATGCGCCCGGTGCTGGTCAGCGAGCATTCGCGCATCGAGATCGCGCCGTGCCGCACGGAGCCGGAGATTTTCCTCTCCATCGACGGCCAGGCCTCTGTGCGCGTGCTCCCTGGCGACATCATCCGCATCACCCAGGCCCCGCAGCGCCTCCCGCTCGCCATGCTGCCCGGCACATCTTTTTTTGAAGTGCTCCGCCAGAAACTGAAATGGAGCGGCACCGCTGTATGATTACCCTCGCCGACATTCTGCCCGCGACACACGTCACTCTCGATGTTGCCGCGACCACGCCGAAGACCGCCATTGATGAAGTCGTGGCGCTCGTGAAAAACGATCCGGCGGTGGACGACTGGAATGTGCTGCTCGCGGGCGTGCATGCCGTCGCGCCCTGTCTGCCGGAAATGGAGGGCGGCTTTGCCATCTGCATCCCGCACACCCGCGGCGAATGCGTGAGCACGATGGTGATGAGCGTGGGCCGCAGCGCCGCGGGCGTCGTCTTCCCCGGCGTCGAACTGCCCGTGCGCTACATTTTTTGCATCGCCGTGCCCCGCGCGCTCGCGGCGGATTACCTCCGCATCGTCGGCCTCCTCGCCCGCGTTTTCAAAGACCCCGCCGCCGAACGCGAACTCCACGCCGCCGAGACGCCCGCCGATTTCATCGCCCTCCTCTCCCTCCGCGAAGCCAAGCTGTAATGTCCCCGCGCGGCTTGCCGCGCAACTGTAGGGGAAGCTGCCAGCTTCCCCTACAGTTGTGCCCGCCGCTCACTCAATTCGCCGCCGTCGCCGCGTCATCGACCGCGGGCACCGTGAGCAGGCGTTTGCTTTCCGTCAGCAGCCACGCGGCGTCGCGGAACGGCTGGTAGCTGATGTTCTGCCAGCGCACGAAGCCGTCGCCGTCGATGAGATACGTCCCATGCAGCGGGATGCGCTCGAAATCATCGAACGCGCGGTAGGCCTTGAACGTGCCGAAGTCCGCATCGGCGACGATGGGGAAGGGGAAACCGGCCGCGTCCTTCGCCTGCTCGAAAGTCTTGTGCAGCCCGCTCGCGGAGTCGGTGCTCACGGCGATGATTTGGATGCCCGCATCCGCAAACTGCGCGGTGA
The DNA here is from genome assembly GCA_043758435.1 of Chthoniobacter sp. Lineage (GTDB taxonomy): Bacteria > Verrucomicrobiota > Verrucomicrobiia > Chthoniobacterales > Chthoniobacteraceae > Chthoniobacter. The sequence continues at coordinate 26,852 of JAYVNN010000357.1, forward strand.
GCGGCGCGAAAACATTGAGCTGCTCCATGCAGCGCGCGCAGCCGCTGCCGAGGTAGCAGACCACGAGCACGGGCTTGCCCTTGTAGTCCGCGAGCGCGTGCGCCTTGCCGTCGCCATCCGGCAGGCTCCACGACGGCGCGGCGGACGGACGCCAGCGGAAAGGGCCGAGCGCGGCGAGTTCCGGGCGCACGCCGACATCGCCGGACGCGGACGCCGGCACGCGCCAATCCTTTGGCAGCTTGAGTTCCGCGGCGATGGGCGCGAGTTGCTCGAAAACCGGGAGATCGATTTCGATCTGCGCGGAAATCTTGCGCAGCTTTTCAAATGCCTCCCGCGCCGCGTCCTTTTTATCCGCGCGCCAGAGAACTCCGGCGAGATTCGCCAGCGGCTGCACTTGCGCCGGGTCGGGATCGCTCGCCTGCTTCGCGAGTTTCACCGCTTCGTCCTTGTCCCCGATCGCCAGATAAATGCGCGCCCGCCGCTCCGACGGAATGTCGCGCGCCGCTTCGAGCAGCGGTTTCACCGCGTCGGGCCGCGCGTCATTGAGCGCCTGGTAAATTTTCACCTCCGCGATTGCGGCCTCCGTCGTGGAAAGCGGATACGCGAAACCCTTCATCGCATCAGCCATCGCCTTCGCGGAAACATCCGCCGATTTCTTTTCCGTCTTCGCCTTCGCCTCCGCCGCGTCCGCCGCGGCCACACGATCCGCGCGCGTCTTCGCCAGCAGCGTCTCCAGCGCCTTCAGTTCGCGTTCGCCCTCCTCCGTCTTCCCCGAGCTGAACCACGCCACGCCGAGCGCCGCCAGTCGCCGCGCCTCGATTTCCGTCTTCTCGTCGCGCGCCAGATACATCGAGCCTTCGAGCATCGCGAGGTCGCCCCACATTTCAAAACGCACCAGCGTCTCCAGCAGCCGCTCGCGCCCGAGATTGTAGGCCGCGCTGTGCGTGGCATCGAGCCGCGGCAGCTCGACGAGATTCATCGCCAGATCGACGGCATCCTGCACGCGCCCGACGTAGGCGAGGTTCTTCACCAGCCAGTCGTTGTTGTGCGCGTAGTTGTGAATCTGCTCCGGCATGATCCGCGCCGCCGCCATGTAGGCGTGATCCGTGCGCGCCGACGCCTCCTGCTGCCACGCCGCGTCGGCGTAGCGGTGCAGATTGGAAAACGTGTGATTCGGCATGTGCCACATGTGCGCGATGCCCGGCGCCGCCTGCCCGCAATGCGCCGCCGCCGTCAGCGCGCGCTTATCGCCGTCCGCGCCATTCCACAGGTGGATGAGATAGTGGCTCACCGGATGCGCCGGATTCACCGCCAGCACTTGCTGCGCGAGCGCATCCACCGTCAGCCGGCTCGGCAGCGGCGAGCCGTGCTGCGAGTTGTCCCAGAGTTGGAAAACGAGAAACGCCTTCGCTTCGAGGTCGTCGGGAAACTCGAAGATCAAACCCTCCAGCGCCTTCACCAGCGCGTCGCGCTTTTCGCCCTCGTCCTTTTTCGAGTCGGCATAAAATTTCACCCACGCCTCGATCCACAGCAGCTCGCGGCGGCTGGCTTTGTCCTTCTTCGCGTCCGCCAGTTTGATGAAATCCCCCGCGCGTTTTGGGTTGTTGATATTCGCCATCGCCATCCCCCAGTAGGCCGCGGCGCAGTCCGCATCCAGCGCCGCCACTTGCCGGAACGAGCGCTCCGCTTCGAAGTACCAAAACCCGTGCAACTGCCCCACGCCCTGCGCGAAAAATTTCTGCGCTAGTTCGTTCTTCGTCGTCACGGGGAAATGCACGTCGCCTGTCCCCGGCATCAACACTGCCGCCTGCCGCGGGCCTTCGTTGAACGCCTCGCCGTTCAGCGAGTGGCCGGGGAGCTTGGATTCATCCGCCTTCGCGGGCGGCGCGTCCTCCGCATGCAGGGCGGTGAAAGCGAACGCGAACGAGCAGGCGAGGGGAATGAAACGCATGGCAGCCGCCAAGTGACAACGCGCGCGGCGGAGCGTCAAGAGCCGGTCGGCGAGGGTAAAAAATTGGCTATCGAAATGAGTTTGGCCGACTATTCATCGCGCCATGAAATCCCTCCGCATCATCCCCATCCTCCTGCTCTGCGCCGCGCCTTTGGCGTGCGCGCTTTCGCCGGAGCAGGTGGCGAAACTGCCGCCCGCAGCGGCGCGGACGGTGGATTTTGAAAAGGACATCAAGCCGCTTTTCGAGGCCGCGTGCATCAAGTGCCACGCCAAGGGCAAGGACAAGGGCGGGCTGAGCATCGAGACGCGCGAGGCCTTTTTCAAAGGCGGCGACACGAGCACCGCGGCGGTCATCGGGAAAAGCGCGGAGAGTCTGATCGTGGAGGCGGTCAGCGGACTCGATCCCGACACGGCGATGCCGAAGAAGGGGACGAAATGGACGCCGGAGCAGGTCGGGCTGCTGCGCGCGTGGATCGACCAGGGCGCGGCGTGGCCGCAGGGGATAACTTTCGCCAAGCCGCAGCCGCAAAACCTGCATCCGCGCGCGGTCGCGCTGATGGAGCGGCCGAGCGTGCATCCGATTGATGATGTGCTTTCGCGCTACTTCGCGGCGAAAGGCGTGACGTTTCCCAATGCAATCGACGACCGCACGTTTGCGCGGCGCGCGTATCTCGATGTCATCGGACTGCTCCCCACACCGGAGCAACTCGACGCTTTTCTCGCCGACTCCGCCGCCGACAGACGGGCGAAGCTCGTGGCCGCGCTGCTCGCGGACAAGAGCGGCTACGCGGACCACTGGCTCACGTTTTGGAATGATCTGCTGCGCAATGATTACAAGGGCGCGGGCTTCATCGATGGCGGGCGCAAGCAGGTCAGCGGCTGGCTGCACCGCGCGCTCGTGGAGAACAAGCCGTATGACCGCTTCGTCGCTGAACTTGTGAACCCGACGGTCGAGAGCGAGGGCTTTGTGCGCGGCATCATCTGGCGGGGCACGGTGAACGCCTCGATGCTGCCGCCGATGCAGGCGGCGCAGAA
>JAYVNN010000358.1:0-3621 GCA_043758435.1 Chthoniobacter sp.
CGACGGCGGCGAGTGCGATGATTGCGAGATATTTCATAGTGTGTGGTTTCCCCTCCTTTCTTTGCCAGTGGGCAAGGCGCGGATGATCGTGCATCGCGCAGGTCTGACAACGATTATTTTTCCGCCACGCGGCGGCACGCGTTTTTTTAGGGCACCTGCGGAAAGTAATAACCGGATTTCCATTTCGTTAATTCCGTCGAATTCCGTTAATTCCGTCAAAAAAAGACAGGATGGAATTAACAGAATTTTGCCAAATTAACGGGCATTTTTGAGCGGATGCTTCACTCCACGATCTCGACGGCGGCACCCGCGGGGACGCGCGCATAGAGGTCGATGATGTCCTCATTCCCCATGCGCACGCAGCCGAAGCTGGCGGGCGTGCCAAGGCGGAATTCGGCGTTGGTGCCGTGGATGTAAATGTAGCGCTCGCGGGTGTTGGCGTTGGCTGCGTCGAGGCCGTCGAGCCAGAGAATGCGGGTCTGCACATGGTCGTGCTCGTCGGCCTCGCCACCGATGCGGCCGGTGGGCTCACGGCTGATGAAAATCTCGCCCGGCACCGCGCCGTCGCCGATTTTTTCCGCGATGCGGAAACGGCCCGTCGGCGTCTTGTTGCTGCCCGGCTCGGTGCCGAGGCCGAAGCGCGAGGTGGAGACGGCGTAGCGGCGGATGAGCGCGCCGCCGTCGGTCAGGTCGAGGGTTTGCGAGGGGACGTGGACGAGGATTTGCATTGCGAGGCGAGGCTAATACAGTGCGCTCCCTTTTTTATGAGCAAGAAATTACATGTCGCGATTGTCGGTGCCACCGGAGCGGTGGGAGTGGAAATGATCCGCACTTTGGAGAAGCGCGATTTTCCCGTGGGCCGGCTCACGCTGCTCGCCTCGGCGAAGTCGGCGGGCAAGACGCTGCCGTTTCGCGGGGAGCAAATCGTGATCAAGGAATTGCGCGAGGATTCGTTTGCGGGTGTGGACGTGGCGCTGTTCAGCGCGGGTGCGGGCATCTCGAAAAAATATGCGTCGCTGGCGGTGCAGGCGGGCGCGGTGGTGGTGGATAATTCGAGCGCGTTTCGCATGGACGCGGACGTGCCGCTGGTCGTGCCGGAGATCAATGGCGCGGACGTGAAGAAGCACAAGGGCATCATCGCGAATCCGAATTGCACGACGGCGATCACGCTCATGGCGCTGCATCCGCTGCATCAGGAGTTCCGGGTGAAGCGCATCTTTGCGTCGAGCTATCAGGCCGTGAGCGGCACGGGCGCGCAGGCCATCGCGGAGTTGCGCGCGCAGGTCGAGGCCATCGCTGCGGGGCAGCCGGTGGAAAAGCATGTCTATCCGCATCAGATCGCGTTCAATGTGCTGCCGCATGTGGATAGCTTCCTCGATTCCGGCTACACGAAGGAGGAGATGAAGATGCAAAACGAAGGTCGCCGCATCATGCACCACCCGACTTTCAAAGCCTCTGTGACTTGCGTGCGCGTGCCCGTGTATCGCGCGCACAGTGTGGCCGTGCATGCGGAGTTCGAGCGCCCCGTTTCGCTCACCGACGCGCGCGCCGCACTCGCCAAAGCGCCCGGCCTCGATGTCGTGGACGACCCCGCGAAGTGCGAATACCCGCTCCCGCTTTACGCCGCCGAGCGCGACAACTGCCAGGTCGGCCGCCTCCGCCTCGACTGCGCGCTGGACAACGGGCTGGTTTTTTGGGTCGCCGGCGACCAACTCCTCCGCGGCGCGGCGCTCAACGCGGTGCTGATCGCGGAACTGCTGTAGGGGAAGCTGCCGGCCTCCCCGCCCGTGCCGGGATGGCCTCGCTCAGGCGTGTCGCCGCGCCACGGCGAGGAAGACGACGGCGAGCACGAGCAGGACGAAGAGGACGGCCTGAATGGTTTCGCTTTGCGTGCGGGGCGGGCGGCGGGTGGGGGTGTGGTTCATGGAGGGAGGTTTTTTTGGAAAATGTCGGGCGTTATTCGTTCGGCCAGTCGCGCCAGAGCCAGCGCATGGTGTCGGGGAAAAGCATCGAGCCCTGCTTGCCCGAGTGTCCGCCGTCGCCGAACTCGAAGCGGTAGTCGTAGCCCGCGAATTTCAGCGCCGCGGCCATGTCCTGGTTCGAGAGCGGCCAGTTGCCGTGGAGGTTGTCGAGGTCGCCCGCGCCGTCCTGCAAAAACACGCGCAGCGGCTTCGGCGTTTTTTTCGACTGACGAATCTGCGCCGGATAAACGTAGCCGCCGCGGATGTTCGTGAAGCTCCCGATCCAGCTCACCACCTTGCGGAAATCATCGGGCCGCTCCCACGCCACGGTGAAGGCCGCGATGCCGCCGCTGCTCAGTCCCGCGACCGCGTGGCCCGCGGGATCTTTCGTGATGTTCAGCCCCTTCGTCGCCTCGGGCAGCAGTTCCTCGATGACAAAACGCGCGTTCGCATCGCCGAGAGAATCGTACTCGAAGCTGCGGTTGCTCACGTCTTTCGCGCCAGGTTGCGTCGCCTTGATATTCCCCGGATTGATGAACACCGCGACCGTCACCGGCATCTCCTTTTTCGCGATCAGATTGTCGAAAACCACCGGCACGCGCGTGCCGCCGTCGGCCTTCGCGTAGCCGCCGCCGTCGAAGAAAACCATGAGGCACGCGGGCTTCGCGGCGTCGTACTGTTTGGGCACATAGACTTGGTATTCGCGCGTCGTGCCGGGGAAAATCTTGCTCACGTCAAAGACCGCCTTTTTGACCTCGCCATGCGGCACCTCCTGCGGCTGCGAATCGGGGCCGAGCGGATAGTCGTCGGCTGCGAATGCTGTGGCAGAAAGGATCGCGAGCGCGATGGCGGCGTGGGGGAAACGAGGCATCGTGGAGACTGCGCCGGTTTTTGGGCGGAGTGCAATGGGAAAAAAACCGGGTTTTTACGGATGCCTCCCGACGGGAAACGGAAGGCCTTTTCCCGGAAAGACTTGCTCGCCAAACGATCCGCGCCGGGGCAAAGTGCAGGCGCTTTTCCACCCGATGAAACACCTTTCCCTCCTCCTGCTCGTGTGCTGCTGCGTCGGCGGCACGGCCTTTGCACAACAAACTCCGCCGCCGAAATTCACCGGCTTCGCCCCGCACGACGGCGCGCAGGCGGCGGGCGGAAACCTGATCCCCAACTGGAATTTTTCCGACCCGGTGCCGCTGAAGTTTTACCGCTACGATTTTCCGTACCAAGGAGCTTACGCGAACAACAAGGGCTACATCAGCCAGGTCGAGTATGAGGGGAAAAAATGCGCGCAGATCAGCTTGCCGCCTGGCATCGCGGGCAATGAGGGCGGGAAGGTCGAGACGGCACTGGTGCCGGCGATTGGCGGCGCGACCTACCGGGTGGAGGTGTCGGGGGCGATGACGAACTTTTTCGCGAAAGTCCACGTCGAGGTCTATGCCGAGGATCCGCGCGATGAACTCACTCGCAAGGACACCGAGTCCAAAGGGCCGAACATCTCGATCATGCGCATCCCCGAGGGCGATGGGCACAAGCCGCTGGTCGTCATCTTTCGCGCGCAACTGCCGGACCCGCAGGGCGGGGGAAAATGGAGCAAGGTCGAGCGGGAGTTCGCGGTGCCGCCGGCCGGGATCATCGCCGGTAAGCCGGTGAAGCCGGTGCTGAT
>JAYVNN010000359.1:0-11158 GCA_043758435.1 Chthoniobacter sp.
AGCTGACAGCTTCCCCTACAGCGCGGCTTTTTCCCGACGCCAGCTCCCTCTTCAGCGCATGTCGGCGACGGGCCGTGCACCGAGAAACTGATCCTCGTAGGCGATCCAAGCCGCGAGGCGCTGGCGGAGGCGGAGGACGCGGTCGGGTTCGAGGCTGAGCACATTGCGCTGCTCACCGGGGTCGGCGGTGAGGTCGAAAAGCGATTCGTTTCCGCTGGTTGCCTCGAAGATGTATTTCCACCGGCCCTCGCGAATGCCGAGCAGATAATCGTCCACGCTGGCGACGAAAAAGGTGCGCTCGGGCCGGTCGGGCGCGAAGAGGCTGTGGCCCTGCCACGCGTCGGGCGGCGGCACGCCGAGGAGGTCGGCGACGGTGGGGTTCAGATCGACGTGGCCGCCGATGGCGGACGCGCGGCGGCCCTCGGGAAAGAGCCGCGGATTCCAGACCATGAAGGGCACGCTGACTTCCTCCTGCCAGACGGAAAAACCGTGGCCGATCTGATCGTGCGGGTCGGCGAAAGCCTCGCCGTGATCGCCGGTGATGACGACCAGCGTGTCGTCGGCGAGCCCGCGCTCGCGCAGCGCGGCGAAGAGCCGCCCAATGTGCTCGTCGGTTTCGTGGAGGACGTTGAGATATTTTCCCAGCGCCTCGGCGTGCGCGCGCGGCGGCTGGCCGTGGAAAAAATCGAGCCGCGGCGAACCGGGGCGGCGCACGTAGGGATTGTGCGTCTGATCCGTCCAGCAGTAGGCGAGAAAAGGCTGGCCGGGCTTTTCATCGATCCACCGGATGAGCCGGTCGATGAGGTAGCGATCCTCCGCGCCCCACGAGGTCAGCTCGGGCGCTTGGAAATCGTGGTAGTCCTCCACGGTGTCGTAGCCCGCGCCGTCGAGGAGCACTTTCTCGCCGCCCCAATCCATGTCGCCATTGTGCAGGTAGGCCGTGCGCCAGCCCTGCTGCTGGAGCACGGAGGCAAAGGTGGGCGGCAGACCGTGCGGGCCGCCATCGGCCGAGTGACCGCCGGGCGCGTAACACCACGGGAGGCCGGGGTAGATGGAAAAATTCACCGCCATGAACGTGCAGAAAGTGTAGGGCGCGTGGGCATGCACGTTGTCGAAAAGCAGGGCGTGGCCGGACTCGGCGAGCAGGTGCGGCGTGGTCGCGTAGGGGCTGCCGTAGAGGCTCAGATATTTCGTGCCCACGGACTCAAGGATGATGACGATGACATTGCGCGGGCGCGCGGTTTTTTCCGCGAGCGGAAAGCCGGCGCGTGGGGCCGGCGCGCGGCTGCCGAAGGGCTGCAACTCGTCCTGATCCTCGGGCAGAAATTCGTGCGGCAGCGCGCCGCGAGAACGGCCGGAGATGCCGATGAGCGTGGAGCGCAGCAGCTCGACGTGCGGGCTGAGCACGAGGCGCTGCGCCTTGCGCCCGACCGCGGCATTTGGCGAAAGCAGCGCGCCCACGGCGATCCACGCGCCGAGGCTGGCGAAGATCGCAGGCGAAAATGTGCGCCGCCGCGAGCCGCGCTGCGCGACGAGGTAAAACCCCGCAGGCACGGCGATGAGCGCGAGGCCGATGGGCCAGGTCAGGCGGTCGGTGATCGAGGACTTCACGGCCGCGCCGCGCATGAGCCGCAGGAGATCGAAACTCAGCGGGCGGTCGAGCGACTCGAAGATGCCGTAGGCGACCACGCCGTAGAGCGCGCAGAAAGTGGCCGCGCCCAGCACGCCCGCGCGCACGGTGGAGGAGAGCCGGGGTTTTTTAGCGAAAAGGAGCGCGCCGCTTTCGCCCACGACGCCCAGCGCGAGGGCGAAAAGCACATCGCGAAAAGAAACGCGCGCGAGTTCCAGCGGCCAGCCCCAGGACTGCGGCACGCCGAGCGACACGGCCTTTGCGCCGATGAGGACGAGGGCCAGCCAGAAACCCACCCACACCAAGGCCACGGGCCGCGGGGCGGGAATTGCGGGAGGGAGATCGTCGCGGGAATTTTGCACGTTGGTCGTGCAACCTTTGCCTCAGGGTCGCGCCGTTGTCACGTCCGCCGCGGGGGACGCTTATTCGCGTGTCGTCACGAAGGCGATGATCGCGAGGATGCCGAGGGCAAGAATGGGAACCGCAACAGGCCACATGGTCATTTGGCGAAGGTGGGGATTTCCTGGGGCGCTGAATAGTCGGGGCAATCCGGTATTTTTACATGCGGTCGGCGAGGCGTTCGGCGAGGCGGCCGAGGGCGGCGCTTTTGTCGAGCGGGTCGAGGCGCACGTCGAGGAGGCAGTAGCTGGCGGTGTGCCGGGCGGCGGCCCCGAGCGCGGCGTCGAGCTGGCTTTCCGTCTCGACGAGGAAGGCGCGGCCTTTGCCGAAAAGCTCGGGGAGTTTGTGATAGGCCCACGGGAGCACGTCGTTGAACGGCCCGTCGTGGATGTGGCGCTCGGTACCGTAGCCGGCGTTGTTCAGCACGATGACCACGGGGTTCAGCCCGCAGCGCGCGATGGTGCTCAGCTCGACGCCGGTCATTTGAAACGCGCCGTCGCCGACGAGGACGAGCGGGCGCAGCTCGGGCCGCGCCATTTGCGCGCCGAGCGCGGCGGGGACGGCGAAGCCCATCGACGCATAGTAAGCGGGACCGAGGAACTCCGTGCGGCCCCGGATGAAAAGGTCGCTCGCGCCGAAGAGCGCGTTGCCGACATCGGCGATGACGAGGGTGCGCTCGGTGAGGAAAGCGTTCACCCGCTCGAAAAGCCGCGCGATCGTCACCGGCGCGTCCGGCACGGCGGGGACAAACTCGCGTGGCGGCGGCGGCGCGGGCCGCGGGCCGTTTTCGTGCGGCGGCAAATCCGCCGCGAGCAAGCCGCGCACGAAGTCTTTGAAACGGACGTTTTCAAAAGTGTGATGGCGGATCGCGAGCTTCTCGCTGGTCGCGTAGATGGCCTTCCCCAGGTCCAGCTTCGCCGTGTAGATGCCGAGATTGATGTCGGTCATAAACGCGCCGAGCAGGATCACGCAGTCGCTCGACTCCACGTAGGCGCGCACCTCGTCGCGGCCCATCGCGCCCTCGTACACGCCGAGGTAAAGCGGGTGCTGCTCGCTGAGCACGGACTTGCCGAGGATCGTCGCGGCGAAGGGCACGTTCGTCTTTTCGATGAGCCGCAGCACCTCGTCCTGCATGCCAAAGCGATGCACTTCCACGTCGGCGAGGACGACCGGCTGCCGCGCGGCATTGATCATCGCGACCGCTTCGGTGAGCGCTTCATCGAGCACCAGCGCGTCGCTTTTCTCATGCAACTCCGGCGGACGATGCCCGCTGCGGCCCGGCTTCGCGATCATGTCGCGCGGCAGTTCGAGATAGACGGGCCGCTTGTAGCGCAGCGCCGCGTGGAGCACTCGGTCGATCTCCGCAAAGGCCGTGTCCGCATCCTCCAGCGCCGCGCTCGCCACGGTGATCTGCTCGAAAACGCGCCGCTGCGTGTCGAACTCGCGCACCTTGTGATGGAGCAGGGGATTGCGTTCGCGCTCGCCCATCCCCGGCGCTCCGCTGATGACCACGACCGGCGATTTCTCCGCAAACGCGCCCGCGATCGGGTTCACGATTTTCAACCCGCCCACGCAGTACGTGATGCACACCGCGCCCAGCCCGCGCACCCGCGCGTAGGCATCCGCCGCAAAGCCCGCGCCCTGCTCGTCGCAGGTCGTGACCGTCTTCAGCGCGCTGTTTTGGAGCTGCTGGTAAAAGCCGAGCACGTAATCGCCGGGGATGCCGAACACATGCCCGACGCCATGCGCCGCGAGCCGCGAAATGAGGTAGTCGCCAATCGTCGTCGGAGGAGTCATGCGCGTGAGGCTAGGCGAAAGGCGGGCCGTTGCGAAGCGCCGTGCGTGGCACTTGTCACCGGAGCAGGAGTTTGGGAACGAGGGGCCAGTCAGGCGCGCATTTTGCTAAATCATTCCTGATATGCGCTTACTCAGAAAACTCGTGCTGAAGGTGGTGTCGATGGTGGTGATGGTGGTGCTGATGGGCGGGGCGTTGAAATATGGCCGGCCCTACATCATGCGGGCGGCGGGGATGCCGGAGGCGGAGACGCCGCAGTTTTCGTCGGAGGAGTCGGATTTGATGGGGACGGTTTTCAAAAGTGCGTTCCGTCTTTTCTCGGGGACGGCGAAGCGCGCGGATCTGGCGAGTGAGCTGAGCGACAAGCTTTACGAAGGCCGGGCGGACTCCGGCACCATGTCGGAGCTGGGCATCGAGTTGGTGAAACCAGGCGCTGGGGCGTCCCCGCCCGAGGGAGGGGCCGGTGTGGCGGGTGCGCTGCCGGGCGGAAAATTGCCAGATTTGCAGCTCCGCGAGAAGCTGCTCGCGAAACAGCGCGCGCGGGTCGGCGAGCCGCCGGCGAAACCGGGCGCGAAGGCGGGCAAGCCATCCGCGGCGGGCCTCCCGGTCAATGTCCGCACCGACCTGCTGGGGCAGTTTGGAAAGCGGGCGAAGGCCTACACGGTGGAGCTGTCGCTGGTGCCGGTCGTGTTCCTCGGGATGGTGCTGGTGCAGCGCATCCGGCGGCGGCGGGCGGGCGGGCCGGATTTTGTGCCGGCGGGTCTGGCGATCCAGGCTCCCACGGACACCGAGCCGTTTGACATGAAGCACGCGGTGCATGCGTTGGGGGCGGAGGATTTCGAGCTGTTGGTGGCGCTGATTTATCAGCGTCAGGGCTATCGCGTCTCGATGCCGGCGGGACTGAGCGGGGGACGCGGGGGCGATTTCACGCTCGCCCGCAAGTCGGAGAAACTGCTCGTGCAATGCAAAAAGCTGAGCCAAGAGCACCGGGTGCCGGTGGAAAGAGTGCGCGAATTGCACGAGGCCGCGGTTGCGGCCAGCGCGACGCGAAGCATGTATGTGGCGTCCTGCGGTTTCACTTGGGATGCGCGGAACTATGCCAAGGCGAACGGGGTGACTTTGATCAGCGCGCGCACGCTCGACGAACTGCTCACTGCGGCGCGGGAGACGCCGGGCGAAGACCTGCTCGCGGTCTCGCAATGGGTGCCGAAGCTGATGAGTAAGGTGCTCCTGACGCCGCCGCTCTGCCCGGCCTGCGAGGCGGCGATGGATCAGGTCAACGCGAGCAACAGCTCCGTCTGGGTCTGCAGCCAGCGGCCCGAATGCCGCGGTCGCCGCAGCTGGCGCAAACACCCAAAATCAGTCGCTGCTGCTGCGAGCAAAACGGACGTGCTTGCGGAGAAAGTCAGCGCTTTGCCCACGCCGCCCAACGAAGTGCCCGGCAAGGCACCCAGCCAGGCACCGAGCAAGGCACCGGGCCGAGTGCCCGCCAAAGCGTCCGCTCCAGCGCCTGCCAAGGCACCCGCCAAGGCGACCAGCCAAGTGCCCCGCAAGTTGCCGCCGCGAACGGCTCCGGCTGTCGTGGCTGGCCGGACGAGCCGATAGGATGGCGGGAGTGCGCAGAAGCGCATTGCTACGAGTGGCCGTGGTGCGCAGGGTGGGCGCGCTTTTTCCACCATGAATTCCGGCTTTCTCGACAAGCTCATCGAACGCATCAGCCGCGTGCGGCCGGAGGAGGTGCAGGGGTATCTGCTGCAGCTGGCGGATGAAAAAGGGTTTCTCGAAACGATCTTCAACGCCATCCACGAGGGCGTGATTGTGACGGATTTGAGGGGGCGGATTAACTATCTGAACCGGGCGGCGTGCGAACTGTTCGGGCTGGAGCGGGAGGCCTGCATGGGGGAGCCGCTGAGCGCGCGGCTGCGGGGGCTGGAGTGGGACAAGCTGGTGGAGGCGGAGAAGGTGGTGAGCCGGGACATGGAGGTGTTTTATCCGCAGCACCGGTTTCTGAATTTCTACGTGGTGCCGCTGAGTCTGGATCAGCCGGCGGCGAAGCGCGGGCCCGTCTCGGAGATGGTGGGCTATGCGGTGATCCTGCGCGACACGACGGAGACGCGGCGCTCGACGGAGGAGACGATCCAGAGCGAAAAGCTGACCGCTTTGACGCTGCTCGCGGCGGGGGTGGCGCACGAGATCGGGAATCCGCTGAACTCGCTGCACATCCACCTGCAACTCATGGAGCGGAAGCTGCGCAAGGTGCCGGCGGGGCCGCGGGCGGAGTTGCAGCAGGCGCTGGAGGTGGCGCGCGATGAGATCACGCGGCTGGACTCGATCGTGCAGCAGTTTCTCGGGGCGATCCGGCCGGCGCATTTGGAAAAGAAGCTGGAGAATGTGAACGCGCTGGTCGCGGAGTCGGTGGCGTTTTTGCAGCCGGAAATCGAGGACCGGAACATCCTCGTGGAGCAGGAGCTGCGGAAGGATCTGCCGCTCATCGAGGCGGATCGCAATCAGCTCAAGCAGGCGTTTTACAACGTCATCAAGAACGCGTTTCAGGCGATGAAAAGCGGTGGCATCCTGCGCATCCGTACGAACTCGGATGACCAGTTTCTCTCGATCAATTTTGCGGACACGGGCGGGGGGATTTCGCCGGAGGACATGAGCAAGATTTTCGAGCCGTACTTCACGACGAAGGCGAGCGGAAGCGGGCTGGGGCTGCTGATCGTGCGGCGGATCGTGCGCGAGCACGGCGGGGAGATCGACCTCGCGAGCGATCAGGGCAAGGGGCTGACGCTGACCATCCGCCTGCCGCGGCACAATCGCAGCGTGCGGATGCTGGAGGCGGGCGGGGAAAAGACGGAAGAGGGCTGATTTCTTCCGCTTTCCGCCTTCCGTCTTCCGCCTTTCACAGCTACACGTCCCTTCCCGATTTTCCCCGTGAATCCGACCATCCTCATTGTTGATGACGAAAAGAACACCCGCGAAGGGTTGCGCGCGTCGCTGGAAGACAGCTTCGAGGTGTATATCGCGGCGGACATCGGCGGGGCGCTGAGTGTGCTGGAAAGGGAAACGGTCGATCTCGTGCTGACCGATCTGCGGCTCGGCGGAGAGGATGGCATGGCGCTGGTGGACAAGGTGCTGGCGCTGCCGCATCCGCCGATTGTGATTATGATGACGGCCTTTGGTTCCGTGGACGCGGCGGTGGAGGCGATGAAGCACGGGGCCTACGATTTTGTGACCAAGCCGCTGAACATCGACCGGCTGGAGATGCTGATTCAGCGGGCGCTGCGGAGCCGCCGGGTGGAAAAAGAGGTCGTCGAATTGAAGCAGGTGGTGGAGCGGAAATTCGGGCTGGAGCGGCTGATCGGCGAGTCGGGCGTGATGGCGGAGGTTTTCGACACGATCAAGCAGGTCGCGCCGACGCGGGCGACGGTGCTGATCCAAGGCGGGAGCGGCACGGGCAAGGAACTCGTGGCGCAGGCGATCCATGCGCTGAGCGGGCGGCCGAAGCCGAAGTTCGTCGCCGTGCATTGCGCGGCGCTGTCGCCGCAGCTTTTGGAAAGCGAGCTGTTCGGGCATGAGCGCGGGGCTTTCACCGGCGCGGTGGAACGGCGCATCGGGCGCTTCGAGCAGGCGAATGGCGGGACGATTTTCCTCGATGAAATCGGCGAGATCGACGCGGCGACGCAGGTGAAACTTTTGCGCGTGCTGGGCGAGGATCGTTCGTTCGAGCGGGTCGGTGGGAATGCGCCGATCAAGGTGGACGTGCGGCTGGTGGCGGCGACGAACAAGAATCTCGAGAAGCTCGTGAGCGAGGGGAAATTCCGCGACGACCTTTTTTTCCGCCTGAGCGTGGTGCCGATCACGATGCCGCTTTTGCGCGAGCGGAAGGAGGACATCCCGCTGCTCGTGACCGCGTTTTTGAAGACCTTCGCGGAGGAAAACGGCAAGCCTTTGCCCGAGATCACGACCGACGCGATGCAGGCCATTTTGCGCTATGACTGGCCGGGCAATGTGCGCGAGCTGCGCACGGCGATCGAGCATGGCGTGGTGATGACGAAAAGCGGGAAGATCACGCTGCGCGACCTGCCGGCGTTTGTCCGTGAGAGCGCGGCGGCGGGCGGCGGCGCGGAGAAGTACATCCCGGTCAAAGGCAGCCGTTTCAATTTGCACGACACCGAGCACCGTCTCATCCTCCAAGCTCTCGAAGACACCGGACGGAACATCACCCAGGCCGCGAAAAAACTCGGCATCAGCCGGCGCACGCTCCACCGCAAAATCAATGAACTAAAGGCGGCCGGCGATGTCGGAGAGCCCTAACCCTCAGCACCAACCAGCACCCCCAAACGATGGCGACCGAAACTAAAGTCCAGCAATTTGTCCACAAACTCGAGGAGGGCGGCTGGGTGAAGCGGGTGAAATTCGCGGTCATCGTCTCGGCGATCATCTTCAACATCAACCTGTGGTTTTTCCGCGACGCGGGGTTCGCCGGACTGTCGCATGAAAAGGGGATGGAGCAGGCGCAGATCGCGCGGGAAATCGCGCGGGGAAATGGCTTCACGACGAAGATGATCCGCCCCGCGGCGCTTTGGCTGTTCGAGCAAAAGACGGGGAGGTTTCCCGTGGACAAGCAGCCCGACATTTACCATGCGCCGCTCAATCCGTACGTGAATGCCGTGGTCATCCTCGCCGCGGATGCGGTGAACGACATGCTGCGCGAGGCGGGGAAAAAAAGGGAATTTCTCTCCTGGCTCACCTACGACAAAGTGATGACCACAAAGACCTTCGTCTATGCCTACGACCGGCTCATCGCGGGCGTGCAGGTGCTGTTTTTTCTGCTCGCGGTGGGGATCAATTATTTCACCGCGCGGCGGCTTTTCGATGACCGGCTGGCGGCGCTCGCCGCGTGCATGATGCTGGTCTGCCAGCGGTTTTGGGAGTTCGCGGTCTGCGGTCTGCCGCAGATGCTCATGCTTTTTCTTTTCAGCGCTGCCGCCTACACGCTGGTCCGCGCGGTCGAGGCGAAATATCACAAACAGTCCCCGCTCGCCTGGCTCTCGGCGACCGCGGTGCTCTTTGGCCTGCTCGCGCTCACGCATGGGCTCACGATCTGGATGTTCGCCGGCACGCTGATTTTCGTCGGGTTCGCCTTCCGCCCGCTGGGCCGCGATGCCGCGATCATGGCGTTGATTTTCATGGTCATCTATTCGCCGTGGATGATCCGCAACTACCAGGTCTGCCAGTCGCCGGTCGGGCTCGGCTGGTACGCCGGGCTCCACGGAATCCGCGGGTCGGAGTCGCAGCTCATGCGCTCGCTCGACGTCTCGCTCGACGGCCTCTCACCGCTCACCTTTCGCGCCAAGCTGCAGGCCCAGACTTTGGATCAAATGCGTGGCCTGATGGACATGCTCGGGGTCTCGGTCGTGGCCATGGTTTTTTTCGTGGCCCTGCTGCATCTCTTCAAACGCCCGGAGACTTCCAGCTTTCGCTGGGCCATTTTCTCGATGTGGATTTGCGCCGTCCTGGGGATGTCGGTTTTTGGGATGACGGAGCGGGGCGGATTAAAGGCCAACGACCTCCACGTCCTTTTCATCCCGCTGATGATTTGCTACGGCCTCGCCTACGTCCTCGTGCTCTGGACGCGGCTCGAAATCAACATCCGGCTGGCGCGTCTGGGCTTCCTGGGCGTGCTCTTTTTCATCTCCTCGCTGCCTTTCATCGAGGCCACCATCGGGATGCTCTCGGGGCCGCAAATGAAAATCCAATGGCCACCCTACGTGGCTCCGTATATCGGGATCATGGGGACGTGGACGACGGAAAAGGAGATCATCGCCTCCGACATGCCGTGGGCCGTGGCGTGGTACGCAGATCGCAACAGCCTGTGGCTCCCGGAGACTGTCCAGGACTTCGTCAATCTCAACGACTACAAGCAGCTCAAGGGAGCCATCGTCGGGCTCTACCTCACGCCGGTCTCGGCGAACCGCGGTTTCATCAGCGAGATCATCAAGGGCGAATACAAGGAATGGGCGCCCTTCATCACGCGCAACGTCAGCACGAAGGACTTCCCGCTCAAGGTCTCGACGGTCATGCCCTACGAGCAGGAGTGCATTTTTTACTCCGACCGCGACCGTTGGACGCCGAAGGAGGACTAGGCGGAAAGTTGAGTGTTGAGTGTTGCGTGCCGAGCATTCAGAAAAGGCGCGATGCCTGCCAAAAACGCCGCCGCCGAAACCGCCCACACCTTTGAAACCGCCGTGGGGCGGCTGGAGCAGGTCGTGGAGGAAATGGGCTCGGACAAGCTGCCGCTCGAAGACCTCATCAAGCGCTACGAGGAGGGCATCCAGCTCGTGAAGGTCTGCGAGGAAAAGCTCCAGTCCGTCGAGAAGCGCGTCGAGATCCTCATGCGCAAAGCTGACGGCGATCCCGCGCTCGCGCCCTTCGACCCCGAGAAAAAGCCGCTCACCGGCCCCCGCGAAGACGTTAGTCTTTTCTAAAGGCGCACCGCCCGTATTGGGTGCATCGTCCCGCCCGCCTCGGCGTCACTCAACATCCCACTTTCAAACCACAATTTTTCCCATGCCCAAGCCGCTCCTGCCCACCATCAATTCGCCCGCCGACGTCAAAGCCATCGCCGAGCAAGACCTCCCGCAACTCGCCCAGGAAGTGCGCGACGAACTCGTCCGCGTCCTCTCCGACGACAACCCGACCTCCGTCGGCGGCCACCTCGGGCCGAACCTCGGCGTCGTCGAACTGACCATCGCGCTGCACCGCGTTTTTGAAACGCCCAAGGACAAATTTGTCTTCGACGTTTCGCATCAGGGCTACGTCCACAAACTTTTCACCGGCCGCCGCGAGCGTTTCGACACCATGCGCCAGTATGAGGGGCTGAACGGCTTTCTCCTCCGCACCGAGAGCCCGCACGACTGCTACGGCGCGGGCCACGCCGGCACCGCGCTCAGCGCCGCCCTCGGCATGGCCGTGGGGCGCGACCGGCGCGGCTCGGACGAAAGCGTGGTCTGCATCGCGGGCGATGCCGCCTTCACCTGCGGCGTGAGCTACGAGGCGCTGAACAACGTCGCCGACTCGACGAAAAAATTCATCGTCGTGCTGAATGACAACGAGTGGTCCATCGCCAAAAACGTGGGCGCCATCGCCAGCTACTTCAACAAAATCGCCACCCACCCGACCTACGCGCATCTCCACGAAAAAGCCGCTAGCTTCGTGGAAATGCTCGGCGGAAAATTCGCCAAGGAACTCGCGCACAAAGTCGAGGCCGGCGTGAAAAACGTGCTGCTCCCGAGCGTCATGTTCGAGGATCTCGGCCTGCGCTACTACGG
>JAYVNN010000360.1:0-11141 GCA_043758435.1 Chthoniobacter sp.
CGCGCTCGACGCGCAGACGCGCTGCCAGATGCAGAGCTACCTGCTGCAGATTTGGAAGAAGGTCGATGTCACGATCCTCTTCATCACGCACGATCTCGAGGAAGCCGCCTACCTCGCCGACCGCATCGTGGTCATGGGCGCGAATCCGGGCCGCGTCGTCGAGTTCATCGACAACCCCGTGCCGCGTCCGCGCAGCGCCGCGCAATTCCTCACCGCCGAATACCTCTCGCTCAAAGCCCGCCTCGAAGAACTCATCCACCCGCCCGTCGAAACCGATGAGGAGGACAAGCTCCCGATGGTCAAGCTGACCAGCGCGGGGGATGACGTGGAGTAAAGGCGACACACGACACCTAGGAACGCTCTTCCCCAAAGCAAACCGGAGAATTACCGAGGTCGAGTGATCTGTTCCCGCGCGACCGTGATTGGCAAACCGCCGTGGTGGATCAACACACTTGCTTGGTGACTGTGAGAAAAATTGCGCGAGTTCCATCTGTTTCGCGCTCGACGCAAATCAAAGCAGAGTTTTCCAAAACGCAAACCGTGCAAATTGCCTGCGCGGTTTTTCAACCTGTGTGTGCTAGGCATTTGAAACTCCATGCACTTTACCACCATCCTCACCCTCCTCCTCGGAGTGCTCATCCTCACCGCCCTCGCCTGTGTGTGGGGTTATCGCCAGCGGCGCAGGCAACTGACCGAAAAATACGGCGACCCTGAAATTGCGCGCCGCATCATGAAGCGAGTGCTGTGGCAGGGAGAGACTCAGGAGCAGCTCCTCGAATCACTCGGAACACCGGCCGATACCGATCAAAAAATCCTCAAGACAAAAAGCAAAGAGATCTGGAAATACCGTCCTGTCGGAAAGAACCGCTTTGGCCTCAAGGTGACGCTGGACGACGGAATCGTAGTGGCTTGGGATAGCAAGGACTGAGTGCCGTTGCGCTGGAACGCTGGTGCTGACTCCTAGCGCACCTACTGCCTCGGGACAAAGCGTGTCACAGCATTGCAAAAAAAAGGTTTGGCAAATGCTATTGACTTGTCAGATCGCGACATAGTAACTGTCGCCCATGTCCAACACCACACCATCCCTCACTCAACTTAAACGCGCGATCACCATTTCCGAGCAGATTGAATCGCTGCAAGCACAACTAGCCTCCATCCTCGGCGGCGAAGTTCCGGCTTCGGCTTCGGCTCCTGCCGCCGTCAAAACCCGGAAAGGCAAGCGCACTGTCTCGCCGGAAGCCCGCGCCAAAATGGCGGCGGCGCAGCGGGCCCGCTGGGCTGTTCGAAAGGGTGGCGCGGCCCCGGTGGCCAAGCCTGCGAAAAAGAAACGCGGCATCACGCCCGAAGGTCGGGCCCGGCTGGCGGCAGCCATGAAAGCACGCTGGGATGCGCGGAAGAAAGGCGCTCCTGCACCGACGGCGAAAGCACAGAAAGCGGCCGGCGCTCCCAAGGTTAAAACTAAGCGTGTCATCAGCCCTGAAGCCCGCGCCAAGATGGTTGCCGCAGCCAAGAAGCGCTGGGCGAATGCAAAAAAGCCGGCGTAATTAAGCGGCCCACAGCACCCAGTTCCACTTCACCTGAATTTTGAAGGCCACGGGGGAACTGGGTGCGCTGCTGCTGCTCGTCTGTGCGGGATGCACCACGCAGGATAAGCCTTGGCAAATCCACCGTCGCGCATGGTATCAGCCGGACATTGATTCGTCCGAGCGCTCCTTTTTCTACGGCTCGTTCATGGAAAAACCGCGGCCTTTGACGCACTCCCCGTCGTCAAAGCCATGACTCAGTTTTGACCGGGAAATCCTCGGGCTATTTGCCAAGCTTGGGAGCCGCCGGTGCCGCTGGCGATGCGTCTTGCGGAATTTTCTGGATAGCGTCCACGGCGGCGTCTGCCGCCGCAGCGGCGCGCTCCGCGGCGGCGGCCGCATTCTTAGCCGCAGCCGAGGCGCTCCGCGCAAATTCGACGGCTCTTTTAGTTGCCTCTTTCGCGTTCTTCGCCGGTGCGATGTCACCCCCGGTTCCCTCGAGACTCAGCCCCGGCGGCGGGTTGGCGGCAGTTCCCTCAGCATCGGTCTCGGGTGCCTTTCGGCACGCACCGAGACCCGCGGCGAGGAGCAGAAAGGCTAGGACTTTCATGGGGAGAGCCACACGCAGCCTTATCATGGCAAGGCCTCGGCCAGACTGACCCATGTGGGTAGCGGCATGGGACGACCCATTCCGCCGAGGCAGGAGTCTGACTTCGATTTCCGTGAGTGGGGAATGAAACGGGAGCGGAGACATGTGGAGCTTTTTGGAGTCGCGTGTGTAGCAGCCTCAGGTTTCGATTCAAGCCGCGAGATCGTCCCGGATGCGATGCGTCGCGCCTCCGTCAGATCGCGCTTGCGCTGTTCCGCACGGACGATAATCCGTAGCCCATGTGCAAAAACTTTCTCCTTTCCGTCGCGTTGCTTGCCCTGCCCCTTTCGCTTTCCGCGGCGGGCTCCGGCACCCAGGAGCAGGAGTATCAGCAGGTCAGAAAAATCGCCCTGCGCGATCCCAAGGTTCGCGCCGCCTACGACGAGGCGGACCAGCGGCTGGAGGCCAAGATGGCGCAGATCGATCCCGCGCTGAAGCCCTATATGAAAACACGCCAACCCGGCGGGGCACAGACCACGGCGACAGGCGCGGGAAGCGCGGCGGCAGCGAAAAGCAGAACGCCGGAGACTACCCATGTAGTGGCGAAAGGCGAGACGCTTGGCTCTATCGCCGCTCACTACAGCGTCACCGTGGCGGCATTAAAAACGACCAATCAGATTCAGGATGAGCGCAAGCTGCGCGCGGGGCAGACGCTCACGATTCCGCGCGCCGGGAGTCACTGACTGCGCCGTGGGGAATCCTCGCGCCACTTTCCCGCGCAGCGCGCGGCAATATTGCGATTGACGCCCCGGCGATGTGCATTAGACGTATCACCGCATCATGATTGGTCGATACGTTATTTGACCCGTCTTTCACCACCAAAACTCCGCCTCCAACCCAACCCACTCCCGCATGTCCCGTCGCTTTATTTTCTCCTCCGAATCCGTCGGTGAAGGCCATCCCGACAAGGTCGCCGACACCATCTCCGATGCCGTCCTCGACGCCTGCCTCACGCAAGACAAAGCGAGCCGCGTGGCCTGTGAGACTTATGTGAAAAGCAACATCGCCATCGTCGGCGGCGAGATCACCACGAAGGCGAAGCTCGACTACGTGCAGATCACGCGCGATGCGATCCGCGAGATCGGCTACGTGAATGACGACGACATTTTCCACGCCGACAAAGTTTTCGTGCAAAACATCCTGACCGCGCAGAGCCCGGACATCGCGCAGGGCGTGGATGCCAAGAAGGTGAAGGGCAAAAAGACCGCCGAGCAGGGCGCGGGTGACCAGGGCATCATGTTTGGCTATGCGTCGAATGAGACGGAGGAGCTGATGCCGGCGCCGATCATGTTTGCCCACCGCCTCGGGCGGAAGCTGACCGAGATTCGCAAGGCGGGCAAAGCGGCGAAATGGCTGCGGCCCGATGCGAAGTCGCAGGTCTCCGTGGAATACGTGGACGGCAAGCCGGTGCGCATCACCAACGTCGTCATTTCCACGCAACACGCGGCGAGCGCTGAGCACGCGGAGATCGAGAAATTTTGCATCGAGAAAGTCATCAAGGCCGTGCTGCCGAAGGGCATGCTGACCAAGGACACCGAGTATCTTATCAACCCGACGGGTAAGTTCGTCGTCGGTGGACCGCAAGGCGACACCGGGCTGACGGGCCGGAAAATCATCGTCGATACTTATGGCGGCATGGGCCGGCATGGCGGCGGCGCTTTCAGCGGGAAAGACCCGTCGAAGGTCGATCGCAGCGCTGCCTACATGGGTCGCTGGATCGCGAAGAACGTCGTCGCCGCCGGCCTCGCGGCGCGCTGCGAAATTCAGTTCGCCTACGCCATCGGTCATCCGCAGCCGGTCAGCGTCCACATCGATACCTTTGGCACCGGCAGCGTGAGCGATGCCTCCATCCTCGCCGCCGTGCTGAAGACCTTCAGCTTCAAGCCCGCCGACATCGTCTCGCAGCTCGATCTTTTGCGCCCCATCTACTCGAAGACCACGAACTACGGCCACTTCGGCAAGGACGACAAAGACCTGACGTGGGAAACCACGGACAAAGCCGCCGCGCTCAAAAAGCTGGCGAAGTAGCGCCGCGTTAGCCGACGAGCGGACGGTTGAGTTCTGTGCGCCAGCCGGCTGGATCGGGCTCGGAGTGCGGGCCGGTGACGTAACCTTCCCAAAGGTCTTCGGCCTGCTGGAGCCCTTGGGCGTCCATCCAGTCCATGAAGTCGCCCCACGCTTCGGGCAGCCCTTCGTAGGGCCCGTGGTAAATCGTCCGCGCCACGCGCATGGCCGGCCATGTGCCCGGCTGCACGCGGCCCGCGGCGGTGACGGGCGTAGCGACGGGCACGCAGAGTTCAAAGTCGAAGGTGTCTGTCGGCCGGCGCAGGTGGTGGGTGAAAACGGGGCCAGCGGGCGCGATGCCCTGCGCCTGAATCGCGGCGAGCAGTTCGCCCACGCACGCGCCGAAAACCTCCCGCATTTCCTCGCGCGAAAGCGTGAGATGGATGAGGGCCGTGAGCTGCGTGGTGGTCAGGACGATTTGCGGGGTGTCGATCATGAGATTTGAGGTGTGGATTTTTTCAGCCGCCAGGCATCGCGCCGCCGCGGCGGAAAGATGGGCAAAAGTTCATGCGGCCTAATCTTTCCGCACCGCGGACAGGCACGCGGTGATGCGTCCGACCCGCGGTGCCGCGGGCAAATCGGCGCGCAGCTTTTCGAACACACCCGTCAGCCGCCCGATCTCACGCGCATACATTTCCCGCTGCGCGGGCAGCAAACGGTCGCGCAAATAAACCGCCGGGCCGGGCTCGCTGCCGATGAGCGGTTCCAGCGAAAGCGTGCCACATTCGTCCGCCGGGAGATGGCGAAAATAAGCCTCCTCCGCGTCGAGAAAAAATCCCGCCAGCGCCGTGCGCGCGGCGGCGTCGCGCGGCTGGTAAAGTTCGTCGAGCGCAGAGTGCAGATGTCTTTCCAAAGGCTCGGACGGCGCGGCCAGGGTGCGGCCCGCAATGTGGAGCGTGAGTTCGCTCGCGGGGTTCGCCGCGATGTTGAAAAAGAATTCGCACGCGCGCCCGCCGTCGGCGTGGAGCTTTTGCAAATGCCGGTGAACGCCGCGGCAGGTCGGCAGAAACCAGCGGTCCCGCGCCCAATGCTGCGGCGGCTCGACGACCAGTCCGCCGGTGGTGCCGAACGCACAACCGAGCGATGCGATCAACTTCCGCCGATTGTCCGCGCCGCCGTTTCGGGCGCTGTCGTTGTAGTCGATCATGTAATCGAGCGACCGGCTCATCTTCGAAAAAATTTCGCGGTCGTTCGCGTTGCCGAAGCTCACGCCCCAGTTGCTCATGCCGGCGATTTTTCCCGGCCACCGCGCGCGGATCGTGTCGGCAGTACGCGCGAGCAGCGCCGCGTGATACGCCGCATCGCCGATGGGCGCGCAGCGTTCGCACTTGCACCGGCCTTGGTCGGCGGACTGCATGGAAACGCCGTCGATGGCGAAGCGCGTGAAGACAAATTCCAGCACGCGCTCCATCCACGCGTGCGCCTCCGGCTCGCTCGCGCACATGGCGTTCGCATTGCCGCCGTTGAGCTTCGGGTTCGCCTTGATGATCTCCGCAAAGCCCCAGCTATACGTGCCCAGGCCACTCAGCACCTTGATCCCGCGCGCGTGCGCATCGGCGATGAGCCGCTCGACGAGCCGCCCGCGCTCGGGCGTCACCGCGCCCGCCAAATCCACCGGCCAGTTGTTCGCCGTGTAGAGCCCCCAGATGACGATTTCGTTGAAACCGATCCGCTCCATGAGAGCGAACGTCTCGCGGTAATCCTGGAGCAACCGCTCATCCAGCCGCATGGAAGGCCACGCCGCGTGCGGGTCGGGCTCGGTGGCGAGGTCGGTGATCCAGCCGTTGAGCGCGCGATGCGTGAAGCCGCCCGGCACAACTGAATCGGCGGCCCGCGCCGACATCGCTGCGGCAGAGGCGGTGAGTGCGAGGTCGCGAAGGAACGCGCGGCGGTTCATGGCGCTTTCGCAGGCTGGCCGGGCGGTGGAAAATTCTTCGCGGCATCGTCGAGCACGAGCACCCAGTCGAGCGACTCGCCGGGATTCGGCGGGGTGAACTCGCGCTCGCCCGTGTTTGCAAATTCCCCAAGCTCCGTCGCGCTGCCGTCGCGCGGATTGAACCACCACGCCTTCACTTTCGCGCCCGCGATTTTTTCCATCCGCACTTTGAACGGACGACCGACCGGCGCGTAGACCATCGCGTAGCTGCCCTCGGAATCGCGCGTCGCGGCGAAATGCCGCGTGCCCGCGCCGGGCATGGCCGTGCGGATTTTCGACTCCACGAGCACCGTGTCATCCGGGATGCGCGTGAGGAAAGGGCGCGACTCCAGCAGGTGCCGCGCATGCTGCATTTGCGTCGCGCCGGGCTGGTTGATCGCCTCGGTCCACGGCAGCAGCGGATCGTTCACCGGCGCGCGCTCCGGCGTCCAAAACTGCCACACGGAATGATGCCCGTAGGTGTGCCCAAACGCACCGCCGAACAAATCCCAGTAAGCCGCGCGCCGCACATCCGCGGCGACCGAGTGGCCGAATTTTTTTGCGTTAAAAGAGACCGGGTGATCCTCGTAGATCGGCTCGGCATCGAGGTTCGGTTTCGGCGGCGTGAGGTTGTAATCCTCGCGCGTGCGGTCGTAGCGCCCGGTGAATTCGAGGTCGTGGCCGTTTTGCCGCATGTTGAAATCGAGCCACGGTTCGTGGTGGAAATTTCCCGCCGAGCCCGCGCCGCCATTCGGATGCAGGCTGATGAGATGCGCGCCGCCGTCGCCCTTGCGCAGCCCGCGCGCGAGCGCCCGCATCGTTTCCTTTTGCTCTTTATTATCAAACCCGCGGTCGCCGCCAAGAATCCACACCAAGCCCGCGTCCTTGTAGCGCCGCCCGATCCATTCGCCGTAAATCGCCGCGTTTTCCGGCGTGAAAATCTGCGGCCCCGCGCCCGAACCCTTGTTCCATTTGTCGCCCCACGTCGGCAGAAAACCGACGGTCAGCCCGCGCGCGTTCGCTTTTTCCACGATGAAATCGACGTGATCCCAGTAGTCGTTCGCCGGGCCTTCGCGCACGTCGGGCCGCGTGGGATCGTTGTCGAGCAGCGGCTTGTGGCCATAGGCGTTGGGCGTGTTGAGCCCGTCGAATTCCGCCAGCGCCACCGCCTGGATGACCGTGAACCCGAGCTGCGCGCGATTTTCCAAATACCGCTCCGCATCCTCGCGCGTGAGCCGGTGAAAAATTTCCCACGCGGTGTCGCCGAGCCAAAAAAACGGCGTGCCGTTTTCCGTGACGAGGAAGTGATGGTTGTCGCTGACTTTCAGCCGCGGCGGCGCGGCCACGGCCGATGACACGGCCAGCGTAAAACCAAAAAACAGGGCGCAAGGAAGGCGTTGAAATAGCATGCGGCAGAAAATGCACGGCCGCCCGCTGCGCGGCGAGTACGGGTTTGCCCGCAGGAAATCCCGTTTGACGCCCCCGCGTTTCTTCATACCATCCATCATCCAATCTTGATACGTCAATGCGTCCGATAGCGAAGCGACGGCGTAAACTCACCCGAACACCTACAAATTATGAGCACCACCACCCTGACCACCAAATTCACCGACTACCAAGTCGCCGACATCAAGCTCGCCGACTGGGGCCGCAAGGAAATCGAGATCGCCGAGCAGGAGATGCCGGGCCTGATTTCCATCCGCAATCAATACGCGCCGAGCCTGCCGCTGAAGGGCGTGCGGATCACCGGTTCGCTGCACATGACCATCCAGACGGCGGTGCTCATCGAAACGCTCGTGGCGCTGGGCGCGGATGTGCGCTGGGCTTCGTGCAATATTTTCTCGACGCAGGATCAGGCTGCCGCGGCCATTGCCGTCACCGGCGTGCCGGTCTTTGCGTGGAAAGGCGAGAGCCTGGAGGAGTACTGGGACTGCACTTGGAAGGCCATCGTGAACAACGACGGCAAAGGCCCGCAGCTTGTGGTCGATGACGGCGGCGACGTGACCCTATTCATCCACAAAGGCTACGAACTGGAAGAAGGCGACAAGTGGGTGGATAGCGAGAGCGGCTCGCATGAGGAAAAGGTCATCAAGGACTTGCTCAAGAAGGTGCATGCGGAGAACCCGTTCATCTTCCACGAGATGGTGAAGGACTGGCGCGGCGTCTCCGAAGAGACGACGACCGGCGTGCATCGACTCTACAAGCTGCAAGAACTCGGCAAGCTGCTCGTCCCGGCCTTTAACGTGAATGATTCGGTGACGAAGTCGAAGTTTGACAACCTTTACGGCTGCCGCCACTCGCTCGTCGATGGCCTGAACCGCGCGCTCGACGTGATGATTTCCGGCAAAGTGGCCGTGGTCATCGGTTACGGCGACGTGGGCAAAGGCTGCGCGCAATCGCTGCGCGGGCAGGGTGCGCGGGTGATTGTCACCGAGATCGATCCGATCAATGCGCTGCAAGCGGCGATGGAAGGTTATGAAGTCACGACCATCGAAGACACGCTGGGCCGCGGGGACATTTATGTGACCACCACGGGCAACGTGGATGTCATCACTATCGACCACATGACCAAGATGAAAGATCAGGCGGTCATTTGTAACATCGGCCACTTCGACAATGAGATTCAGGTCGAGAAGCTGGTGAACTATCCCGGCATCAAGCGCACGAACATCAAGCCGCAGGTGGATAAGTACACCTTCAAGCCCGGCCAGGAGGTTTTCCTCCTCGCCGAAGGCCGTCTCGTGAACCTCGGCTGCGCCACCGGTCACCCGTCGTTCGTGATGTCGAACAGCTTCTCCAACCAGACGCTCGCGCAGCTCGACCTGTGGAAAAACAAGGACACTTACAAGCCCGCCGTCTATGTCCTGCCCAAGAAGCTCGACGAAGAAGTTGCCCGCCTGCACCTCGCCAAGATCGGCGTGAAACTCACGACCCTCACCGCGAAGCAGGCCGCCTACCTCGACATCCCGGTGGAAGGCCCCTACAAGCCGAACCACTACCGCTACTAAGCGGAACATTTATCCAGCCAAATCACGAAAGCCGCCGCGGGAAACCGCGGCGGTTTTCTTTTTAGGCAGGCGCGAAGATTGTTGCGTACTTGGCGAAGGTGTCCACCTGCCGCGCTTCGCGCTGCTGTAGGGGAAGTGGAAACCTTCCCCCTACAACAGCGGCGCGATCTTCCCCGCGACAGCGGAAAACGCTGCGCGGTCGGGCATACCGTCCTCCGAGACGGCTAGGGTTTCACCGGCTGCCACTTAACAACGATACCAGCCAAGCTGCCGGTGCTCTCGGCTTTGTTCGAGGTAAATGCCTCGGGGTTCGCGGGCGGCAGGTATGGGATTGAGGAGACGTGGCTGTCGGCAAAGAGCACGTTGATCTGCGAGCGGCCATTGTGCGTGCCGAGCTTGACGTTCGTGGAGGTAGGCGCGTGGAGTTGGACTACAGTGTTGGCCTTATTAACGATGTCAAAAGTCGGGACACTGGCGACGCTGGTCATTTCCGGCCCCATGAGGATGAGCTGCGAGGGAGCCACGAGCTTCGAGAAATTCCCGTCCCAGCCCGGTTTGCCCGGCTGCGAGAGCACATTCTGATTGATCCCGTAGCTCACGGGAGCGGAATCGCCCGCCGCGTCCACGCGCTTGTCAAAGGGGCACTTGAAGACCTTCCAGTTGGTCACGTATTTTTCCTGAAGCACCTTGGGCCAGGCTTTGTCGCCGGTATCCGAGTCCTTGAAAATCTGCTCGTCGTTGTCGTTGAGAAACGCGGCCACGCCGAGGCCGAGTTGCTTGAGATTGCTCGCGCAGCTTGTGGCGCGGCTTTTTTCCATGACCTTGTTGAAAACGGGCAGCGCGATGCCCGCCAAAATGGCGATGATGGAAATGACGACGAGGAGTTCGATGAGGGTGAAGGCGGATTTTTTCATGGTGGGGATTTTTTTCCGCCGGGAAGCTAGAACGCCTCCCGCATGGTGTCGAGGGGACAAAGCGAGAAACTCGGCGGGCGCAGGATTGTCACTTGCCAGTCCGCGCCCGCCGCCTTCCACTCCGCCGCATGCCGCCGAAAGTCCTGCTCCTCACCGCCGGCTACGGCGAGGGCCACAATGCCGCCGCGCGCGGCCTCCACACCGCTCTCACCGAGCGCGGGGCCGATGCGGAAATCATCGACCTTTTCGCCATTACGGGCGGCGCATTTTACGAGCGCTCGCGGCGCGACTACCTCGCGCTCATCAACCACGCGCCGCGGGTGTGGGCGGCGGTCTTCGCGCTCATCGACCGCGTGCCCATCGTCCCGCTCACGCTGCCGTTTTTGGGAAAAATGCGCCGCGCCCTCGCCGCCATCCTCGCCGAGAAGCAGCCCGTCGCCGTGGTCTCGGTCTATCCGCTTTACGCCTACCTCATCCGCCAGATTTACCCCGACGCGGCGGCGCGACCGTTCGCCTTTCACACCGTCGTCACCGATTCCATCACCATCAATTCCGTCTGGCACCGCGCCCCGAGCGACACCTTCCTCGTCCCGAACGACGCCAGCGCCCGCGTCATGGCGCGCGCCGGTGTGCCTGCGGAAAAACTCCGCGTCCTCGGCTTCCCCGTGCCGCCCCGCTTCGCCCGCGACCGGCCCGAACGCGCCGCGCCGCCGCCGCCGCGCGTCCTTTACATGATTAACTCGGGCAAGCAGCACGCGCCCGGCATCGTCGCCCGCCTCCTCGAAATCCCCGGCCTGCACCTCACCGTCGCCTACGGCAAAGACGAAGCCCTCCGCCAGCGCCTCGAAACCGCCGCCGCCGGCCGCCCGCTCGAACTCCACGGCTGGACGCCGCGCATGCCCGAGCTGCTGATGACCCACCACCTGCTCATCGGCAAAGCCGGCGGGGCGACCGTGCAGGAGAGCATCGCCGCCGGCACGCCGATGCTCATCACCCAGGTCGTGCCAGGGCAGGAGGAGGGAAACGCGCAGCTCCTTTTTGAAAACGCATGCGGTGCGCTCTGCCCGA
>JAYVNN010000361.1:0-11140 GCA_043758435.1 Chthoniobacter sp.
GATGCCGTGGAAAAGCTCGAAGCCCGCGGCGAGCGCGTGGCGGATTTTGTTTTTCTGCAAATGCCCGATCAGGTGCCAGCGCGCGCGCCCCGGCAGCAGGGGGATTTTCGCCCGCGCCTCCTGCACGCGGTTCTCGCCGAAAAGCGTCTGCCCCGCGTCGAGAGCCTCGTGCAAAGTTTCGGGCGGATGCGTTTTCGACACCGCGACCAGCTCAATGTCCTCCGCGCGCCGCCCCGCGCGGACGGCGGCTTCGGCGATGGCCGCGCGGACGGCGGCGAGATTTTCAGCGATTCCTTGCATTTACAAAAATGATGTCAGTTGACACAGACATAAGGCAACCTTACGTCCGCGTTCGTTTTCCGATGTATATCGATTCATTCAAAGTCTTCTGCGATCTCGTGGAAACCGGCAGCTTTTCGCAGGCTGGCGCGCTCAACTCCATCACGCAGAGCGCCGTGAGCCAGCAGATTCGCGCGATCGAAGACAAATTCCAAGTGCGGCTTGTCGAGCGCGGGCAGCGCAACTTTGCCCTCACCGCCGAGGGCAGCGCCTTTCTCGCCGCGAGCCGCGAAATCCTCGACGTGTACAACAACCTCGGCCACCGCCTGCACGAGATGCGCGATGTCGTCGCCGGTGAGCTGCGCATCGCGTCCATCTACAGCATCGGGCTGCACGAGCTGCCGCCGTGTTTGAAAACCTTCCGCGAGAAATTCCCCGACGTGGAGCTGCACGTCGAATACCGCCGCTCGCAGCAGGTCTATGCGCAGGTCGCCGACGGCGCGGTGGACCTCGGGCTCGTGGCGTATCCGGCGAAGCGCATCGGCCTGCTGGCGGAGATTTTCAGCGAAGACCGCATGGTGCTCATCTGCCACCCGCTGCATCCTCTCGCGCGGCGTCCGCGGATGAAAATCGAGGAGTTGAACGGCGAAAAATTCATCGCCTTCGAGCCCGACCAGCCGACGCGCAAAGTCATCGACCGCTACCTCCGCGAGCACTCCGTCGAGATCGAGCACGCCATGGAATTCGACAACATCGAGACCGTGAAACGTGCGGTCGAGATCGAGGGCGGTGTGTCCATCGTCCCTGCAAATACGGTGCGGCAGGAGGTGGAAAGCGGCGTCCTTTGCGCGGTGAAAATCGACGGCCCCGAGATGTCGCGCCCGCTCGGCGTCGTCACCAAACGCAACCGCGCGCGCTCGCCCGCGCTGAAGGAATTCGTGACTGCGCTGAAGGCTGGGTCCGGGGTGAAATGATTTCGCTCGCCGAAGCCCGCGCGAGCATCGCGGCGGCGGTCCAGCCGCTCGCTTCCGTGGAGACACCGCTCGCTTCGGCACAAGGCCGCGTGCTGCGCGCGGACGTGGCCGCGGATGAGGACATGCCCGCTTTCGACCGCTCGGCGATGGATGGCTACGCGCTGGGCGCAGAGGATCGCTCGGAGCGGTTTCGCGTCGTGGGCGAAATCCAGCCGGGCACTGCGTCGGCGATGAAAATTGGGGTTGGCGAGTGCGCGCGGATTTTCACCGGGGCGCAGATTCCGGCGGGTGCGTCGCAGGTCATCATGCAGGAAAACGTGACGCGTGAAGGCGAGTGGATCACGCCCGTGCGGCGGGATGCGAAGACGTGGATTCGCCGTCGTGGCGAGGATGCGCGGCGCGGCGATTTGCTGCTGCGGGCCGGGGTGCGTCTCGGCGCGGGCGAACTGGCGCTGCTCGCGCAACTCGGCGTGGTGCAGCCGCGCGTGTCGCCGGCTCCGCGGGTCATCCATTTCACGACGGGCAATGAACTCACCGATCCCGCGGCGGTGCCGGGCGCGGGGCAGATTCGCGATTCCAATTCCACACTCATCGCCGCGCTGCTCGCGGACTGCGGCGCGCGGCTCGCGCACCAGCGCCGCTGCGGCGATGCGCTCGACACGCTCACCGCCGGCATCGTCGCCGCGGGCGATGCGTGGGACGTGCTGCTCATCTCCGGCGGCGCGAGCGTGGGCGATTACGACTTCGGCGCGCGCGCACTGGAGGCGCTCGGATTCGCGATTCACTTTCGCCAGATCAATCTCCGCCCCGGCAAGCCACTCATCTTCGCCACCCGCGGCCCGCAATGCGCGTTCGTCATCCCCGGCAATCCCGTTTCGCATTTCGTCACCTTTCACACCGCCATCCGGCACGCGCTGGAGTGTCTGGAAAATGCGCCGTCGTCTTGGGTGCTCGCGCGCCCGGAGTTGGCGGAGGATTTGCCGTCGCCGCCGGATGCGCGGGAAACTTTCTGGCCCGCGCGTCTGGAAATTCATGACGGCGCGCTGCGGGTGCAGCCGCTCGCGTGGCAAAGCTCTGGCGACCTGCGCGGGCTCGTCGGCGCGAATGCGCTGCTGCGCATCGCGCCCGGCACGGGGCCGGTGCGGGCGGGCCAGCTCGCCGAATGCCTGCTGCTCGCGCGGCTGTAGGGAAAGCTGTCAGCTTCCCCTACAGCGCGCGGGCTGCCACAGTCGCCGCATGTCCGATGCCCGTTTTTCCCATCTCGATGACTCCGGCCGCGCGCACATGGTCGATGTCGGCCACAAGCCCGAGCAGCGGCGCACCGCGAGCGCCGAGGGCGTGGTGCGCTGCCAGCCCGCCACCCTCGCCGCGCTGCGCGACCGCGCGCTGCCGAAAGGCGACGTGCTCACCGTCGCGAAGATCGCCGCCATCCAAGCAGCCAAGCGCACGGACGCGCTGATCCCGCTCTGCCACTCGCTCCCGCTCGATTCCGTGGACGTGGAATTTTCGCTCGAAGACGACGCCGTCCGCATCCGCGCGACCGTCCGCACCACGGCGAAAACCGGCGTGGAAATGGAGGCGCTCACCGCCGTGAGCATCGCCGCGCTGACGATCTACGACATGTGCAAGGCGGTGGATAAGCAGATGGTCATCGGCGAAATCCGCGTGACAGAAAAGCGCAAGGAATGAAGATCGCCCGCGTGACTTTGAGCGACCGCGCGAGCGCTGGTGTGTACGAGGATCGCAGCGGCCCGGAGATCGAACGCGTCTGGGCGGAGCACGGCGGCGAGGCGGCGGAATGGGTGCGCGTGCTCATCGCCGACGAGCGCGCAGAGATCGAGTCCGCGCTCCGCCGACTCTGCGACGCCGAGCACTGCGAC
This sequence comes from Chthoniobacter sp., assembly GCA_043758435.1. Lineage (GTDB taxonomy): Bacteria > Verrucomicrobiota > Verrucomicrobiia > Chthoniobacterales > Chthoniobacteraceae > Chthoniobacter. The sequence goes on from JAYVNN010000361.1 coordinate 3,134, forward strand.
CTCGTCCTCACCACCGGCGGCACCGGCCCCGCGCCGCGCGATGTCACGCCCGAAGCCACGCGCGCCGTGCTTGAGCGCGAGCTGCCCGGCTTCGGCGAAATCATGCGCGTGCAGTCCTTTGCCAAAGTGCCCACCGCGATTCTTTCACGCGCCGTCGGGGGCACCCGCGGGCGGACGCTGCTCGTGAATCTCCCAGGCAATCCCCGCGCCATCGGCGAATGCCTCCCTCTCATCCTCCCCGCCATCCGCGAGGCTCTGCGGCATCTGCGCGGGGAGTAAAACGCCGGCCTACTTCCCGCTAGGCCCGTAGCCCTTCGCCGCGGTGCCGTCGGGGTTCAGGTGGTTCGTCGCCCAGAGCACGCCGCGGGTCACGAGGTCGAGGTATTTGGCGTCTTCCACGGTCGTGTTGTTGTGCCCGATAGTGGTGCTGAAGACGCGCGTCTTGCCGTTATACATGTTCGTCCAGACGACGATTTTTTCTTCCGTCTTGTCCTCCACCGTCTCGGTGCCGTCGGCCTGTTTCTTTTTGCTGTGCGTGACCTGTTTGCCTTTCGCGAGCGCCACGTTGCCGGGCATGACCTGCACGTTGTTATAAAGCTCCTCCTTGACCGTCGTCCAGTCGGCGAGGCCTTTGGTCATCGGGCTCGCTTTGTCCGTGAAAGCGATGTCGATCGGCTCCTGCGCGCCGTGGCTGGTGGACTGCATGCCGAGATATTCGTACCATTTCGCGTTGTCCGCGCCGGCGGCGACGGGCTTGCCGTAATCGCCGAAGCGGTAGCTGTGCATGGCGCAGTGCAGATTCACGCCGGGGATGCCGTCCATGTGCGGCTTGAGCACGGCAGCGATTACAGCCGGGTCACTGATGTCCGCGGCGCATTCGTCGTGGATCACGAGGTCGTAGCCCTTCGCGTAGTCCGCATTGCCGTAAATCGGGAACTGCGGCTTGGTGCTTTTATCGTCCACATGGATCTGGTCGATGACGATGTTGGCGCGCTCTTCGAGGCCTTTTTTGAGGATGTCTTTCTGCTTCGCGTAATCGTGGCAGCAGCCGCCGGTGAGGAGCAGGACTTTGAGCGGCTTCGGCGCATCGGCGGCGCGGGCGGCGGGAAAGGTGAGCGCGAAAGTCGCGGCGAGGAGGGTGGAGAGGACGGGGAGGTTTTTCATGGGAAAGTGGCGGAAGCGTAGGCGGCGAAATGTGGGAGTCGAGCGAATGTTGCGTTGCGCGCGGGACCGGAATGCGCTCTTTTTCGCGCCCGTCGCTTTTCACAACTCGCGGCGCTTTGTTACCCGTTCCAACTGTTCACCCCATGAAGCTCCCCGCCCTCGTTTTCGCCGTCGTGATCTTTGCCGCGCGCACGTTTGCCGCACCCACCGACGATGCGGATCGCGCCGCGCTGCTCAAAGACGTGAGCGAGATCAACACCGGCGGGACGCCCGGCGGGGTGTGCGCGTTTGGGCCGGGGGCGTTTGCGGTGGTCGCGGGGAAGGATGGGAAAAAGGCGCTGCTCCCGGTTGTGGCGGCGGCGCGGTTGGAGAAGGGGCGCGTGGTGGCGTTTGGGCACGATGGCTTCCTCGCGTCGGTGAGTGAAAGCGACACCGGCAAGCTGCTCGCGAACGCCGCGCGCTGGGCGGGCGGCGAGACGGCGAAGCCGAAGGTCGGCGTGTTTAATAACGCCGCGCTGTTCGGGCATTTGAAAACGGCGGGGCTCGATCCCGTGGCGCTCGATGGCAAGGACTGGACGACGAAGCTCGCGGGCCTCAGCGCGGTGTGCGTGAACGCGCACAAGCTGACGCCGGAGGATGTCTCGCCGCTGGAAAAATTCGTGCGCGCGGGCGGCGGGCTCGTCACCGCTGCGACGGGCTGGGGCTGGCTCAACGGCGGCAAGGACAAGACGCTGCTCGCCACAGAATTTCCCGGCAACCTGCTCGTGAAACACGCCGGGCTCGTCTTCACCGCGGGCACGCCGGACAAGACCTCGGGCAAAGCCTACGCCACCGGCGGCGACCTCGCTTTGCTCAATGCCACCGCCGCGCTCCAAGCCATCACCGATCACGTCGCCGCCAAGGCCAAACTCACTCCCGACCAGCTCACGCAATGCGGCGCGACCCTCGCCGACGCCATGCGCGCCCTCCCGCCCGACGACACGCTCCTGCTCCCGAAAATCAACGCCCTCGCCGCCCTCCCCGGCGCGGCCGATTTCCCCACTCCGACGAAACCGCTCGCCGCCGACAACGCCCTCGCGCGGCTGATGCTCACGCGGCAGCTCGAAATTTTCCGCACCGCCAAGCCCGAGCAACTCCGCGCGTATCCGGGAGCCGACGCCTTCCCCGGCGCGGTGCCCAAAACCGCCCCGCGCATCGCCAGCCGCATCGTCGCCATCGACACCGCGGTGCCGCAGTGGCACAGCACCGGCCTTTACGCCGCGCCCGGCGAAGTCATCCGCGTCACCGCCCCCGCGGAGGCCGTGGACAAAGGCTTCGGCGTCCGCATCGGCTGCCACACCGACTCCATCTGGCATCTCGAAAAATGGCAGCGCGCCCCGGAAATCTCCCGCCGCGAACCGCTCAAAACCGCACAGACCACGGCGGCGAATCCTTTCGGCGGCCTCATCTACATCGACGTGCCGGACAAGATCACACCCGGCATGCTCCAGTTCACCATCGCCGGCGCGGTCGAGGCTCCGCATTTCATCCTCGGCAAAACGAGCGTGCTCGATTGGAAAAACCGCATCCGCAATTTGCCCGCGCCGTGGGCGGAACTCGAGACGGGCAAAGTCATCCTCAGCGTCCCTTCAGAAAAAATCCGCGCCCTCGACGACCCCGACGCGCTAATGGCGCTGTGGGATCAAATCCTCGACGCCGAGGCCGACCTCTCGACCATCCCGCACGAGCGCAAACGCCCCGAGCGCATCGTCCCCGACACGCAAATCTCCGCCGGCTACATGCACAGCGGCTACCCCATCATGACCTTCCTCGACAAAAGCGTGGAGCACTCCCTTTCCACCGCCGAGATGAAAGCCGGAAGCTGGGGCCACTTCCACGAACTCGGCCACAACCATCAGCAGGGCGACTGGACCTTCGACGGCACCACCGAAGTCACCTGCAACCTCTACTCCCTCTACGTCATGGAAACCCTCTGCGGCAAACCACCCGGCCAGGGCCACGACGCCATGAAACCCGAGGCCGTGGACAAACGCCTGCGCGGCTATCTCGCGACGGGCGACAAATTCACCCGCTGGAAAAGCGACCCCTTCCTCGCGCTCACCATGTACCACCAACTCCGCACCGCGTTCGGCTGGGAGACTTACAAGAAAATCTTCGCCGAATACCGCGCCCTGCCGAAAAGCGAGCGTCCGAAAACCGACGACGAAAAGCGCGACCAATGGCTCACCCGCTTCTCCCGCGCGACGGGCAAAAACCTCGGCCCGTTCTTCGAGGCGTGGGGCGTCCCCACCAGCGACACGGCACGGGCGTCGGTCAAAGACCTGCCGACGTGGATGCCGTCGGACTGGCCGAAGTAAGCAGCAAATACCCGCTTTGCCTCCCGCGCCTATGCGGCTAATCTGCGCCCGTGAAACCGATCATCAACCTGGAGGAAACCATCGGCAAAACCGTCGGTCGCCGCGTGCCGCCGCGCGATGCGTTCGCGTATGCGATGGGTCTGCAAAAGACCTTGGTGGCCCTCAGCGCAAAGCTGCCCACCGGCGGCGTCCCGCGGGGCGTCTATCGCTTTCACACCCACGAGGAAGCCGACGCATGGATGCTGAAGATGCTGACCCGCCGCCGGGCCTAGACGAGCCCCAGCCCCGCCCGCCGGTAGAGGACGATCTGGCGAAAGTCTGCGGGCGGCTCAATGAACTCGGCGCGCGTTACGTCGTCGTGGGCGGCTTCGCCATCATTCTCGCTGGCTACCCGCGCACCACGGGCGATGTGGATTTGCTCATCGCCACCGACCCAGCCAATGAAGCCCTCGTCTATCGCGCCCTAGAAATCCTGCCCGACAAAGCTGTGCTAGAACTCGTGCCTGGCGAAGTCGCGCGTTACTCGGTCGTGCGTGTGGCGGATGAAATCGTCGTCGATCTTATGCACGCGGCATGCGGCATCGAATACGCCGAGGCGGCGCAGGACGTGGTCTTCCGCGAAGTGCTGGGCGTGCGGATTCCCTTCGCTTCGCCGCGGCTGCTTTGGCGGATGAAAGTCCACACCCACCGCGCGAAGGATCAGCCCGACCTGCTCTTCCTCCGCCAGCTCTTCGCCGAGGCCGGCGAGACACTGCCGGAGGGGTGAAGTTACTTTTCGCGTCGCGACTTTCGCCATCGACCGACAGCCTCCGACTCATGCGTCTGCCTAATCCGGTCTCACCCACCAAAGCCCGCCGGATTAGAGCCTGTCATGCACTTTCGCCATTCACCGCCACGCAGGGCCAAAGGCCCGGCAACAAGCCAGCCCAGGGCAACGCCCTGGGTAAGACGGTAAAAATTTTTCCAGCCCTGAAAGGGCGACACATCCGATGTTACGCCCTTTCAGGGCTAGCTCGTGATGGGATCGCTTTCCCAGGGCGTTGCCCTGGGCTGGCTTTTGGGCGCACCTTTGGTGCTCATGCCCGGTCCACGCCAAGGTGCATGGCAGGCTCTAAACGAAACTCTTTTCCGTCGATTACGGGTTAAGCGTCATTACCTCACATGAACCCGAAAGTTCAGCTTACTAGATTACTCTCAGCAGTTGTTCTGTCCGCGGCTGCGTGCTTTTTCGTCGTGATCTACACTCGTTTATCGCATTTCAAATTCCAGTTCGAGCATCCGGGTGCGCAGCTAATGATTGGTTGTGTGTTTATCGTCCATTATAGCGCATTTGCATACGCCCTCCCCGTGACCGCACTGTTTTCAGGCATAGTCGCGCTTAGAGCTAAGAGCGGTGTACCTGTCATTTTCGAGGCCATACTGGAAGTGACGTGGGTTTTATCTTTAGGTTGGGTCGGTTTTTGCCTGCTTTTGTGGCAGTCGCAAAACATTCCTACGTTCACCCACATGGAGTTCCACCTTTGAAGCCCAATGACGCTCGCTTCATGCTTCATCCCACTGACCGGCGCTGCTAACACGCCAGCTGCAGCCGGCCTCTGCCTTGCCCACACTCACCCCGCGCCCTTTTTCTCCCCCACGGTCTGCTCACCAGCCGCCGCGTGGCGTTTGAATTGTAGCTGCTCCACGCGCCGCCCATCGGTCTGCGTGATGGTCACGGTGTAGTCCTCGATGCGGACGCTTTCGCCCTGCTTCGGCAGGTGGCCGATGAGGTGGGTGACGTAGCCGCCAACGGTGCTCACGTCCGCGCTTTCGAGATCGAGGCCGGCGATGTCGTGCAGTTCGTAAAGCCCGACGCCGCCCTCGACGGTGAATTCGTCCGCATCCACGCGTTTGAACTCGGGCTTCTCGGCGTCGAATTCGTCCTGGATTTCGCCGACGAGTTCCTCGAGCACATTGTCGAGCGTGACGATGCCGACGGTGCCGCCGAATTCATCGACGACCAGCCCGAGATGCGCGTGTTTCGCGAGGAAAAAGGTGAGCAGTTTTTCCAGCGGCATCATTTCCGGCACGGGGAAGATGTCGCGCTTGATGGTGTGCAGGTCGGCCTGCGATTCGCGCATGAGCTTGAGCAGGTCTTTGATGTGAACGAGGCCGATGGTGTTGTCGAGGTGGCCGTCGCAGAGCGGGAAGCGGGTGTGGCGCGAGTCGAGGGCGCGCTGGAGGTTTTCCTCGAAGGTGTCCTCGGTATTCAGAAAGACGACCTCGCCGCGCGGGGTGGTGATGTCGCGGACGACACGGTCGGCCATGTCGAGCGCATTGATAAGCAGGGATTTGCCGAGCGGCGTGACCTCCTCCGCGCGCTCGCTCTCGGCGAGGATGACGCGCAGCTCCTCCTCGCTGTGCGCCAGCTCGTGCTCGCTCACCGGTTGGATGCGGAGGAAGCGGCGCAGGATAAGATTGGCGGCCTGGTTGAGCAGCCAGATGGCGGGTTTGAAAACGGTGTAGAAAAGCGCGAGCGGACGGACGAGCAGGAGCGCGATGCCGAGCGGATCGCGGATGGAGATGTACTTTGGCCCCAGCTCGCCGAGGATGATGTGGAGAAAGGTGATGGCGACAAACCCGATGCCCACGGAGAGCGCGGAGATGACGCCCGCCGAGGTGATGCCGACGAGGAAGAAAAGCGGCTGGAGAAAGTGCGCGAAAAACGGCTCGCCGATCCAGCCCAGCGCGAGGCTGGCGAGGGTCACGCCGAACTGCGTGGCGGAAAGGTACGAGTCGAGGTGCGCGAGGACTTTGCGCGCGAGCGCGGCGCGGGCATTGCCGTCCACGATGAGCGGGTCGAGCTGGCTGGTGCGGAGCTTGATGAGCGCGAATTCCGCGGCGACGAAAAAGCCGTTGAGGAAGACGAGCAGGAGGATGCCGAGGAAATTGAACGTGATGACGCCCGGCTCATCCCACTGATGGGCGAGTGCTTCGCTATTCGCGAGGAGGAATGGGAAGCTCATGGTCACAAAACGAAACGAGCCGCGGGTGGAAAACCCGCGGCTCGAAAAAGGCTCGGAAGCTCGGGGCTACCAGCTCGATTTCGTGACGCCGGGGATCATCCCGTTCGAGGCGAGTTCGCGGAAGCTGATGCGGGAAAGTTTGAAGCGCCGGATGAAAGCGCGCTTGCGGCCGGTCGCCAGGCAGCGGCGGCTGAGGCGGGCGGCGCAGGCATTGCGCGGGAGCGCGGAGAGGCCGACGTAGTCGCCCTTCTTCTTGAGTTCCGCGCGGATAGCGGCGTATTTCGCGACGGTCGCGGATTTGCGTTTTTCTCGTTCGAGCCAGCAGGTTTTAGCCATAAATTAGGGCGCGGAAAGTAACGGGGACGCGGGGCTTTGCAAACAGTTTTTTCGGAGCGGCGGCGCTCCTTTTCACCGCAGCACGCGGCCCCCGCCGGCCCCGGCGGCGAGCGCCTCGACCTCGCCGAGCGTGAGCAGCGCATAGTCGCCGGGGATGGTGTGCTTCAGCGCGCTCGCGGCCACGGCGAACTCGACCGCGTGCGCCGCGGTGTCGCCGCGCAGCAGCGAGAAAATGAGCGCCCCGGTGAAGCTGTCCCCCGCGCCTACGCGATCCACCACATCGATCTCATGGCGGCGGGAAAAGTGCGTCGCCCCGTCCGCAAGGAGCATCGCGCCCCAGCCAGTCGAGCAGGCGCGCGTACCGGTGCGCTGGGTCAGCGCCACGGCCTTGAAAGCGAAATGATCGCGCAACTGAGCCGCCGCCTCCGCGGGCTCGTCGTCGCAGTCGAGCCCGAAAACCCCGCGCGCCTCCTCGGCGCTGGTCACGCACACGTCCACATGCTCCATGAGCGGGCAGAGCGCTTCCCCGGCCTGCTCGCGCGTCCAGAGCTTCGCGCGGTAGTTAAGATCGAAACTGACCGTCAGCCCGAGGCGGCGCGCGGCGGCGCAGGCCTCGGCGGTGAGCGTGGCGGCACCGGGGGAAAGCGCGGGCGTGATTCCTGAAAAGTGAAACCACCGCGCGCCGGCAAAGATCTTCTCCCAATGGAAATCGCCGCTTTCCGCCTCCGAGATGGCGCTGTGCGCGCGGTCATAGACCACCTTCCCCGGCCGCTGACTCGCGCCCTGCTCCAGATAGTACACGCCCATCCGCTCCCCCCCGCGCGCGATGTGCCCCGTCCCCACGCCCAGCCCCCGCAGCTCATTGATCGCCCGCTGCGCCACCGCGTTGGACGGCAGCCGCGTCACGAATTCCGCGCTCCCCCCGAGCTGCGCCACCACCACCGCCACATTCGCCTCGGCTCCGCCGAAATTGATCTCGAAATGCGGCGCCTGCGCCAGCCGCTGCACGCCCGGCGGCGTCAGCCGCAGCATCAGCTCCCCGAAAGTCACGACATCCGCCATGCGCTCAGTTCACGCCGCGCTTTGCGCCTGCGCCTGCCCCACGGGTTCCGGTTCCAGCCACTCGCAGAATTCCCCGTGCATCG
>JAYVNN010000362.1:0-3601 GCA_043758435.1 Chthoniobacter sp.
ATCCTGCCGCCGACGGCCAAGGAAGAGGTGCGCGAGCTGACCGTCCGCGTCCGCACCATCGGCGACATCATCAGCACCGGCTTGGTCGAAAGCCCCGCCCTCACCGTCGATGACATCATCGCCGAAATCGCCGCCGCCCGCGTCACCGAGCGCGGCTCCCGCGCCGATGACAAGGCGAGCGAAGCGGCGATGGAGGACCGGAAAAAGCAGGGCTATTTCTAATGAGCGCAACGCATCCCGTAGAACTCCTCCGCTTCAATACCTGCGGCTCCGTCGATGACGGAAAATCCACGCTCATCGGCCGGCTTTTGTATGACACGAAGTCGCTGATGGAAGACCAGATCGAGGCGCTGGAACGCTCCGCCGACATCACCGGTGGCGGGCAGATCAATCTCGCGAATCTCACCGACGGCCTGCGCGCCGAGCGCGAGCAAGGCATCACGATTGATGTCGCCTACCGCTACTTCGCCACGCCGCGGCGGAAGTTCATCGTCGCCGACACGCCCGGCCACATCCAGTACACGCGCAACATGGTCACCGGCGCGAGCACGGCGAACCTTTCGGTCATCCTCGTGGATGCGCGCAACGGCGTCATCGAGCAGACCCGCCGGCACACCTGCATCGCCGCGTTGCTCGGCATCCCGCATCTCGTGGTCGCGGTGAACAAGATGGATCTCGTGGACTGGAGCGAGGAGCGCTTTCTCGAAATCCGCGACGCCATCGAAGGCTTCCTGCCCAAGCTCGACGTGGCGAAGGACGTGAAGTTCATCCCCATCAGCGCACTCACCGGCGAGAACGTGGTTGGCCCGTCGGACAAGACGCCGTGGTATGAAGGCCCGGATTTGCTCAGCCATCTCGAGACCGTCCACATCGCCAGCGACTGGAATCTCACCGCCTTCCGCATGCCCGTGCAGTGGGTGAATCGCCCCAACAATCCGACCGATCATTCGCTGCACGATTTCCGCGGCCTCAGCGGTCAGATTGCCGGCGGCATTGTGAAGCAAGGCGACAAAGTGATGATCCTTCCGAGCGGGTTGAAAAGCACGGTCAAGAGCATCTGGACGCACGATGGCGAACTCGCCGAAGCCTTTGCCCCGCAATCCGTCACCGTCTGCCTCGAAGACAACGTGGACGCGAGCCGCGGCGACATGATCGTGGGCTTGGAAAACCTCCCCGGCATGGGCACTGAGTTGCGCGCCCGCGTCTGCTGGATGCACGCGCGCCCGCTCCAGCGCGGCAACAAATACTTCCTTAAGCACACCTCGCAAACCGTGCAGGCGCAGGTCGCCAGCCTCGAAAGCCGCATCGACATCCGCACCTTCGAGCACGAGCCCGCGCCCGCGCAGCTCGCGATGAACGACATCGGCGAAATCCGCCTGCGCACGGCGAAGCCGCTCGTCTTCGACAGCTACGGCACCAATCGCCTCACCGGTTCCTTCATCCTCATCGAGCAGGGCACCAACCACACCGTCGCCGCCGGCATGCTCTTCCCGCCCACCGAGCCGGTGAAGCCGGAATACAACGACTTCGCGATCTGATTCGCGGCGCGAAAAAACGGCACGCTTTAGGGGAACCTGCCAAGTTCCCCGGCGGTCGGTAGCTGTCGGGTATGCGGGCAGCTACCCCTACAGCTACCGCCGCGGATTGTGCGCTCGCTTTCCACCGCACCCGCGCTAAACCAGCACCCGCCAACCGCCATGAAAAACGTCACCCCGCCGCAATACCAAATTCCACCGCATGCCGGTCGCCTCGCCAGCCTCGGCCTCCTCGCGGTGATCGCCCTCTGGTTCGCGCTCTCCAGCTTCACCAGCATCCCCACCGATTCCGCCGGCGTGCTCACGCGCTTCGGGCGTTTCGTCGAGGTCGTGAAACCGGGCCTGCGCTTCAAACTCCCGCTCGGCATCGACGTCATCGCCATCGTCCCCGTCGAGCGCCGGCTCACGCTCGACTTCGGCTTCATCACCCCCAACGTCACGAATCCCTATCAGCGCCCCGACGACCCCGAGGCCGAGCGCAACATCGTCACCGGCGACCTCAACATGGCGCTCATCGAGTGGATCGTGCAGTACCGGATCGAGGAGCCAAAAGAGTTCAAATTCCACGTCATCGACCCCGAGAAAACGCTGCGCGATGCCGGCGAGGCGGTCATGCGCGAAGTCGTCGGTGACCGGACTATCGACGAGGTGCTGACCATCGGCCGGCAGGAGATCGAAACCGAATCGCTCCTCCGTTTGCAGACCCTCGTGAAACGCTACGGCCTCGGCCTCACCGTCATGCAGGTGCAGCTCCAAAACGTCCATCCGCCCAAGGCCGTGCAGGCTTCCTTCAGCGAGGTCAACCAGGCGCAGCAGGAAAAGCAGCAGGCCATCAACCTCGCCAACGGCGAATACAACAAAGTCATCCCGCGGGCCAAAGGCGAGGCGCTGCGCAAAGTCAGCGCCGCCGAAGGCTACGCGGCCAAGCGCGTGAACGAGGCGAAAGGCGACGCCGGAAAATTCAACGCCACGCTCACCGAATTCGTGAAATCCCCCGAGGTCACCCGCCAGCGCCTCTACCTCGAAACGATGCAGGAAGTGCTGCCGCAGCTCTCCCGCAAAATCATCCTCGATGAAAAGGCCGGGCAGATTTTCCCGCTCCTCCAGCTCGACCAGAAAACGAAATGAACCGCTCCCTTTTTCTCCCGTTCCTCATCGCCGCCGCGCTGCTCCTTTTCAGCTCGACCTACACCGTGCTCGAGACGGAGCAGGTCATCGTCACTCAGTTTGGCCGGCAGATCGGCGCACCCGTGACCACCGCCGGGCTGCATTGGAAAACGCCCTTCATCCAGACCGTGAACCGCATCGAAAAGCGCATCCTCCGCTGGGACGGCCCCTCCGCCGACATGCCCACCGAGGACAAGCTCTACATCGACGTGGACACCTTCGCCCGCTGGCGGATCACCAACGCCCAGCAATACTACATCCGCCTCCGCGACGAGCGCACCGCGCAGTCCCGCATCAACAACATCCTCGGCAGCGAAACGCGCAACTCCGTCGCCCGGCATCAGCTCGTGGAAATCATCCGCACCCAGCGCGACCGCAAGCCCGTCGTGGATGCGAGCATCGACGCCGGCGTGAGCAATGTGCTGCCCGAAATCCGTTTTGGCCGCGCCGCGCTGGAGGCGGAGATTCTCGCGGCCGCGAAACCGACGCTCGCGGAGGACGGCATCGAGCTGCTCGACGTGCGTTTCAAGCGCATCAACTACAACCCCGGCGTCGCCGCGAAAATCTATTCGCGCATGGTCAGCGAGCGCCAGCAGATCGCCTCCCGCTACCGCTCCGAAGGCGAGGGCGAGGCCGCGGAAATCCTCGGCAAACGCGAACGCGACATGGCCCAGATCGAATCCGAGGCGTATCGCAAAGTGCAGGAAATCCAGGGCAAGGCCGACGCCGAGGCCACCGCCATCTACGCCGCCGCCTACGGCCAGACGCCCGAGGCCCGCGAGTTCTACACCTTCAACCGCTCGCTCGAAACCTACCGCACCGTCTTCGAGCGCGACACCACCCTCGTCCTCACCACCGACAGCACCCTGCTCCGCCTTTTCAAATACGGCCCGGTCGCG
>JAYVNN010000363.1:0-3572 GCA_043758435.1 Chthoniobacter sp.
ACCGCCGACGGCTACGCGAGCTACAACCGCGACCTCGCTGCCGCGCTCCCGCTGCTGCTCGCCACGCCAGCGCCCGTGCCGAATCCGCTGCCGCCGCCGCTCACCAGCGGTGCCGAAAAGTAACCGCACCGCGCATGCCCGTAGCCAGTAATCCAGCGCCGACGGTGAGCGTTCTGATGACGATGTTCGATGCCGCGCGGCACCTGCGGGCGTCGGTCGAGAGCGTGCTCGGGCAGACCTTCGGCGACTTCGAGTTTCTCATCGTGGACGACGGCTCGCGCGATGACAGCGCGGCCATTGTCGAGAGCTACCGCGACGCGCGCATCCGGCTCGTGTGCAATGAGCGGAACAAAGGCCAGACGCCGTGCCTGAATCAAGGACTGGCCTTGGCCCGCAGCACCTGGGTCGCGCGGCAGGATGCTGATGATCTCTCGCTGCCGAGGCGGCTGGAGCGGCAGATGGAGCGGGTGCGGCGGGATGAAAAACTGGCGCTGCTCGGCTGCCAGGCGTGGCTGGTGGATGACGGCGGAAAGTTCACCGGGCTGCTCGATGTCGCGCTCGGGCCGGAGAGCATCGGGTGGGCGGGGTTGTGGGAGAATCCGTTCATCCACACCGCGGCGATCTTCCGCCGCGAGGTGGTCATGCGGCTCGGCGGCTACGACGAATCCTTTCGCATCTGCCAGGACTACGACCTGTGGATGCGCGTGGCGGAGGAGCATCAGACGGCGAACCTTTCGGAACGGCTCACCGTCTATCGGCACGCCGCGCAATCGCTTCAGCACAGCGGGCGCGAGACGGTGCGTGAGGAGTCGCGGCGCGTGTTGCGTCGAGTGTTGGCGCGGGCTTTTTCGGAGACTGTCTCCAAGGCGGATGTCGCCGTACTGATGCAGTTCCGCGAGGGCGTGGCGGCGTCGGGACTGGCGGAGTTCCGCGCGGTGTATGCGCGCTTGCTTGCAGCGTACGAGGCCGCGCATCCGACCGTCGCCGGGGTGAGGGATTTCCGCCGCACGCTCGCGCTGCACCGCGCGAAGCTCGGGCGCGGCGTGCTCGCCGAGCGCCCGCTGGCCGGGCTCGCGGAACTTGGCCGGGCGTTTGCGCTCGATCCGCGATTGCTCATCCGGCTGCTCGCCGACCGGCTCGCCGGGCGCTTCACTTTGGCGTCGTGAAATTTCTTTTCCTCTCCAGCTACGCGCATCTCGTGCTCGATCCCGAGGCGAAGCAGACCTCCGGTGGAGCGGAGCTGCAGGTCGCCTTGCTGGCGGTGGAACTCGCGAAGCGCGGGCATCAGGTGACGATCATCGGCGGCGATCACGGGCAGCCGGCGGATCGCACTTTGCAAGGCGTGCGCTTGCGCACCGGCGGGAAATTTCACACCGGCGGGCTGGCCGACACGCTGCGGGCGCTGCCGGTGGTGCTGCGGATCGTGGCGGAGGAAAAGCCGGACTACACGCTGATCCTCGGCTGGACGACGTGGCTGTTTTTCCTGCACATCGCCAAGCCGCTGCTGCGCACGAAACTCGTCTTCATCTGCGGCCTCGATACGGAAGTGAATGGCGTTTTCCGCGCGCAGTATCCCGCGCGCGGCGCGCTCTTTGAGTACGGCGTGCGGCATGCCGATTTGCGGTTCGCGATGACCGACTATCAGCGCGCGCAGTTTCATCGGGCGGGTCAGGACTGCGGGCTGTATCGCAATCTCATCCTGCCGCGGGTCGGGCCGCGCACGGCGGCGAAAGACGTTGCGTTGCTGTGGGTCGCGCGCTGCCAGCCGATCAAGCGCCCGCAGCTTTTTCTCGACCTTGCGGAGCGGATGCCCGAGGCGCGGTGCGTGATGATTTGCCCGGACGAGGATCGTGCGTTGTGGAAGTCGCTGGAAAGCCGCGCGCGCACACTGCCGAATGTCGAGTTCCTGCGGCGCGTGCCGTATCACGAAATCCAGGAATGGTATGATCGCGCGCAGATTTTCGTGAACACGTCGGAGGCGGAAGGATTTCCGAACAGCTTCATCCAAGCGGCGCAGGGCGGCGCGGCGATCCTCTCGCTGGCGGTCGATCCCGACACCGTGCTCACGCGCTACGGCGCGGGGCGGTGCGCGGGCGGCGATGTGGAAAAATTCTTCGGCGAAGCCGCGCGGCTGCTCAGCGATCCGGCGGCGTTGGGCGCGCTGCAAGCCAAGGCGTCACAGTTTGTGACCGAGCTGCACGACACGACGAAAAACGTGGACGCCTTTCTCGCCGGACTGACGCGATGACGGCTCCGCCAAAATATCGGGTGCTGCATGTCATCGACAGCTTTGACCTCGGCGGCGCGCAGACGGCGCTGCTGAACCTCATCCGCTACGCCGACCGCGAGCGGTTCGAGCCCGAGGTCGCGTGCCTGCACGGGCGCGGGGTTTTCTGGGAGGACTTCGCCGCGCTGGGCGTGCCGGTCCATTCGCTGTCGCCCGCGAAGTGGCTCCCACTCTACGTCTGGCGGCTGGCGAGGCTACTCACGGCGCGGCGCTTCGACATCGTGCATTGCCATCTTTTCGGCGCGAACTGGATCGCGAAACCGCTGGCCGCGCTACTCGGCGTGCGGGTGCGGATCAACCACGACCAATGCAACGACCGGCTGCGCCACGACAGCCGGCTGGCGCGCTGGCTGGACACGCTGACCAACCGCCTTTCCACGCACGTCTGCGCGGTTTCAAAATCGACGCGCGACTTTCTCACCGAACGCGAGGCGCTGCCGGCGACGCGCGTTTCCGTGATCTACAACGGCGTGGACACGGCGCGCTACACGCCTGCGAACGCTGATGCAGACAGGGCCGCCGGCGCGCCGCTCGTCGCCGGAGTGGGCCGGCTTCATCCGCAGAAAGACTTCGCGCTCTTCCTCGACGTGGCCGCCGAGTTGGCGCGGAGAAATGCGGACGTGCGCTTCGTCATCGCGGGCACCGGGCCGGAGGAGGCGGCGCTGAAGGCAAAAGCAGCGGCGCTCGGCCTCGCGGAACGCGTGCGTTTCGCCGGGCATGTTGCCGACCCGCGCACGATCTACGCGGCGGCGAATGTGCTGCTGCTGACCTCGCGCTACGAGGGCACGCCGCTGACGGTGCTCGAGGCGATGGCCAGCGGCGTGCCAGTGGTCGCGCCGAAGCTGGACGGCTTGGAAGAGATTCTGGCCGATGGCGCGGACAGCTTTCTCGTCCCGCCGGGCGCGTGCGGACAGTTCGCGGATCGGGTCGCGGATTTGCTCGCAAGCCCGGAGCTGCGCGCGCATTTTGCGGACTCGGCGCGGGCAAAAGTAGCGGCGTCTTTTTCCGCCAAAACGATGGCGGCGCAGGTCGAGGCGATCTACCTGCGAGCATTGCCGAAAAATGATTGAGCCACGGACAGACACAGACAGACACGGATTGGAATCCTCTGGCCGTGAGATTCCGTGTCTGTCCGTGGCTTAAAGAACCTCTTCTTACACACACTCAAAACATCCCACGACCAAATCCATGAACGGCATTTTCCAAGACTGGGACGCGAACCGCGGGAATCCGAAGGGGCAGCTCGTGCTGCTGTTTTTCCGCACGGCGCAATGGCTGCGCGCGC
>JAYVNN010000364.1:0-10994 GCA_043758435.1 Chthoniobacter sp.
CTCGGGTTGCTCATGCTGGGGGCGTTCGCCATGCACCTCAAAGTGAAAGACCCGATCAAGAAAGCCCTGCCATCCATCGCCGTGCTCGCGATGTGCGCCGCCATTGCTTTGCTGTGAGGAAAGCGGCTGGTCAGAACGCCGCCAGACAAAGGTAGGCGTTCAGCGCCAGATAGAGCAGCGCCGGGGTCGTCTGCGGCAGAGTGTCTTTGATCTTAATCCGGACGCCGACGGCGATCAGCATCATGACGGTCAGCCCGGCGGATGCCGCACGTCCCATCCACGGCTGGCTCAGGCCAGCCAGCAGTCCGACCGCCGCGCACAACTGCAGCCCACCCACCAGCATGCGCTGCGATCCGAGGTGGTAGCGATCGAACTCCCGCCTCATGTAGGCGGAGAGAAAGCACGCCGAGCCGTAGGCGAAAAAGGAAATGGCTGAGAAAAAGACCAGGGTGACGTTCAAGGGCGCGAGCATAGCATCATTCGTTTATACGTCTCCGGCCCTTTGGCTCGTGCAGCGAAGAATGCATCCACTACCGGCCACGAACGTAAATTTTGCACAAAGTCTTCCATCATATGAAAAACGAGTCCGCCATCGCCTTCCTTGCTGCTGTGTTTCTCGGCAGCGCTTTCGCCCTCGCTGACTCCAGCGTGCCGAATTCATACCCGCTGAGCAAGTGCGTCGTCTCCGGCGAAACGCTCGGAGAGCACGGCAACCCGGTGAAAGTCACGTCCGAGGGCACTGACGTCTATTTCTGCTGCAAGTCCTGCCTCAAGGACTTCAACAAAGACCCGAAGAAATTCGTGAAGATGGTGACCGACGCGGCCCCCAAGAAGTAGGCGCGGGCGCACGGGTTTCGAAAATGTTTTCGGAAAAGGTATCCGCCAAGCGCGCGGCACCGTAACCCTTGAATCACACGCTCATCAACTCAACTCTCGCTTCTCGATGCTGACCGAATTTCTTCAATCCCAAGGCACGCTCTACACTGCCGGCCTGATGACTCAGGCGGAGCGCGAACAGTTCGAAGTCCTTCTCGAATTTCATCAGGAGCTTCGCGAGTTCGTCGCCGGACTTTCGGAGGTGAGCGCGGCGGTGACACTGGTCATCGCGCCGCGCGCTGGCGTGTTGCCTTCGCCAAGACTGAAGGCTCGCCTTGCTGGGCTAATTGCGAACCGCCCGCAGCAGACGAGTCCCGAGGGCTTGGTGGTATCCGGGCCAGATCGTCTGGTGCAGTGGGTCAATCCTTCCTTCAGTGCGATGTGCGGATATTCGCTGGATGAATTGCGCTGGAAAAATCTCGGACCCATCTTGCAAGGCGAGAAAACCGATCGCGCGGCGGCCGCACGGATGCGGAGCGCAGTGCATGAGTATCGTCCCTGTCGCGAGACGATCCTCAATTACCACAAAAACGGCACGCCTTACTGGGTGGAGGTGGCCATCAGCCCGGTCGTGGACGACGCGGGCGAACTGCTCTGGCTCGTCGCCCGTGAGCGGGAGCTAACGGACCGAGTCGCGGCGTAGTCCGCGCGAACGCGGCTGGCTAGACCTCCGGGTTCAGAACCTCGCGCAGCTTCATCATGCCGCGACGAATCCGCGCCTTGATCGTGCCGAGCGGCTCATTGAGGCGCTCCGCGATTTCCATTTGCGTGAGCGAGGAGAAAAACGCGAGTTCGATCGCTTCGCGCTGGTCTTTCGAGAGCTTCTGGATGGCGTCACGCACGATCTGGTTCGTCTCCCCTGCGGCCATCGCATCGAAGGAACTCCGGTCGTCAAACTGCTCGAAGGTTTCCGCTTCGCGCTCCACGTCGTCGTGCAGCCGATTGCGCCGCACCGTCGAGCGCAGGCGGTCGATGGATTTGTTGCGCGTAAGCGTGATCGCCCAAGTCATCGGCTTGCCTCGTGTGGGATCGTAGAGCGGTGCCTTTTCCCAGATCTGGATAAAGACATCCTGCAGCACATCCTCGGCGGCTTCCTGGTTGTTGAGCACGCGATACGCCGTGGAGAAAAGCACGCCGGAAAAACGATCGTAAAGCGCCTCGAAACTCACGCGATCTCCCTGCGCGACGCGCTGCAAAAGCGCGATCTCCGCGTCGAGGTCGTTGGCAGGATCGGTGGACATTGGCGCGGAGCATGGGCGAGTCGCGGCGCTCCGGCAATCGAAACTGATTTTTCCGCTCAAGCGGATGGCGGAAAGACCCACAGCGCGGGGCGGCCGACGTTGCAGTGAACCGCGCGCCCGAGCAGCGTGAGTGTCGCCCAGGAGTAGTAGAGGTTGTTGCGCGCGAGGCTGCCGAGCACGAGCGGTGCATCCTCGACCGAGCGGAGCCGCATCTCGACCGAGGGGATCGGGTAGAAGATCGTTTGCACGGCGGCATTCGCGCTGCCGTCTTCGCCGGTCATTTCAGGAAAGCGCGTGATCCAAGCTGCGGAATCGAGGCCGGCATCGGCAACCGCGCGGTCGGCGGCGAAGACGGCGCTGCGGCTCAACGCCGGCAGCACCAACAAACCGACAAACGCCCAAAGCGTCATCCAGCAGGCGTGGCCAAACAGCGCCTCGGCCGGCGTGCGCTGGGCCAGCGCGAAGGCAAATGTTCCGAGCGATGTGCCACAGAGATTCCAGCCCATGACCGCGACGAGAGCCCGATCATTCAGGCCGTTGGCGAGCTGCCATTCGCGCCGGCGCGATTCCACGGCGATGTCCGATTTCGACAAACTCTCCAGCCAACGCGCAGGCCAAAGGCTCGTTGCGCGGGAGCCGATTCCGACGATGCCGCCGGTGAACGCCGGGTCGCTCACCGCGGCGGCGAGGTTGTTTCTTCCATCCCCAGAGGCCTTCGAAATGGACGCCCCGGCTATCGCGCGGAAAATTTGCCGGCGTCCGAGAGCAAGCCCGGCAGTCGCAATCAAAACCGCCAGCGCGAAGCCCGAGCTAAGTCGAAAACTTGCGCAGCTCAGCAGCCCAATGCCAGCCAACACCAATGAGTGACAAGCAACGCCGCGCGACCAGCGACGCAGGAATTCTCCCGGCGCTACCGCTGGCGGCGGCATGAGCAACGCGCCTCCGATGACATCGAACGCTGCCTGCACGACAATCGCCGCCAGGCCGAAGATGAAGCATGCCCGGGTGTCGAGGCCGTGAGCCCCGCCACTCGTCAGCCACCAGAGCCCGCCGGATACCGTGACGACCCAGAATCCGACGTTCGCAATGCCGAGGCGCAGCCGGCTGCGGGCCAGCTTCAGTTGTTCCAATGTCATCCCACCTCTTAACGAAGGCTCCGGCGCGAAAGACGCGTAAAGCGACCTGCGAGCTATCCCTTGCGATCTACGCCCAGCTTTTCCCTCTCCATCCGCTCCAACTCTTCCGCTGTATGTTCGTGAGCCATCATTACCCCTTTGGCGACAAGAAGGCTGACCATCAATCCGAGCATAAAAATTGCGAAGAGATACTGCATAGCCTACCTCCCATTTCGAGTGTTAATGCCCTGTGAAAGAATGACTACTCTCACTCCGACCCAAAAGCTGAGGATGCTCGGCACCCAAATGCCAACGAAGAGCCCGTATTCATGGCTGACGAGGAACCAGAGCGTAACGCTCGCCAGAAAGCTGACGAATGCTCCGATGAGAAATGGGTAGTCGATTTTGTGAAACATAATGTAGGCCGAGTTGGAGAGTCCTTCGTGAGGCTCGAATCCGAGGAGTAGATGATGAACGCTCCAAGCTGCCCGGCGGATGCCTTCGATTGAGAATCGGAATGAAGAAGCGCGCACTCCGCGCTGGCCTTCGCAATCACGTCCGCAGCGCTCGCGGGAGCGTATCCCCGCTGCCTTGGAGGCGAATCACATGAACGAACTCACAACACCCTCGCGTGTCTGGCTCATCACCGGCTGCTCCAGCGGCTTTGGTCTCGCGCTGGTCAGCTTGTTGCTTTCGCGAGAGCAGCGCGTCATCGCCACCGCGCGCCACTTGGAATCGCTTGCTGAACTCGCTGCGCGCTACCCGGAGACGTGCCGCACGCTCACGCTCGATGTCACGGACGCGGCGCAGGTGAAAGCGACAGTGGCCGAGGGTGCGGCTGCATTTGGCAGGCTCGATGTCGTCGTGAACAACGCCGGCTACGGACTTATTGGTGCATTTGAGGAACTCGGCGAGGAGCAGATCGCCCGCAGTTTCAGCGTGAACTTTTTCGGTGCGCTGGAAGTGATTCGCGCCGCGCTGCCGATTCTCCGCGCGCAGGGGAGCGGTCACATCGTGAACATTTCCGCCGCCGCCGTGATTTCCAACTACGCGGGCTTTTCCATCTACGGCGCGACGAAGTGGGCGCTCGAAGGCGTGTCCGAATCGCTCGCCGCCGAGCTGAAGCCGCTCGGGATCAAAGTCACCATTGTGCAGCCCGGCCCGTTTCGCACCGACTTCATCAGCCGCTCGTTGGAGCGCGCGGAGAATCCCATCGCCGACTACGACCGCACGAGCGGCAGGTTCCTGCGCCTCCTCGAAACGATGAACGGCAAACAGCCCGGCGACCCGGCCAAGGCAGCGGAGGCCATCATCGCCGCCGTGGAATCCGCCGCGCCGCCCTCGCGACTCGTGCTCGGCAAATACGCGAATGACAAGACGCGCAAGAAATTAGCCGACGCTGAAAAAGAACACGCCGCGTGGGAGCACGTCGGACTTCCCACGGATTTCTCTACAACCTCGCCGTAGAGAAACGCACCGGTCTTCTCGAATTTTTTTGGTGCTGAGAAAAGCTACAAGGAAAGGGAGGAGCGTCCAATCGGCGCGGCGACTCATTCATTGCGCTATACGGGTCTGGGAATGACTCGACCAGCCCAGAGTCGGCCGTAGGCGTGCGGTGACGAAGCTACGGTTGCAATTCGTTGCGGAGTCGCAACGCTGGTCAGGATGAATCCAGATCATCCACGCTCTCTCTACCCCCATCGCAAGTCTGGAAGCACGCTGTCCCGGGCACGCCTGTGACGATGAATGGGAGCACTGCCAAGCCCGACCCGCACCCGGTTGCGCACGGATCGTTCCTAACCACGCGCTGGTCGGTGGTCATGCGCGCGGGATCCGGGGAGGCGCCGGATGCGGCGGCGGCGCTGGCGCAGCTTTGCCGGGACTATTGGTATCCGCTCTACGCATTCATCCGCCGGCGCGGGATGTCGCAGGAGGATGCGCAGGATCTCACGCAGGCTTTTTTTCTGCATGTCATCCAGGGAGGGACATTCGCCCGGGCTCGTGCGGATGCGGGGAGGTTCCGTTCGTATCTGCTCGGGGCGTTGCAAAATTTTCTCGCGAATGAACAGCGGCGCGCGCAGACGCAGAAACGCGGCGGGGGCGAGGTGTTCATTTCGATGGACGAGATGCAGGCCGAGGAGCGGTTCGCGCTCGAGCCGGCGGATCGGATGACGCCGGAGACGCAGTTTGAGCGGAGCTGGGCGTTTGCGCTGCTGGAGCGGGTCTGCGTGCGGCTCCGGGGAGATTACGCGCAGGCGGGGCGGGCGGACCTTTTTCAAAAGTTGCAGCCGTATCTCGCGGGGAAATCCGGGATGCCGGGTTACGACGCACTGGGGCGCGAACTGGCGATGAGCGCGAGCGCGGTCGCGGTGACGATTCACCGGATGCGGAGGCGCTATGGCGAACTGCTGCGCGAGGAGATTGCACACACCGTGGCGTCGCCGCAGGAGGTGGAGGGTGAGATCGCGTATCTGCTCGAAGTGGTGGGGCGGGTGTAATGATTCGCGGGCAATGGGTGATAGAAAGTTGATATGAATGTCGAACGTCGAACCTCGGAGCGTCGGGCCATCCAAGGAGCCGGGCCGGCACGCCTTGGCTCCTTGGATGATCTTTCTTCCGCCGATGCCTGACGCCGACCACGAGAACCATTGCGCTCTGTGTGGTGCTGCGATTCCGCAGGGTGCGCCGTTTGGGCAGTGCCCGAAGTGCCTGCTTAGCCTGGCGAGCGGCGGTGGTTCGCTGGTCGCGCTCGGGGTCGATCTGCTCGATGCGGGGCAGGTGCGCAGCTTTGGCGATTATGAATTGCTGGAGGAGATCGCGCGCGGCGGGATGGGCGTGGTCTATCGCGCGCGGCAGCTCAGCCTCGGGCGCGAGGTGGCGGTGAAGATGATTCTCGCGGGCGAGCTCGCGACGGCGGAAACGGTGCAGCGGTTTCGTAATGAAGCGGCGGCGGCAGCTCGGCTCGATCATCCGAACATCGTGTCGGTTTATGAAATCGGGGAGCATGAGACGCAGCATTACTTCTCGATGCGGCTGGTGCTCGGGCGGCAAAACATCGCGACTTGGGCGAAGTCACTCGTGCTTTCTCCTGCCGAGTGCGCAACGCGGATCGCGGCGATGGTGGCGATGGTGGCGCGCGCGGTGGCCTTCGCGCATGAGCGCGGGGTGCTGCATCGCGATCTGAAGCCGTCGAACATTCTCGTGGACGAAAAGGGCGAGCCGCAGGTGACGGACTTCGGCCTCGCAAAGATGGTGACGGAACACGACAGCGCGCTCACGCATTCGGCGGCGATGCTCGGCAGCCCGAGCTACATGGCACCGGAGCAGGCCGATGGCCGCAACGGCGATGTGACCACGGCGACCGATGTCTATGGGCTCGGCGCGGTGCTCTACGAATTGCTCGCCGGGCGTCCGCCTTTCATCGGCGCAACGCCGCTGGCGACGGCAAAGCTGGTCGTGGAAGAAATGCCCCCGCCGCTCGCGGACGCGTCGCGCGATCTCTCGACAATTTGCCTGAAATGCCTCGCGAAGGAATCAGTGCAGCGTTACGCGTCGGCGCTCGAAGTCGCGGAGGATTTGGAGCGTTTCGTGCGTGGCGAACCGATCCGGGCGCGACCCGTGAGAACGATCGAGGCGCTTTGGCGCTGGTCGCGGCGGCGTCCGAAAATCGCGGCCTTGCTCGGCGCGCTGATGCTCGCGTTCGTGCTCGGTTTTGCGGGCGTGACGTGGCAGTGGCGTTTGGCGGAGCGCGCGCGGCAGGGCGAAGTGCGCGCACTTTCCAAAGCGACGGCGACCGTCGTGGACCTTTACACGAACACCGGCCTCGTCGCGGCCAAGGAGGAGGACACGACGCGCGCGGCGCTGTGGTTCGCGCAAGCCGCGGCGACGCCTGGCGCTGATGAGGCGAGCCGTGCTGCGAACCGCGCGCGTTGGGCGGCGTGGCGCGGCGACAGCACCACGGCGGTGCGCGCGTTCGCGAGTGGCATCGGCCCGGTAGGCAGCATCGCGTGGAGGCCATCGCAGGATGCGATCATCGTCGGGCCGTGGAGGCCGCCCCTGGACCGGGCCAGCGGTGGCGCGTGGAAAAACACGGTGGCCGCCGTCTGGGATCTGCCAAATGAATCGCGCTGGCTGCCGCAAGTGGCGATGACCGCCGCCGCGTGGGCGTGCCACGGGGAGTGCGTCGTCTTCGCGGATGGGAAAACGGTGCGCCTCACGGAGTATCCATCGGGGCGCGAGGTGGCGCGGGTGGCGCGCGAGGCCGCGGTGCTCTGCTTCGCCGTGAGCGAAGAGGATCGCTGGATCGCGGTCGGTGCGCCCGCGCCGTTTTTGTGGGATGCGCGGGCGGGAAAAACGGTGCCGCTTCCGACCGATGCGGGCGCTCCGACCGAGCTGGAATTCAGTCGCGACGGACAGCGGCTCTTGATCACCAGCGTAAAGCTGCGCGGCGTGTGCGCGGTCGAAACTCCGGAGAGGTTTCTATTTCCACCGGTCGAAAATCTCGGCGGTGCGGCGCAGGGCTTCCTTGGCAGCGGCGATCTTTTCATCGCGCATAATCTTTCCAACCAACTCCTCGTGATGAAGTCGGATACCGGCGCCGTGGTGGAGACGCATCCGTGCGCGAGCGATCCGCAGTCGGCGGTGGAAGGCATCAGCCCAGACGGGCGCTTCATCGCGCGCTACAGCGCAGGAATCATCGAGCGACCAGGCGGAGAGCGCTCGTTTCCGAAGCACCAGAACCGCTTCGAGGCGCTCGATTTCAGCCGCGACGGTGCGCTGCTCGCCACGGCCAGCGCGGACGACACGGTGCGGCTCTGGCATCTCCCCGATGGTGGCGACGGGCGCGCGGTTGGCTGGCATCAGGAAGGCGCGTACGGCGTTTCGATTTCACCGGACAATCGCCTGGTGGCCACGGCTCAGAGCGGCGGCAGTCTTGTGCGCATCTGGCGGGTGACCGAACCGCCGGGCGGCCGCGCCATTTCCGGCTTCCCAAATTCGCGCATTCGCCTTTCGCGCGATGGCCGCCTGCTCATTCCATCGGGCCGGCCCGACTTCAATTCGCACATCCTTCGCACGCGGGTCTTCGGCGTTGAGACCGGCGAACCGGCCGGCCCAGAAATCGTGCCCGGCGGCGAAATCATGGACGCCGCATTTGCGCCCGATGGCTCCTGGGTGGCGCTGGCGTGCAGCACCACCCCCAACCGCCATCAAGAGCGCGACACTGCATCCGGTTCCGGCACCGTCGAATTTTGGGATTTCCGCTCGGGACAGCGTCTCGGGGAACCCCTCATTCTCACCGCCGAACCGCGCGCGTTGTCGGTGCATCCGGGCGGGAAAAAGATCGCGGTCTATGGCGCACGGCGAACCTTGCTGGAGGTGGACGTGGCCACGCGCAAGGTTCGTCAGCTCTTCACGAACCCGCCGGGAGACACCGCAGCCGACGGCGCGCACGCTGCCTGCCGCTACAGCCCCGATGGCCGCATGCTGCTTGCCTGGGGAATAAAGAGTTCGCCGTTGGTCTGGGATGCCGAAGCGGAAAAGTTTTGCACCCCGCCGGAATGGGCGCGCTCCCGGGTGATGGACATCGACTTTCATGGCGGCATAGCCGGCAGCGGTTCGCTGGAATCCGAAATGCGCTTTCTGGCATTGCCCGGCGGCGAACTGGCCGCGCCGCGCATCCAGGATACGAACTGGATTTTCGTCACCCGCTTCAGCGCCGAGGGCGATCTTTTCCTCACCGGCGGACGCGGTCGCATCGGCCATGTGTGGGACTGGCGGAATGGCCGTCTGAATTGCCCGGCGCTCCAGCACGACGGCGAAATCTTCGGAGGTGCCTTCCTGCCGGGCACGGAATGCGTCGCCACGAGCGGGCTGGACAAGGTGATCCGGTTTTGGGATCGCCGCACGGGCCTGCCGGTCCGCGCCCCGCTCCGGCAGGACGGCGTCATTTTGAATCTCACCGTCACCGCCGATGGACGCACGCTCATCTCCGATACGAAAGACGGCGGCGACATCCGCCTTTACGACATCGCCACGCTCCTGCCGCGCCCCGCGCTGCCGCCCGATGACGCCCTGCTCCTCGCCGAGATCGACGCCGCCGCCGAAATTCAACACGGCTCGCTCGAACCGCTGAGCCCCGCGGCATGGCTGGAAAAGTGGCGGCAGTTCCGGGCGAAATATCCGGAATGGCATCGGTGGTAATGCCGTCGCGCGGAGATCGCGCAAATTATTTTTAAGGAGGCGTGTAATGATTTGCCGGAAAGCGGTGAGAAGGAGGCAGCAACCCCTCTGTCTGCCATGAAAGCCCGATTCAATCCGAATACCGCCATTGCCCAGCTTGGCGCCGCCGGCACGCTGCGCGAAGCGGTGAACGCCGTGCGCAACTCGCCCCTCCCCATCCTTATCCTCCTATGAACCATCGCTTCCTCACCGTCTGTTTTTTCCTCGCCGGATTGCTTTTCGCGGGCGTCGCTTCGGGCGCAACGCAAACTGGTCCAAACTTTGTCGTGAACTCTCTCGCGGATACCGACGATGGTTCGTGCGACGTCCTAGGTCAGGGCGCCGGCAATCACGACTGCACCCTGCGCGAGGCGATCAACGCCGCGAACGCAAACAATAACGGTGCGGTGATCAGTTTTAACCTGAGCGGGACGATCACGCTCGGCTCGACCCTGCCTAACATTACCCGCAACTGCACGATCGATGGAAGCGGACAGAGGATCACGGTTAGCGGCAATAACAGCGTCGGCATCTTCCAAGCCACCGGGGGGCTGACCAGCTACAGCACCGGGAGTTACACGGTCGCTTTTAATGCGCTCACCATCACGAACAGCGCGAGCACAAGTGGCGCAATTTTTCTGAGAGGTAGCGGCGCCGTTATCACCAACTGTCTCCTCACGAACAACAATAGCGGACCGGGAAGCGGCGGGGCTATCAAAATTGACCCCGCCTCCAGCGCTACGATCGCGAATTGCACCTTCGTCAATAACTCAGCCGCGACGGGAGGTGCGATTTACGCCCAGGCCTATCTACCAAACAACTTTTTCAGCGCGCTCTACATCTACAGCAGCACGTTTTACAATAATCACGCCAGCTTCGGCACCGGGACGTTCCATGCCGCCGCCGCCGATATCTATGCTATCGACGCCACGGCCGAGATCCGGAATACGGTTCTAGTTAACACCGACTTCCGCGGTGTGAACCCGGAAGACAATGCGCAGGGCCTCACCTATGCGGACCTCAGCGACATCTGCAACGTTGATATCGACAACCAGACTTTCAACGCGACTCAGGCTACGGCCGCGCAGATCAACCTCGATACGACGCTCAAAGATAACGGCGGTAGCACCAACACACTGGCGCTTTTGCCTGGTAGTGTGGCGATTAACGCCGGCAACAATAGCGCAGCGAGCGGGCCGCCGGTGAACAATCAGGATCAGCGCGGCTACGTTCGCGTCCGTCCGGGCGACTCGACCTGTGACGTCGGCGCCTATGAAAGTGGCGCCAGTGGCTCGCTTGTTGTTACTACAACAAGCGATCTAACTTCCGCTACCGCTGGGCAGAACAGTCTCCGCACCGCGGTAAGCTATGCGCAGCAGTTAGGCGGGGCGCAGACAGTTACCTTCGCGCGCCCGCTGGCCGGCCAGACTGTCTTTTTAAGCAATGCATGGAACAATGCCAACGGCTACAACACCAGCTCGGCTTTCAGAATCGACACGAATGTTACTATCCAGGGGCCAGCCAGTGCGCCCGGCATTACCTT
>JAYVNN010000365.1:0-3564 GCA_043758435.1 Chthoniobacter sp.
GTCGCGCCGGCCGGCTTTGAGCAATGATTCGCCGCGGGCTATGTGCAGAGCATGTTCTTCGTCCTCGGTAAAGCCGCTCTCACCGGCAAAGCCGAGTGCCTTGGCGAACGCTTCGACCGCTTCCACATGGTCGCCGTGCTCGGCGAGAAGGAACGCGAGTTGGCGAAACGTGGGGGCATCGGGCCGGAGTGCCAGCGCCTTGCGTGCAGCGGCGATTGCCTCGGGGATGCGGTTGCGAAGGCCGTGGATATCCGCCCGCGCGCGCCAGATCATCGGCTCGTTGGGCGAGAGTTTTTCCGCCTGCGCAAGGTGGCGGTTTAGGTTTAATTCGTTCGCGTCGTTCAACGTCTCGGCATTCTCCAGGTAGCTGGTGCAAATTGCCGCCCAAGGCCGTGCGTCGCCCGGTGCCAGTCGCAAGGCTTCAAACGCGGCCGCGTTGTTGCCCGCTGCACATAGCTGCGCCACGAGATCAGGTGTCGTTAGCGTTCCCTCCGGTGAGAGTGGTCGGGTCGCCGGGTCGCTGAAAGCCCAATGCAATGTGCGGGCATAAATGCCATCACCCTCGATCCCGGCGAGTCGCGCCCGGGTGGCAACTTCGATTTCCTCCGGCAGCGCCTCGATTTCTCCGACGCGGTCAATCCGCTGACCTCCGACGGCTTCTGCCCAATCCGCTAGCCATGCTAGTGGCTTCTCATCCACGGGCGGAACCTCGACGATGCTGACGGACTGACTCCACCATGTGACCAGTCGCCGGCTATCTTTGGTCCACTTGAGCGAAGTGCCAAGATTGCCGAAGCTGGCGGTCAACGGACGACCTGTCGCGACGTCCCAGACACGCACGACGCCGAGCCCACTGGTGGCAATGCGGCGACCATCGGGGCTGAACTCCGCCCCTTGCGCGATGTCCGGGAGCAGCAGAGGCGTTCCGACGATCTGACGGGTTTTCCAATCCCAAACGACAACGGTAGGGTCGTTGCAAATAAGGCCCAGCCATTTTCCATCGGGGCTGAAAACCACATCTTTCACCGCGGATGGCAGCTTGATCGGTAGAGAGAGCGGCGCACCATCCAGCGTGCTCCAGATCCTGGCGGTTCCTCCCAAGCCAATGGTCGCGAAGGTTCGGCCATCCCGCGAGATCGCAAGATGGTAACCAGTTGCATCGACACAATCTGTTCCGACTTGCCGGCTTGTTTTCACATCGAAGACCTGCGCCACCATTTCGCCCCTTCCGTCCGCGTTCTTACTCGCAAGCATCACCACGCGCCCACCGTCGGGCGTAATCGTCGCGCCATTTTGGAGAACTCCAAGGTCGGCCGTCACCGGTTTTCCAGTTGCCAGATCCCAAACCCGAGCGCTCCTCGCCGCCCCGCCCACGCAGAGCAATGAGCCGTCTTCCGAGAAGTTCAGCCCATTGATATATCCGGGCGAAGGAAGAGCCGGCTGGGTTTCCTTTCCCGCCCGGTAATCCCAAATCCGGGCGTGTGCGTCATTGCGCCCGCCGGAGATCAATCGATCGCCAGATGGGGTGAAGGCGAGCGAGAAAAGCGACGGACTATGGGTCATTGCGGGGCCGATTTTTTTTCCAGTCTGCCAATCCCAGACTTGGATGCTGCTGCCGCTATTGAGCGCCAGAAAGCGCTGATTCGGATGAATAGCAAAACGGTCTGTAAGGTGGGGGACGACAGTGGGCAGAGACTCCGCCGGGTCGACGCCCCATACCCTCGCCGATCCGTCATTAGACGCGGTGACAAGCCGCCGGCCATCGGGACTCAATGCTGCGCTGCTAATTGGTCTGCGATCAGGCACGACGAGAGCGCGTCGGGTAAAGACGTCCCAGACTTGCGCCCCGTTCGGGGTAGTCAAGGTCAGCACGCGCGCACCGTCCTGGCTGAATTCCACGAGAGTCGGGTAGCGGCTATGGGTAGCGGGTCTGCCTTCTTCCTCGCCCGTCGTGGCATCGAAAAAGCGCAGCGTGCGATCGGACAGCCCCAACGCGAGGTGTCGTCCCGAGGGAGCGAGAGCGACAGAATAAATCACGGCCTTCGTCTTGATCGCCCAGTTGAGCTTCTTCCGCGTGCTGAGATCGAACGCGGAAACCACCCTGCCTTGCTCGACGTAAAGGCGCTTCGCATCGGGGGCGAAGAGCAGGTGTCCCTCGCCAGCCGAAATGAGTTTTTCCGTGAGGATCACCGAGCCAGTGGCCATCTCCCAAATGAACATCCAGCCGTCTGCGCGACTGATCGCAACGAGCGCTCCGTCTGGCGAAAAAGCCACGGCGGTTGCCGCCCACCAGTCTCCTTTATCCGCAGATTCCGGCATCGCCTTGGAGCGCATCGGAATGCGCGCCACCACCTCCCCATTTTCCGCGTTCCAGACGATCGCCTCGGGATGAAAGCAGGTCGTCACGACCAGCCGCCCATCCGGGCTGAGCACCGCATGATTGCACGGCACATTTGAAACCGGATCTCTGCCGGCATGGGTGAGCAAGCCGGTTACTGCTTTCCCCGTTTCCGCATCGAAGATTTGAGAGTCGATTCCGATGACCAGAAAGCGCCGCCCATCTGGGCTGAAGCGAATTCCGGCGGACGGCTGAGTTTTCGTTGGGCCGAAGACATTTTTCCCGTTCGTGGCGTCCCACATTTCGACCTCATTGCCGCGCAACGTGAGGAGTCGCTTTCCGTCCGGGCTCCATTGAATATCGGACGCGACGATGTCCCGCTTCGGAAGATCGAGGATCAGCCGGGGATGACTCACGTCGCGCAGCGCGGAAAGGAGGCGCGCGCCGGTGAGGCGGTCATCGGGGTGACGGCGCAAGACGTGGGCGAGGTAGGCAAGGCCGCCCGCGTGGTCGTCTGCGGCGAAGAGTTCCTCGGCGCGCTGGAGCTGCATGCGGGTGAGCATCTCGTCGGACTTGCCGCGGGCATCTGCTTCAGCGTGCGCGCTGCGTTCGGCGTGCGCGCTGCTCGTGCGCGCCACGCTCGCCTGGCGAAAAGCATAAGCCGCCAGCGTGACAACGAGCGCGACCACGCCGAGCGCCATCGCCGCCGCGCGGGCAATGCCGCGCCGGTAGGCTCGGCGCTCCAGCGCGGTGACGCGCGCCTTTTCCAACTCCACCTCCGCCCGCCGCGCGTCGAGGCGCAGCAGGCGCTCGGCGAGGTCGGCGGCGCTGGGCAGGCGGCGGGCGGGGTCGCCGTCCACGCAGGCGGCGATGTCTGCGCGCAGCAGCGGATCCGCGATGTCGCGCTCCCAGCCGGCGGCCAGCGGTTGGAGCGGATTGGCGGTGACGAGCTGGTAGAGCAGCACGCCGAGGCCGTAGATGTCGCCTTGGATCGTGTAGGGTTTTCCGGCGAGGTATTCTGGCGGGCTGTAAGTCGGCGTGCCGGTGCTGTGCTCGATGGTCGCGCGGGTGAAGCCGGCGCCGGTGACGCCGTGCTGCGCGAGGATGCCGGGATCGGCCAGCGTGCCTATGCCGAAGTCCACCAGCCGCGGGCGCACCCCGCCCTCGGGCGCGTCGAAGATGAGGATGTTGGTCGGTTTGATGTCCTTGTGCAGCACGCCGATGCT
>JAYVNN010000366.1:0-3563 GCA_043758435.1 Chthoniobacter sp.
GCGCAGGACGATGGGCAGCTTCATGCCCGCGGGCGGCGCTTCCGGGAGCTGGAGCCCGGTCAGGACTTGGTCGCGGATCGCGGCATCCAGCGCCGCGTCGCCGGTGGGGCTGGCGAGTTCCGCGCGCGTCACCCGCCCGGTGCCGTCCGGCCAGATGCGCACCTCGAGCCGCGCGAGGCTGGCCTTCTGCGTCTTCGGATTCCGCTGCATGGCCTGCGTCACCTTCGACTGAATCTGCCCGGCGTACCAGCCGAACTTGCTCCCAGCGCCGCCACCGCCATTGCCGCCGATGGAATTGCCCCCGCCCAGCCCGTTACCACGATCACCCAAACCCATGCCCGGCCCGTCGCCCTTGATGCCCGTCGCGAGTGCGCTCGGCGGCGGGTTGTCAGCCTTCTTGTGTACGTCTTTCGGCTTGTCCTCGGCAGCCACCGGCTTCTCCAATTTTTCCGGCGGCGGGACTTTCTGCGGCGGTGGCGGCACCACCTTCGGCGGCGGTGGCGGCGGCAGTTGCACCGTCACAATCTTCTCCGCCTTCCGCACCGGCGCGCTCGGGCCGGGCTTGGGGAAAAAGTAAATCACCAGCCCCAGCACGAGCACCCCGGCGACGATGAGCAGGCAGCGGTGGCGTTTGGCAAAACCGTCATCCTCGGCTTCGTGGATAAGTTCCGACGAGGACTTGCGATGCCGTATCTGGGGCGGCGGGCGGGCGGCAGGCTGCGGGCGCGAAGGACGAACCGGTGGTTCGGGAGTTTGTAGTTCCTGGCTCATAGGTATGGATGTGGGTTGCGGGTTACTTGGGCGGCTTGGTCGCCAGCCCGATCTGCGAAATGTTCAGCCGTCCGAGAACGTCGATGACGTTCATAATGATCTGGTACTGCGTCTGGCTGTCCCCCCGCACGACGCACGGAAACTCCGGCGTCTTCGCCTTCACCTGCCCTAGCTTGGTTTCCAGCGACTCTAGCGTGACTGACTCCGCGTTGAGCTTGATGTTACCTTGGTTGTCGATGGTGATGGCCTGCATCTTCGGCCCGTCCAGCTTGGAAGGCTTGCCCGACTTCGGCAGATTGACCTTCACCCCCTGCACGCCCGCCGTGGTCATAATGATGAAGATCAGAAGCAGCACGAGATACAAGTCCACCATCGGGGTGACATTGATGTCATCGTAACTCTTGTTGTCGCCGGCTTGCATGGGTGCGGTGTCAGTTAGCGGTTCGGCTCGGAGTAAAACTCGGCGACACGGGTGACAAACTCGTCGATGAAAATCTCCATCTCGCTGATCGCGTCCTTGATGCGGGAGGCGATGTAGCTGTAGGCAAACAGCGCCGGGATGGCGACCGCCAGGCCGGCCACCGTCGCGAGCAGCGCGCCCGCGATGCCCGGCGCGATCGAGTTCACCTCGACCTGTCCGCTTTTCGCAATGACTGCGAAAGTAATCATAACCCCAATAACTGTGCCCAGCAGCCCGAGGTAAGGCCCGCCCGCGATGCCAATGGTTAGAAAGACCAGGCGGCTGTTGAGCTTCTGCACTTCGCGCACCAGACCGCCATGGAGGGTCGATCGGATGGCCTGCATCGAGCGGCCGGAAAGACCCTGGAAGTTCTCGCGAGCTGTCGCCAGACGATCCTGAATCTCGCCGCAGCCTATCTGGTAGATATGATAGACTGGCGACTGATTGAGGAGTTTCTGCTGCTTCGGCGTAGCCTTGCCACCCATGCTCCTGATGATCGCTTCGTCGCCATTGTCGAGCACATGCAGATTGGGCGCGAGGTCCTCCCAGAGTTTAAGAAAGGCACCAGTCGCTTTCGTGATTTTCTGCAAATAGAAGAACTTCGTCACTGCCACGAGCCCGCCGACCATCGCGAGCAGGGTGCAAAGCCCGATGACTACCCAACCGTCGATGGTCAGCGATTTCGAGATGTCGCTGATGAGTGACAGGTGCTTGCCAATCTCACCCTCGGCATTGTGCTTCGAGGCCTCGTCTTCTCCGCAAGCCACCAGCTTGGCCGCCTTCTCGCCGCCGCCCTGGCTAAGTGCGGCCAGCTTCACCCAGCCCGCGGGCCGCGCGGCTTTGGCGAGCTGAAACTCGTCGATCTCGCCAACGAACGAGGCGGGTGCGTCTGCTCCGGCCTCCTTGTCGCGGCCAATTACGAAAGGCACGTTCAGCGTCGGCAGCCCGGCAGCGAGTGTGGCATAGCTCTCACCCTGAACCCAGAGGATGAGTTTCGCACCTTCTACAGTCACCGCGAGATGCCGCCAGGCGTTGGCTTCGAGCGGTGCGCCGCCCGTGGTGCGCTGGGTGCCGCCGGCACCGGTCACTTCGGCATAGGGCACGCCGTTGTCGAGTCCGAGCACGAATGACTTGTCGCCCTCGCGGCGGCTGAAGATCACGGCGTTTGGCGCGAGCAGCGTGGGTTTGACCCAAAGCGAAACCGTCGCCGGGCTGCCCTCAATCCAGACGAGGTCCGGGGCTTTGGGAATAACCAGCCCATTCTGCCCGGTCAGGCGGAGCCCGCCGGCCAGGGCCGCCGAACTGACCGGGAGGCCCGCACCCTCCGCGCCGTGGCCGCCGCCGGTGACATCCGCCGGCGCGCCGCCGCCGGTCTCGCTGAAATGATAGACGAGCAGCGTGTCGGGATCATAGGTCGTTTTGGCATCTCCCCCGCCGGCGCCGGCCTCACCGGCATTGCCATAGTAGAGCCAGAAAGTAACCGGCGCCCCCGGCTTTACGTCCGGCACCTTGACCCAGACGATGGCCTCGTAGAGCAACCCATCGTAGCGTTCAAAATGAAACTTCAGCGGCGTCTTGTCGTCAGCCGCGATAAAACGGACATCGCCCCCGTCGTCGCGCGCGGTGCCAAACTGGAAGTTGCCATCGTAGAGGCGCAGCAGCACCACGCTGGTTCCCGCCACGTCGGTGATGGCACCCGCTGCCGGGTCGAGAGTTACCTTTTTGCGCACGGTCCACTGCTCATTCCACCAAGCCCCGGCGTTGGCGGGTACGGCTAGCATGACTAGCAATCCGGCTAGCAATGGGTGGAGGTAAGTAAGTCTCAGATGTTTTGGAAAAGCGGACATTGGTGGTGGGTGCTAAAAGTCGGCCCACACCCTGAAGGTCAGCAGGAAGTCCTGGGCATGGGTGTGCGACTGGCTGATGAGGGGCAGGCCGGCGTCGATGGAGCCGTTGAGATGATCCAACAGCCGGAGGCGGCTGCCGAAGCCGATGCTGGCCATGTCAAAGTTGGAAACCTGGTCGGACAGCGGGTTCTGGATAGTCAGATGCCCGGCGTCGGCAAAGGCATAGATGCGCCATTCTCCGGCCTTTTCACCGAGCCAGCCGAGCAGTGGCGGACTGCGCAGTTCGACAGAGCCAAAGCCCGCGCTGTCACCGGGCACTTCGCCCTCCAGATAGCCGCGGGCGGTGCCAAGTCCGCCGCCGCTGAACTGCTCACTGCTGACCAGGGACTGGCTGGAAACCTGCCCCTGCACTTTGCCAAAGACCTGGAACCCGGCGGGGAGGTCATGGGTGTGGGACAGGTCGCCGCGCAGGTAGATAAAGCTGC
>JAYVNN010000367.1:0-10977 GCA_043758435.1 Chthoniobacter sp.
AACCTATAAAGGTGCTGCGCGAATCGCCTTCGGCTGGAGTGCGTGGCATGTGAAAATCGAAGACACTGACGCCATTCCGCTTTTGCCCGCGGTAAGTCCGGCCATCGCTGGAGCCGATCATGATCTTTCCGCCGGTGGCTTTCTCAGTGCCGAGATAGATCATCGTATGCGACACCGGCGGGTCATTCTGCGTCGCATAGGTGCCAGTCCAGAAAAGCAGGTCACCGGGCAGGAGTTCATCCATCTCGAAACTGTCCGGCTTGCGGCTGATGACCGCGCGGAAGCCATGTGCTTTGCGCACCCAGACATACAGCCCGCTGGAATCGCGCGGCACCTGGGTCAGGCCATGCCTGGCGCAGGCCATAGTAGATAAAGCCCGAGCAATCCATGCCACCGCTGGCCGGATCGGCGGAGCCAAAGGTGTAAGTCAGATTCTGGCGGGCCAGTTCAAGACTGGACTCGATCAGCTTTCGCACCCCAGCCGGCTGGGCGCGAAACTCCAAGATTTCCTCAGGCGTGATCGTAGCGTTCGGCGCGGTCACCGGTTTGGCAGGGGGCGAAACCTCCGGTTCCGGGTCCGGCGTCTTGATCTTCGGACGCACGGACTTGGGTTTTACTTCGGCGTCGTCCTCCGCCTTGGTCGCTCCAGGAGTTGCCGCCGGTCGCGGCTTCTTTTTCGGTGCTGCCTCCTCGTCCGCAGGCGGTTTTTTCTTCTTCGTCTGTGCCGCCGCGGGCGAGACGACCGACAAGGCCAGCAAACTCGCGAGGAGAGGCGCTAACATGCGTGGCATACTCATCCGAGGGGTCAGAAGGCAAAGTTCACTGACACCGTCCCGAAAACCTGGGCTTCCTTCTGCCCGGAAAACTCTTCCGTCCGATAAACGAAAGCATAGGCAAACTTGGTGTTCTTATAGTTCACCGCGGCCCCGACACTGAGTTCGCCGACCAGCCATTTGCGATCCACCGAGGGACTGTCACCAAAGGTGTTTCCATCGAGGAAGATGTTATGCGCCACGGCAAAGCCATCAGCCCGCGCGAAAACATAAAGGCCGAGGTCGAAGCGCGAGCGGTCCGCACCCTGGCGTCCATCGACGGGTGTAGAAGTCGTCGCTGCCGGGCCGATCGCCGCCGTGCCAAAGTCATCGGGCAGATTCAGGCCGGCCCGCAGTTCACCGCCGAGATTGGCATAGGTCTGCACGTTGCCCAGCGCCAGGCCCGCGTGCGGCAGCAGCTCCCAGTCGAATCCCACCCGGCGCTCGTGCCGCGGCCAGCGCCATTCCCGCTGATAGGTCGCCACGACCCCGAGTTCGTTATGCAACTGATTGTCCCAGCCATTCGGATGATCCAGCCCGCGCAGATCATGCACCAGCCGCTGCGCTTCCTGGGCATAAGACCATGAGCCGACCACCCCGACGTTCAGCACCAAAGAATTGCGCACGTTGGCATCCTTCCACACCACGCCTACGCCGAGGTAAAGCCAGCCTGCATAGGGCCGGTCTCCTTTGACCAGCTCGAAGGACTCCGTGTTATCCGGTGTGTAAATGTTCTGCCCCAGGGCAAAGACCAGATTTTTCTGGTAGTCCTTCTCATTGATGTAAGGCAGCAGATTGAACAGCGGCAGAAACGGACTGGCATAAGGCGAGTCGCTGTATTTCGCCAGATCCGAGGAACTCCAGCCGACCTTGACGCCACTGGTGTACTGGCGGTCGGTTCCGGCAAAGAGATCGTTCTCGACGTAGATGCTGAAAGTCCCGCCCGCGACCTTATCCTCGCTGCGGGCCGGGGTGACGAAAAAACCGGCGGTCACGCCGGTAAAGAGCAGAAGGGTAAGGTGGCGCATGAAGGCAGGATGATCTGGGGTCAGGTTGTTTTGCTTGCTAATGTATCGGGCTGATTATGGGGATGGCCGTATCTGACTCCACTCTTTTTCCTGCCGCTGCGCCATGTCCGTTTTACGCTGCGGATTTCAGGCCCGTGTTGGGAGCGCGATTATTCCATGCGAGCCGTCAGCCCTTGGTCACGGTTTCATCCAAATTCAGAATCGTGCTCGCGACGTTCGTCCACGCGGCGAGTTCCGCGGGGTCGAGGGTGGGGTTGCGCTTGGCTTCGCCGTTGCCGAGGAGCTTGAGGGCGTCGGTGGGGCTCGCGGCGTAGCGGGTCTTTTGCTTTTGAAAAAGCTCGGTCAGCACCGTGGTCTCGCGCTCGGTGGGCGGGCGCGCGGTGGCGAGGCGGAAGGCGAAGCGGATGCGCTCGGCGGGCGTGGCGCCGCCCGCGGTCATCATGCGCTCGGCGAGGATGCGGGCGGACTCGACGTAGGTCGGGTCGTTGAGGAGGACGAGCGCCTGGAGCGGGGTGTTGGTGCGCTCGCGGCTGACGGTGCAGGTCTCGCGGTCGGGTGCGTCGAAGGTCTGCATCTGCGGCGGCGGGCAGGTGCGCTTCCAAAAGGTGTACATGCTCCGGCGGTACAAATCCGGCCCGTGGCTCTGGACGAAAACCTGCGCGGTCCAGTTGCCGGAATCTTTGCGCGAGGACAGCTCCTGCCACAGTCCCTCCGGCTGATATGGCAAGCCGCTCGGCCCGCCGATGCGCGCGTCGAGCAGCCCGCTCACGGCCAGCGCGGAGTCGCGGATTTCCTCGGCGCTGAGGCGGAAGCGCGGGCCGCGCGCGTAGAGCCGGTTGTAGGGATCGCGCTCTTTCATCTCGGGCGTGACTTTCGCGCTCTGCTTGTACGTCGCGGAGGTGACGATGAGCTGTGCGAGATGCTTCACGTCCCAATGGCTTGCGGTGAATTCCACGGCGAGCCAGTCGAGCAGTTCGGGATGGCTCGGCCATTCGCCCTGCGCGCCGAAGTCGCTCGCGGTTTTCACGATGCCGGTGCCCATGAAGTTCTTCCAAAACCGGTTCACCGCCACGCGCGCGGTCAGCGGGTGCTGAGGATCAATCAGCCAGCGCGCGAGGCCGAGGCGGTTCGGCGGCGCGTCGGCGGGTAGGGGAGGGAGGCTCGCGGGTGTGCCGGGCGCGACTTTGTCGCCGGGCTGATTGTACTGGCCGCGGACGAGGATGTGCGTCTCGCGCGGCTTGTCCATCTGCTGCATGACCATGACGTTTGGCACCTGCTTCTCCACGGTCTTCAGTTCCGCGCGCAGTTTTTCGAGTTGAGCGGCGGGCTCTTTGAGGATCGGTGAAACCGTCTCGCGGTAGTGCTTTTGCAAAGTCTCGCGCTGCTTGCCGTCCCGCTTGTCCGCAGGGATCGCGAGGATTTGCGCGATGGCCGGCGGCGCTTTGCCGATGGACGATGCAGCGGCGTCGGCCGTGACCGCGAGGCGCGCGCGGCCGATGCTGTGGCCGGCATAGGCGGACTCAAAATCCAGCCGCACATGCAGGTCCGTGCCGCCGGGAAAACCGAACGGTTTCTCCGCGACAAACCACGCCGTCCGCGCCTCGTGCTTCGTGTTGCCATCCACGGCCCAGCCGGTCTGCGCGACGCCGTCGATGACCTTCGCGACTTCGTACGTCGCTTGCGAATAGTCCGCTTCCGCGGCGACGAAATGCACCTTCGCCGTCTGCTTCGGATCAGTCACCGACTGCGCTTCCAGATCGATGCCCGTGAGGACGAAATTCCCATTGCTCGCGCGCCCCGGCCCGCCGCCGGTGAGCGAGGGATCGGTGAGCGCTTCGAGCCGCAGCGCGGTCATCGCCACGCGGTCGGTGCGCGCGGTGATTTCGTAGTGATCCATCCCGGCGTTCGCGCCGCTCGCGAGGATCGAATGATCCGGCTGCACCGCGAGCGCCGCGCCGCTGAGCGACTTCGCCGCGGCGGGCGCGAGCACCGTCCAGCTCGGCGGCGTCTGCACGGCCACGGTCTTTTCCCACGCAGCCTGCGCGGCATCGGCGCGCACGGTCAGCTCGGCGAATTGTTTCTCCGCGTCGGCGATTTTTTTGCCGAGCGCGGCGAGCGTCGCCTGCTGCTCGGGCGACGGAACCTGGAGCACCGGCGCGGCGTTTCCTTTGCTGCCGTCGAGCCCGTTTTCCGGCACGGCGTTGAAGTAGGCGTAGAGCTGGTAGTACTCCTTTTGCGTGAGCGGATCGAACTTGTGGTCGTGGCATTGCGTGCAGTTCACGGTGAGCCCGAGGAAGGCGGTGCCGAAGGTGTTCACGCGGTCGAAAATGTAGTTCGTGAGATACTCCTCGGGGATCGCGCCGCCCTCGAAGTTGACCATGTTGTTGCGGCAGAAACCGGTCGCGAGTTTTTGTTCGGTCGTCGCGTTGGGCAAAAGATCGCCGGCGAGCTGCCAGAGGATGAACTGGTCGAACGGCAGGTTTTTGTTGAACGCCTCGATGACCCATTCGCGCCATTTCCACATCTCGCGCCCGGCGTCGAGATGGTAGCCGTGGGTGTCGGCGTAGCGCGAAAGATCGAGCCAGTGGACGGCCATCTTTTCACCAAAGCGCGGCGAGGCGAGCAGCCGCGCGACCAGCTTGGAATAAGCATCCGGCGACTGGTCGGCGATAAAGGCATCGATCTCCGCGGGCGTGGGTGGCAGGCCGGTGAGGTCGAAAGTCACGCGGCGGATGAGGGTCGGTTTGTCGGCCTCGGGCGAGGGCTTGAGGCCGTCCTTTTCGAGGCGCGCGAGGATGAAGGCGTCGAGGGGATTGGTGAGTCCCGCTTTGGGCAGCGCCGGTTTCTGCGGCGCGATGAGCGACCAGTGCGGCTCGTATTTTGCGCCCTGCGCGATCCATTTTTTCAGCAGCGCGATTTGCTCGGGCTTGAGCTTCTTGTCGCTTTTCGGCGGCGGCATTTTCTCGTCGGCATCGTGGGACTCGATGCGCACCACGGCGTCGCTTTTCGCGAGGTCGCCGGGGACGATGGCGCGCACGCCTTCGATCTCCGCGCGGGCGCCGTCGGCGGTGTCGATGCGGCGGTCGGCTTTGCGGGCGCGCTTGTCCGGGCCGTGGCAGGAGAAGCAGTTTTCCGAGAGGATCGGGCGGATGTCGCGGTTGTAGGAGATGTCCTGCGCGTGGAGCGTGCAGGCGGCGGCGAGCGGGAGGAGAAGGCGGACGTTCATCGGCGGGCGTGGTGGTGAGAAGAAAGGCGGGCGGCACTTTCTTAGCCAATGCGTTTGCGCGCAAGTGCGCCCGGTTGCCTTCGCGAAAATCCCCTCTACACTTCCACCGCGCATGAAATCCCTCCCGCTCCTCGCCGCCCTCGCGCTTTGCGCCGCGCCTTTCACCCGCGCGGCGGAGGCTCCGGTCGCGAGCGTGGCCTACCCGCAGGAGACGGGCGCGGAGTTCACGCGCACGTTTCCGTATTCGATGATCGGCCAGCTTTTTTTTGAGAATGGCGATGCGTGGTTCAGCGGCTCGGGCACGGTCGTGCGCCCGCGCTCCGTACTCACCGCCGCGCATAATCTGTGGGACGCGGACGGCGGCTTTTCGACGGACATTCTTTTCCGCCGCGGGCTCGCGGGGCGTGTCGATCTTTCCGAGCAGTACGCCAGCCGCATTTACGTCCTCTCCGGCTATCGCGAAAACGTCCGCCAGTTCCGGCTCGATGACGTGCGCGCGTTTTCCTACGACACGGGCGGGCTGGTCTTCCGCGCGCCCGTCGCGGGCGGCTCGAATGCGGGCTGGTGGGCGAATCCCGCGCTGCTCACCGGTGCCGCGCCGATGCTCGCGCTCGGCTACGGCGGCGAATTCCACACGGGCGACGACCTGCTTTCGGTCGCGCCGACCGCGCCGTTCACCCCGGTCGTCGGCGCGTTTTGGGAGAATTTTTCCATCTACTGCGAGAGCGGCATGAGCGGCGGGCCGGTCTTTGCACGCGATGCCGACGGGAAGCTCTACCTCGCGGGCGTCGTCGTCGCCGGCTCGAACGCGCCGCCGTCTGCGGGCATTCGCATTCTCGACAAAGCGGCGGCGGATTTCATCCGGCGGTATTTGAAATAGGCGAGCGTGGAAACTCGCGAGCGTCTGCTGATCATTGTCGGAACCGTCATCCTCGCGGTTTCGCTGGCGGTGATGATCGTCGGGAGCAGGCTCCAGCCGAAAGGCTCCGCCGCGCCGAAAGGGACGGCCACGCCGGTTCCCGCGAGCACGCCGGCACATGACGCACAAAACGGCGCGGCGAAAAAAACTTCCGCCGTGCCTTCATCGAACCCCATCGACCAGCTCCTCGCCCTTTTGGAAAGCGGCACCGCGACCGAGGCCGACCTCGAGGCGCTCAAGCGCACGCTGCTCGCCGCCGACCCCGCGCTCGCCACCGCCGCCATCCGCGACTTTCTCGCCACGGGGCGCGACGCGCGCACCGGGCTCGACTTCGCGCTGCGGCCCGGCGGCGACCTCGCCGCGCCGACGCTGCGCGTGCTCTTGATGGACGTGCTCGGGCGCATCGCGAAACGCGACGGGACGGACGCGGCGGCGAAAGTTGCGCGCGATACTTTGGAGAAAAAAGACTCCGCCGACGAATGGGCCATCGCGCTGCGCAACGTCGCGTGGGCGGAGCCAAAGGCCACGGCCTACCTCGCCGCGAAAGCGCGCGAGATGCTGGCCCACGCCCCGTGGCGCGCGGCCCCGACGAGCGGGATGCTCGAAGCGTTTGACGTGATCGTTTTCACCAAAGACGCCAGCCTCACCGCCGACCTCGCCAGCGCGCAAAGCGATCCGAACGAACAGCTCCGGCACGCCGCCGACGTGGCGCTCGACCGGCTCGCCGCCGCCAGCCCGCTGGACGTGATGAGCTACCTCAACGCCCACCCGACGACGCTCGCCGAGCGACCCATGCTGCGCGCGGATTACTTCGCCAAGGCGGACCTCACGCAGCCCGGACAAAAGACTGCGCTGGAGTTTTACCTTGGTCGTCCCGACATCGCCGATGCGGAGAAAACCAAGCTGCTCAAAGCCCTCGCGACTCCCGCCACTTTCGTCTCCGAAAACCTCCTCACCGCGCCGCCGCCCGAGCCGGATGACGCGGCGCGTGAGCACGCCATTCTCGCCGCGACCTACGAATGGCTGATGGGCAAACGCTTTCCCGCCCTCGAAACCCAGCTCCTCCAACTCCAGCGCCGCCTCGCGCGGGAGTGATTGACGCGCCCGCCGTGGCGCAGGCAGCTTTCCCCCATGATCCCCGCACCCATCGAAACCGCCGCCGCGAGCGGCGACCTCACCGCTGCGCTGTCCGCGACCGTCGCGCATTTCGGCTGCCAGGCCGGCACGATCCACCTGCTGCGCGACGGCGTGCTGCAGCTCGCGGCGCACAAAAACATCCCGCCGCCGGTGGTGCAGATCATCGGGACGGTGCCTGTCGGGAAAGGCATCGCCGGGCTGGCGGCGGAGCGCCGGGAGCCAGTGACGATTTGCAATATCCAGACAGATACCTCGGGCCAAGTGCGGCCCGGTGCGAAGGGGACGGGGATGGAAGGTTCGCTGGCGGTGCCGATGCTCGCGGGGGGCGAGCTGCGCGGGGTGCTGGGGATTGCGAAGGCGGAGGCTTATGACTGGCCGGAGGCGGAGACGGCGGCAGTGCTGGCGGTCGCGGCGCGGCTGGCGCAACTGTAGGGAAGCTGGCCGCTTCGCCTACAGTTGCGCGCCGGGGCACGCGCGCTTTTACATACCGCAAAATATGTAACTTCAAGAAATGGGATTGACGGCGCTAGGCGCTCGCCGCTATCCCCTCGCCCCGATGAGGGCAAACACTTCTTTCCGGCTAAAAAAGACGACCATCACCGCGGGCTGCCTGCTCCTGCTCGCAGGCGCGCTTTTCGCCCAGGAACCCGAGCCGATCTTCGACCGGCCCACCCAGCTCAGCGATCCCGCGCCGACGCTGCCGCTGACGCCCGCGCCGGTGCTGGACACGATGACGCTTTTCCCGGACGCCGGGGACAATACCTCGCTCGAAGCGGCCGTGGACAGGCATCCGTGGAAGTTCGTGCTGCACGGGAGCGCGACGGCGACCTACGACAGCAACATTTTCATCAGCCACGAGGACGAGCAGGAGGATTTCATTTTCACCATTGCGCCGGGTGTGGCGGTGGGGCGCGGGGATT
Organism: Chthoniobacter sp.; assembly: GCA_043758435.1. Lineage (GTDB taxonomy): Bacteria > Verrucomicrobiota > Verrucomicrobiia > Chthoniobacterales > Chthoniobacteraceae > Chthoniobacter. Next base: position 8,043 of record JAYVNN010000367.1, read on the forward strand.
TCAAAAACGAGCTGGCGAACCTCGGCAGCTACGAGGACCGGTTCAACCCGGACCGCTCGGAGATGGTGGATGCGACGAACTACATTTTCCTGCATTACGTGCCGAGCGTGACGCTTTTCACCGACCACGGGAGCGAGAACAGTTTCGACCATGACGTGACGCTGGACGGGCAGTACGAGTGGAAGCGGCTGACCATCGGGCTGAAGGCGCGTTTTCAAACGATGAACCTGCCGGATGTCGATCTGGGCGAGCGCGTGGAGCGGCATCTTTTCACCGGCGCGCTGACGAGCAAATACGACTACAGCGCGAAGACCTCGATCGAGCTGAATTACTTCAATTACGTCCGCGATTACGCGGGCGAACGGGTGGACACCGTGGAGAACCGCTGGCAGGCGTGGGTGAATTACCAGGTGCGGCCGAAGATCACGCTCGGCGTGGGCTTCACCTTCGGGCTGGTGGACCTGAGCCGCGGGCCGGGGCAGAGCTACGAGCAGCTCCTCACGCGCCTCCGCTACCGGGCCACGGAAAAAATCCGTTTCGACCTGACGGCGGGCGGGGAGCTGCGCAATATCTACGGCGTGACGAGCCGGACGAACGGCATCTTCAGCCTCGGCGTCTCGTATGCGCCGTTCGACGGAACCACCGTTTTCCTCCAGACCTACCGCCGCACCGTGACCTCGGCGAGCGTGCCGCCGGCGAACTACAATGTGACTGGCGTGGAGGCGCAAATCCGCCAGCGCTTTCTCCGCCGCTACTATTTCGTCCTCGCGGCGGGGTATCAGAATGTGGAGTACGAGTATTTCGCGTCGGCGGGCTCGCGGCGCGACGAGATTTTCTACATCCATCCGAGTGTGGGCATCGATGTCACGCCGTGGCTGACGTGCGAGCTGGGGGCGGAATTCCGCTCGGACAGTTCGACCGTCGTAAAATCGGACTTTTCCGAAACGACCGTCTATTTTCAGTTCAACGTCTTTTTTTAATCGCCTCCCCCCAGGGCCGCATTCCTGCTAGACGGGAGCCATTATGGGAAAAAACACAGTTCGTCCGTTCGCCTTTCGCGTGTTCCGCGCGGGGGTGTTTTTCATCTTCGCCAGTCTCGGCGCGACCACGCTGCGGGCGCAGCAGGCGAACTACCTCCTCGCCCCGAACGACCTCGTCTCGGTCACGGTTTTTCAGGAGGACGACCTCGCCACCAAAGCGCGCGTGGGCAATGACGGCACCATCTCTGTCCCCCTCATCGGCTCGGTGAAAATCGGCGGCAAATCCGTGGACGACGCCGCGGCGATCATCCGCGGGCGGCTGGCCAAAGGCTTCCTCGTCAATCCGCAGGTCAATGTCGGCGTGGTCGAGTTTGCCAAGCGCCTCGTGACCGTGCTCGGGCAGGTGCAAAAGGGCGGCACCTTCGAGTTTCCCAACCAGGGGCCGCTCGATCTGCTCCAAGCCATCGGCCTCGCTGGCGGCTACTCGAAGACGGCCAACCCCGCCAAGATCGTCTTGAAACGCCGGGTCAACGGCAAAGACACGGTCATCCAGATCAACGGCAAGGAACTGGCGGGCAAAAAGGACGCGCAACCGTTTGAAGTTCTCCCCGGCGATACCATCACCGTTGCCGAAAGCATTTTCTAAGACATGTCCACACGCCGCCACTCCGCCACCGCCCAGCCCGCGTCCGACGACGCCAAAGCCATCGACCTGCAAGCGTGGCTTTTTCTCCTCCGGGAAAAATGGCGGCTCATCCTCCTCTGCCTGCTCGGGATGCTGGCCCTCGCGGGCGCCTATTTGCTCGTCAAAAAGCCGGACTACACCGCGCAGGCCGTGGTGCAGGTCTCCGAGGATTCCTCCGCCGTCATCAACATCAAGGACGTCAACCAGGACAACTACAAATCCGACGAGGCGCTGAAAAGCGTCGAGAGCGCATTCAACAGCAACTCGCTCCTCGCCCGCGTCGCCCGGCTCAACAATCTCGAAAAGGAGGACGCCAGCTACAAGACAGACGCCGGCGATCCGCCGAAAAACGACGCTGAACTCGCCACCATCATGCAGAACAAACTCGACGCCCGGCTCCGGCGCGGCAGTCGCTCGGTGGAGATCAACTTCAAAAGCCACGATCCCGAGCGCTCGGCCCGCGTCGTCCGCTCGCTCATCGACGAATACATGAAGATGTATTTCGAGCAGAACGCGAAGGTCTCCACGATGGCCAACGACTTTCTGCTCAAGCAGGCGGCGGAACTCCAGATGCGCGTCGCCAAGTCCGAGCACGCCCTCCAAGAGTACCGCGAAAAGTACGGCACCGTCTCGCTCGAGGACAAACAGAACGTCACCGCCGACTACCTCAAGCAGCTCAATTTCAAGCTCGAGGAAGCGCGCAGCAACCGCGTGAAAATCGAGTCCGACCTGCCGACCCTGCGCAAAGCCCAGACCCTGCCGCCCGAGGAACTGCTCGCCCTGCAAAGCGTCTCCGGCCTGCCCGACGTGCAGGAGGCGCTGAAGCTCATCACGGCCAAGGAGTCCGAGTTTTCGCAGATCAAAAAGCGCTACCTCGAACAGCACCCGAAATACATCCAGACGCAAAGCGAACTGCGCGGCCTCCAGCAGACCCTCGAACGCGCCGCGCGCAAAGGCGCGAACATCGCGCTCAACGCTTACCAAGGCGCGAAGGAGGCCGAGGAAAAACTCAAGCTTGCGATGGGCGAGCAGCAGAAAACCGGCGTCGAACTGACGCGCATCGCCATCCCCTACGATGAACTCCGCCGGCAGGCCGAGTCCGACAAGGCGCTCTACGAATCCGTGCTCACGCGCTCGAAAGAGACGAAACTTTCCGAGGGGCTCGAAAAGAGCAATATCCGCGTGGTTCAGGAACCCCTCGTGCCCAAGGATCCGAGCGCGCCGAAACTCTATCTGATTATTCCCGCGGCCATTTTGGGCGGCCTCATCG
>JAYVNN010000368.1:0-10951 GCA_043758435.1 Chthoniobacter sp.
TGCTCCGCAAATGTGCCAATCGCGGCGATGCCCGCCGCCCGGTGCAGCGGTGCGGCCAGCGCCGCGTGCAGTGCGCCGCCGCGGCCCAGCCGCTCGCCCCAGAAAATCCACGGACGGCCCCGCAGGCTGGTGCGCATCAGCCATTGGCCGGTCAGCGACATGAGCGTGTTCATCACCACCAGGTCGTAGGCGCGCAGCTTCGGCAGCGGCCAGTTCACATGGCAGCGCGCCGCGCCGAGCGGCAGCCACGTCCCGCGCAGAATGCTTTCGTAAGGCGCGAGCGCCTTCTCCGGCCACGGCGAATCCGGCGCGGCGGCTTCGAGATAAAACACGCTCAGCTCCACCTCCGTCCGCGCCGCGAGCGCGCGGAAAAGATCGCGCTGATACGGCGACGGCACCACGGAAACAAACGCCACCTTCATCGCCCCGGCCTCCCCGGCGGACGCGGCGGCGGACGTTGAAATTTCGCCGGCCGGCCAATGAGCTTCGCCGCCTGCGCCGCGAGATGTTTCACCGCCAGCGAGCCGATGACCAGCGACGCCACCGTGGGCAGCAGCGCGGTGGTGAAAACGAAAAGGCTGCGCATGGAAATGACCGCCGCAAAAAAGCCGGACGCGTAAATCAGGATGCCGAGTTCGGAGTTGCGCTGCGAGGCGAGGAAGTTCCACCAGCCCGTGATCGCGCCGAAAAAAAGGGCGATGGCGATGACCGCAAACATCCCGCCCGACATGTAGGCCTCGCCGACAAAGCTCGCCGAGATCGTCAGCCCCTCCACGCCGAGCGCGTCCTCGATGGATGTGCTCAGCCCCTGCGGTTTTCCCGGCCACATCGCGCGGGGAATCGGGCGGATGAGCGCCTGATACGGAATCTCGAATCCGAGGTAGGGCTTCTTGTGCGGGAAGACCTCCACGAGTTTGCAAATCGCATACAAATTGTAGTCCACGAAAAGCGTGCGCTCCGGCTTCTGCACCATTTCGGAGCGGTCATTGAGGTAGTTCGTGAAGCCGACATTGCGGAATTCGAGCATGAAGTAGGTCGCAAAAAACATGACCATCGCGCTGCCCGCGCAAAGCATCACCAGCTCCTTTTTCCGCGCGCCGGTGAGGGCGAAAGCGTAACCGATGAGGAAGGTCACGAGATACGAGCAGAAGACATTGCGCGTGCCGCTGGTGAAGCCGTAAAACGCGGTGAAAGCGAGCGCGCAGCAGACGAGAAAAATCTGCGCCTTCGGGTAGCGATGCCGCCGCGCGATCATGATGCCGGCGAGTGGCGGAATGAGGTAGATGAACAGTCCCAGCTCGACGAGCAGTGCTTTCCAATCGCCGAATTTTCCCCGCTGCCACGGCTGCGAAAACCGCGGCTCCATGAACCAGAAGACCATGTCCTTCACGTTGAAATCCACGGCGATCAGCATGTGCAGGTAGCCGATGAGGAAGCAGGCCCAGAAAATCAGGACCATCCAAATCGCCGGGACTTCGCGCGTCAGGGTTTCGGCAAAAGGCTGCCGCCGCACATGCACGAGGTGCCGCCCGATGAGCAGCCCGGCAAAGCCGAGCAGCACGACAAGGATCGCCTCATGCGTGGTGCGCACGTCGATCATTTGGTCGAAGGTCGGCTGCGGAAAAAGGAACTCGAAGAGCGTGAGAAAATAGAACGCGAGGATCGCCATCATGTCCGCGCGGATGAGATTGCGCGGCCCGCCTGCGCGGAAATCCATGAGCACGCTGAGCAGCAGGCTGAGCGCAGTGCCGACTGCCGCCACGCGCCCGAGCGTCGAGGGCAGCGCGCCGTTCATCATCAGCCCAGTGACGACGATGCCCGTGAGCGCCGCGAGCGTGCCGTTGAGGTCCGGCTTGGGCCGGTCGCCGTCGCCGGGCGTGAAGGTGGTGGGCACCTGCCGCTGCGGCGGGCGCGGGTCGGGCCGGGGATTTTTCGGACGCGGAAAAAAGTTCATGCGAGGGCGGACTGGCTGAGGGTGATGAGCGTTTGCGCGGGCGCGCTCCAGCCAAAGTTTGCCGCGATGCGCTGCGGATGCTCCGCCCACCACGCGAGTTCAGCGGACAGCGCCGCAGTGTCGCGCGCTGGGAAGACGGAGCCGTTTTCGCGATGCCGGACAAAGTCCTTTCCACCCACCGCATCGCTGACGATGACGGGCAGCCCGCAGTTCAGCGCCTGCGGTACCACGAGGCCGAAGCCTTCCTCCAGCGACGGCAGCACGAGCACCGAGCCTGACTGGAAAGCATCTGCCAGAGCCGATTGCGAGACCGCGCCGTGAAAAGTGAGAGGGGATTTTCCACAATACGCGTCGAGGTCGTGCCGCGCCTCGCCGAGCACCGCGCCGTAGAAATCCACGCGCCAGTCCGTGCGTCCCGCGAGCGTCAGCGCGTCGAGCAGCGTACGCAGTCCTTTGCGCAGACCGACCTGCCCGGCGAAGACGATGCGCAGGCCGTCAGACGCCGCCGTTTTTCCCGGACGAAACACGCGCGCATCCGCGCCGTAGGGCACGAGCCAGATGCGCTCGCGTGGGATGCCGAGCGCGATGAGTTGGTCGCGCACCACGGTCGAGGCCGCGCAGTGAAAATCGGCGAGCGCGTATTCCTCGTCTTCGCGCGCGAAGTAATCCGCATCGTACGGACACACGTCTTCGAGCCTCAGTCCGACGCGCGCGTACTCGGGCTCCATGATCTTTACCCACGTCCGCACTGGGCCGGTGGCGTGATTGAGCACGGTGCGGATGCCGAGGCGGCGCGCGGCGCGAAAGGTGTGGAGGCATTGGCCGGGCAGGCCGTGGATGAAGTCGCACGGCTCCAAATGCGCGCCGGTCCAGCGGTCGAAGCCAGTGTCCTGCCAAAGAAATAAACGGCGCGAGCTGGGTCGGAGTTTCTCCGGCGCGTACTTGAGCAGGCCATAGACGATATTCGTGCGCAGGCTGTGCGCGCGGACGTGGAGCGCGCGCGCGTCTTCACCGAGCTTCCATGCGGGGTAGCCGGAGTAGTAGCTGCCGAGCGCCGCGGTGCGGGCCAGTTCCACGGCGAGCGGGAAGACGTGGCAGGGATTGGTCGCGGCGAAGGAAATTTTCATGCGGTGGGGCTCCCGAATATTTTCGTCCACTCGGCCTCGTCGCGGAGCGGCGCGCGGACCAGCCGCATCCACGCGAGATAGCCGCGCCACGGCAGCGCGCGGCGCGCGGCCAGGCAGCGCGGCACGCCCGCGAGCGCGGCCAGCCACCAGCGCGGTTCCTGCGCGGCCCATGCGAGTCCGCGCGACCACGCGTAGCCGAACTGCCGCACTGCGCGGAAAAGCGCGACGGCGAAAAGCTGCGGTGCCGGACAGCGCAGGATCACGCTCCAGAATTCATTGCGCGCGTGGCGGTGGTGGGTGCGCAGTTCGTTGCGCTGTGCGGTGGTGAAATGATGGCGGATGGTAGGCGTGGTTTCGTGCCGCACCTGCCAGCCCGCGCAGACGCAGCGCAGCGCAAAGTCCGGCTCCTCGTACGCGTGGAAAAAGAAATCGGGATAGCCGCCGAGTTCCTGAAAAGCTGCGCGCCGGATAGCCGCGCCGGAATTGGCGAAACTGCCGGTGAATCCCGCTGGGCCGAAATTCGTGGCGGTCAGTGTCGCGGGAAATTCGTCCGTGCGCTGGGGAAATGACGCGACCGCGAGCCGCGGGCTGTTTGCAAAAAGCACGCGCACGCGCTGGATGAAATCGCCGTCGAGCGGATAGCTGTCGTCGTCGAGGTTCACGAAAATATCGCAGGCGCAGGCCGCGGCCATTTCGTTGCGCGAGGGGATCGAACCGCGTGCGGCGTCATGCTCAATGAGCCGCACGCCGGGATGCGCGGCGCGCACCATTTCCGCGGTGCCGTCGGTGCAGCCGTCGGCGGTCACGATGATCTCGTCCGGCGCTGGCGCGAGCTGCGCGAGCGCGGCGAGCGTGCGGGTGAGTTCGTCGCGCCGGTTGTGCGTGGCGATGCAGATGCCGACGGTGAGACTCATGCGGGCATCGGCTTCAAAACCCGCGCGGGATTTCCCACGGCGATGACGCCTGACGGCACGGATTTCGTGACGACGCTGCCCGCGCCGATGACGGTGTCATCGCCAATCGTCACGCCTTTCAAAATGCTGACGTGCGCGCCGATCCAGCAGCGTGCGCCGATGCGCGTGGGCGAGGAGACGAGCGGATTGTCGTAGGGCCGCGTGCCGGCACGGACGCCGTGATCGTGGTCGGTGATGTAGCAAAACGGGCCGATCATCGTTTCGTCGCCGATGCTCACGAGGTCGTTCGCGTCGATGAGCGTGTGGCGGTTGATGTAGCCGCGGGCGCCGATTTCGATGCGGGCCTCATCGCTCACGGCGAGCAGGACCACGCCGCGATCCAGCGCCGCGCCGTCGCCGAGCGTGATGCCGTGCGCGCGGCTGCCGACCTCGATCGCGCGCAGCAAAACGTGGCCCCGGATTTTCATCCCGCGGGCGCGGTAGAAAAACACGCGCAGCCGCGAGGCGAGTCCTTTGGCGAGGCGCGCGATCATGTCCATGTGCCGGTGAGTTCCGCTTTCCAACCGGGGCCGCGCGCGCGCAGCACGCTCACGCTCGCGAAGATGCGGTGGAGCAGCAGCTTCGCCTCGAAGACCGGCCCGTGCAGGCCGAGCACGTCGCGCGCGACGAGGCGCTGGTTGCGGATGCGCATGCGCGCGATGGCGGTGTGATTGCGCGGGCGCGAGACCGCGCCGTCGCGATGCTGGCAGCGCGCGGTTTTGTGAAAGTACAGCCGATGCGTGCGGGCGATGCGGGCGGAGAGATGCACGTCTTCCATGAAACTGTAGCCGTCGAAGCGCGGGAAGAGTTCGCGCAAAAAAAGATCGGTGCGGTAGAAGACGCAGCCGGAGTTCAGCCAGTCGGATGGGATGAGGTCGCCGTCGGATTCGGTGTAGCAGGGGAGGCAATTGATCGCGGGGCCGAAAAGCCGTCCGCCGTAGGTGCGGTCCGCGTAGCCGGCTTGGAGCCGGTAGTACCACCAGGAAAAGCGGCCCGGTTCGGCGCGTTGGATTTCGTCGATGCGGACGGCGATGCCGCCGGTTTCACGCGCGGTGTCTTCGTCGAAAACGGCGCAGACTTTCGCGCAGGTGTCGGGGTAAAGAGTGATGTCATCGTCCATGAAGCCGACGAGCGGGCTGGCCGCGGCGTCGAGCAATTGCGCGCCCTGGTTGCGCTGGAGCGCGGCGCTGGCGGCTTCGGCGCGTTCGTAGCGGACGGGGAGTTGTGATTGCCAGCGCTCGGCGACGGCGCGGCAGCGGTCGTGGGTGGAGGCGTCGATGATGATGATCGCGGCGGGCGGGCGCGTTTGCGCGGCGATGCCGGCGAGGGTGCGGTCGAGTTCGTCGGGCAATTCGTAAGCCGGGATGACGAGGCTGTAGGCGAGCGGGTTCATCAGCGGCGCGCGGCGGCGATTTTTTCCGCGGCGGTGAAACCGAGGACGCGGTGGGCGAGGCGGTAGCTCGTCGGCGCGGCGGGGCCGTCGAGGTGGAGAAGGCCGCGGGCACAGCGTTCGCGGTGATAGGCGGCGGCTTCGGCGAGGTCGTATTTCGCGATGGTGCGCGCCATTTCAAAGCACGCCTGCCCGGCGGTGCGGCGGTGCGTTTCGGTCCATTTTCCGTTTTCCGAAAGCCACGCGTGGAGGCTGTCGATGAGCTTCGTGCGCTCGCGGATGACGAGGCGCGGGTCGCGACGGCAGAGCGTTTGCTCGGACCAGATGCGATAGACGGCGTGCGGCGTCGGGGCGAAGACGAAACGCAGCCTGGCTTGCAGCGCGCGGAGGTAAAGCTCGTGCTCCTGGCAGCAGGGCTGGTCCGGTTTCCAGCCGCCGAGCGCGTCGAGCGCGGACTTGCGCCAGAGCGCGCCGCCGGTTTGCGGAATCTGCCACGCGATCCACTGCGAGTGGATGTCGCGGCTGGGATCGGTGCCGCTCAGGACGCGGATGGCGCTGGAGCCGGTCACGGTCTCGATGAGCACCGGGCTGTAGATCACGTCAGCATTTTCACCGCCGCCGGTCTCGGCGAACTGCTGTGCGATTTTTTCCGGTTCGAGGTAGTCGTCGGCGTCGAGAAACTGCACCCACTCGCCGCGGGCCTGAGCCAGCGCTTGATTGCGGGCGTGCGGTGCGCCGCAGTGGCCGGTGGTGAAGGTGCGGATGCGGTCGCCGAAGGTGCGCGCGACTTCGCGGGAATCGTCGGTCGAGCCGTCGTCCACGACGATGACTTCGATGGCGGGCCACGTTTGCGCGAGCGCGCTTTCGATGGCCTGCCGGAGCCACTGGCCGTTGTTGAAACACGGGATGCCGATGGTGACGAGCGGCGTCATTTGGTGAGGCCGCGCGACCAGATTTCGTAGAGCCAGAGGGCGTAGAGCGTGCGCGCGCCATCCCATGCGCCGGAGAGGAAATCGTCCCACGCGGAGCGGAGGAGTTTGCGGTCGAGGTGGGCGAGGCAGGCAGCGTTGGGGGCGAAGATGGCGTCTTCGAGCGGGCCGCGCAGCGGGCCGGCGAACCATTGTGCGAGCGGGACGGGGAAGCCGCGTTTGGGGCGGTTGAGCGGTTCGTGGAGTTTCCGCGCGAGGCAGTGGCGGAGGACGAACTTGCCGGGGCCGCCGGGCGGGAGTTTGAGCGCGGAGGGGATGCGCGCGGCGATCTCGGCGACACGGAGATCAAGGAGCGGGGTGCGGAGTTCGATGGATGCGCCCATGCTCATCTTGTCGGCTTTTTGCAGGAGCGATTCGGCGAGCTGCCAGTCGAGGTCGATGGTGAGGAGTTCGCTGAGCGTGTCGCGCTGCGGGCGGTACACGCTTTGCGCAATCTCGTCGGTGCGCTGGCGCAAATGGCGGAGCTGATCCGGCGTGAGGCCGCGCGGGGTGCGGACGTCGCCGGGCAGTCCTTCGAGGCGCAGCGAGAGTGCTTCGCTGGCGCGCGAATGGTGGGCGCGGGCACCGAGGCGCTGCCAGCGCGAGGGCGCGGAGGCGGCATCGGGCGCGGGCAGGAGCGGGGCGAAGCGGCGGAGTTTGTCGGAGCGCGCGAGTGTCGAGAGCATGCCGAGGTAGCGGGTGTCGTAGCCGCCGAAAAGTTCGTCGGAACCTTCGCCGGAGAGGAGCACTTTCACATGGCCGCGTGCGAGTTCGCAGACGCGGAGCACGGCGAAGGCGGCGGGGTCGCCGACGGGTTCGTCGAGATGCCAGGCGATGCGTTCGATGCTTTGCAGAAAATCGTCGGAGGTGAGTTCGAGCGTGTGGTGCTGTGAGCGAATTTCGCGCGCGGTTTCCGCCGCCCCTTTGGTCTCCGAATCCGGGCCGCCGAAGCCGACGGTGAAAGTCTGCAGACCCTCGGGATGCTGCTCCTGCGCGTAGGCGGCGACGGCGCGGCTGTCGAGGCCGCTGCTGAGGAGCACGCCGACGGGGACATCGGCGCGGAGGTGCATTTGCACGGAATCGCGGAGCGTGGCGTCGAGCGCCTCGACGGCGGGATCGAGCGTGGTGAGGTCGGGTGCGGCGGTCAGCTCGTAGCGCCAGTATTGGCGCAGCTCGGCGGTGCGTGCGCCGTCGAGCGGGAGCGCGAGGAAATTGCCGGCGGCGAGTTTTTTCACCTGCCGGAAATGCGTGCGCGGGGAGGGGAGCGAGAGCCAGGAGACGTAGTCGAGAAAGGCGTCGGGGTCGCGCTCGCGGCTGACCCACGGGAGCGCGAGGAGGCACTTCAGCTCGGAGGCAAAGGCGAAGCGCGCGCCGTCGCGGGCGTAGTAGAGCGGCTTTTGGCCGAAGTGGTCGCGCGCGAGGAGGAGGCGGTTTTTGCGCGTGTCGAAAATGGCGAAAGCGAACATGCCGCGGAGCCGCGCGAACATGTCGTGGCCGTGCTGCTCGTAGAGATGGACGAGCACTTCGGTGTCGCTTTGCGTGCGAAAGGTGTGGCCGACCGCGAGGAGGTCGCGGCGGAGTTCGAGGTAGTTGTAGATTTCGCCGTTGAAGACGATGCCGATGGTCTGGTCTTCGTTCCAGACGGGCTGCCAGCCGCCGGCGAGATCGATGATGCTGAGCCGCCGCATGCCGAGCGCGAGGCCGGGCGCGGTATGCAGGCCCGCGCCGTCGGGGCCGCGGTGGGCGATGAGGTCAAGCATCCGCTGCAGATGCGCGCGCGCATCCGCTTCGGACGAGGACGGGTCGATCAGGCCGGCAATGCCACACATGGTTATCGCGCCGTATTTAGCGAGCGGCGTGCCAGAGGACGAGGGCGGATTCTCGGGCCGTTGTCGGTCGAGTGCCCGACCGGGCACCGTGCTACTCCGCGAGCGGCAACCGCACGGTGGCGGTCGTCTTTTTTCCCGGCTCGGAGGCGAGCTCGATGGTGCCGCCGTGGGCGGTGACGATCCAGCGGCAGATGGCGAGGCCGAGGCCGCTGCCTTCCACGGCATGGGCGGTTTCGCCTCGGAAAAAAGGCTCAAAGACGTGCGGCAGGTGGGCGGGCGGAATGCCGGGGCCGCTGTTCGCGACGGTCAGCTCCGCGGAGTCGCCGGCGCGGCGCAGGGCGAGGCTCACGGTGCCGCCGGGCTCGTTATATTTCACAGCGTTGTCGGCGAGATTGAGCAGCACCTGGCGGAGGCGGTGCTCATCGCCGCGCACGGTCGCCGCGTCGCAGTGGGCGATGGAAAGGCGGATGCCGTGGGGCTGCGCGAGGATTTCGCCATCGGCCGCGGCGTCGCGCAGGAGCATGTCGAGCGCGACTGGCTCGTCGCTGAGGGCGATGAGGCCGGCGTCGGCTTTGGTGAGGAGCGTGAGGCCATCCACGATTTTCGCGAGACGGTCGATTTCGTCGATTTCGCCGAGCAGGCTTTCGCGCTGCACCGCGCTCAGCGACTGCTCGCGGAGCAGCGTCTCGCAGCCCCCCCGCATCACGGTGAGCGGCGTTTTCAACTCGTGCGAAGCGCGCAGCGTGAACTCACGGATGTGCTGAAAGGAGTCGGCGAGCCGTGCGGTCATCTGGTTGAAAACCTCGGTCAGCCGGTCGAGTTCATCGCCGCTGCCGGTGCGCGGGAGCTGGGTGCGGAGGCTGCCCTCATGCACGCGCTCGGCGGCGGCGGTGAGCGCGGCCACGGGCGTGAGCGCGCGGCGCATCAGCCACCAGCCGCCGCCGAGGCCGAGCAGCGCGGCGGGGATGGCGCTGACGCAAAGGTCTTCCGCCAAATCGGCGAGCGTCCCCTCGTCCGCCGCGGCCCCGACGGGCGGCGGCGCGAGCGCGTCGCCATGCCACTCGTGGTAGAGCAGCCCGCTGAAGACGATGAGCGAGGCGAAGAGCACGCCCGCATACCAGAGCGTAAAGCGCGTGCGAATCGTCATGGCTCGGCGCGGATGACGAAGCCCTCGCCGCGGACGTTGTGCAGGAGTTTCGCGCCGCCGTTGGCGTCGATTTTTTCGCGCAGCCGCTTCACGCACACGTCCACGATATTCGTGCCGGGATCGAAGGTGTAGTCCCACACGTTTTCCAAAATCTCCGACCGCGAGCGCACGCGGCCCGGCGCGCGCATGAGGAATTCGAGCAGGCGAAATTCGCGCGGGGTGAGCGGGATGGCCGCGCCGCCGCGGTGGGCCACGCGGGTGAGGGTGTCGAGCGTGAGGTCGGCCACGCTCATCTGCGCGGGGACGCGGCCTGCGCCGCGGCGGGCGAGCGCGCGGACGCGGGCGATGAGTTCGGCGAGGACGAACGGCTTCGGCAGGTAGTCGTCGGCGCCGGCGTTGAGGCCGTTCACGCGCTCGTCCACCTCGCCGCGCGCGGAGAGGAGCAGGACAGGCGTGGCGATGCTGTTCGCCCGCAGCAGGCGCAGCGCGGTCACGCCGTCGTGACCTGGGAGCATGATGTCGAGGACGATGGCGTCGAAGGTCGTGACCGTGGCGCGCGGGACGACTTCATCACCGCGGTGCAGCACCTCCACGGTCATGCCCTCGGCTTCGAGGGCTTTGCGGACGAGCGCGGCGGTTTTCTTTTCGTCTTCGACGACGAGGACATGCATGCGCGGAGGCTAGCGCGGGTTTTTTCCAAAAGCACCATCGGCGGGCGAATTCCGCCAGAATGACAGCATTCTCATTCTCGCCGCGGCACGCTTGCCTGCTTCGTGCCCAGCCGTCACCTTTCCGCGCATGAGCGAAGAGCCCGCGCCACCGCCGCCACACGATCCGTTGCCGAAAACGCCGCCGCCTTTCGATCCGAGCTACGTGAATGCGATGTCGCATTTCTACCGCGGCGAACTCGGGCGCATCATGGCTTGGCGCGCGCGGCTCGACTCGACGACGAACTGGGCGATCACCTCCACGTCCACGATTTTCACGGTCGCGTTTTCCATTGAGCGGGTGCCGCACATCATCTTCTTTTTCAATATCGCCATCGTCTGGATCATGCTCTGGATCGAGGCGCGGCGGTACCGGTTTTACGACGCCTTCCGCGCGCGGGTGCGGATGCTGGAGGCGCATTTCCTCGTCCCCATCGTGGCGCAAAACACGAAGCTGCTCCAGGGCGAGTGGCAGAAACTGGTCTGCGAGGATTTGCTTTTGCCGTCGTTCAAAATCAGCGCGTTCGAGGCCGTGGGCCGCCGGCTGAAGCGCAATTACACGTTCATTTTTCTCATCATCCTCACCGCGTGGGTGACGAAAATTTTCCTGCACGCGCAGCCGCCCATCGAGTCGTTCGCGTCGTTCTACGCGGCGCTGCGCGTGGGCACGAGCATCCCGAGTTGGCTGGTCGCGGGAATCTTTGTGGGCACCTTCGTGAGCGTCATCGGCATCACCATTTACATCGGCAAAAACACGCACGGCGAAATCTCCGAGTTTGGCACGCACCGGGCGCTGTGGCGGATTTAGGGCTGGTTGAGCGTTGAAAGTTGAGAGTTGAGTGGCGGCATGACGCCTGACGACACCGCTCCGAAAAT
>JAYVNN010000369.1:0-10946 GCA_043758435.1 Chthoniobacter sp.
ATGCTCGAACTCATCACCCAGCTCGAGACCAACTCCGGCTGGTACCAGGACAAAATCCGCATCCACTTCAGCGGCTGTCCCAGCTCCTGCGGCCAGCACCAGATCGCCGACATCGGCTTCCGCGGCGCCCAGACCAAAGTCAACGGCGTCCCCGTCGATGCCTTCGACGCCTTCATCGGCGGACGCCTCGGCAAAGACCGCCGCTTCAACAGCCTCCTCAAAGGCAAGATCATCGCCAAAGACGTCCACCTCTTCATCGACCGGCTCCTCCGCGTCTATGACACCGGCAAACAGCCCGGCGAAACCTTCGCCGACTACACCGACCGCGTGAAGAAAGACGAAATCCTCGCCGCGCTCGACTGGAAATAGCGCGCCTTAGCGCACGCCCTGCCCGCATCCCTCAAACTGCGGACAACGTGGCGAGGCGCAACAGTTAGGCACTTTCGAGTTCATTGCTTGGTCTTTCGTTTGTTGACGGTTCGCGTCATTTCGGAGCCTTTGAGCGCGAGTTTTGCGTGCGCTGGTGCGTCATCTCGGACTGCCTGGCGGCGAAAGGCTTCGTTGCTCTTGTGGAGGCTCTTCTGAATGTCCTGGCTTTCAAGCTCGGTGGCATCGTTTGTCTGGGGAACCTTGTCGGTGTGAGCGAACCAACGCTCCCGAATAAGCTGCTTCTTGGTTGTGTGGATGCTGCGTGCCATTGATGGGTTCGAGCTATTGGTGACTTGTTTTGGCTTTCGTTACTCGGACGTGTGCAGAAGTGCCTAACTACTTATTGTACGACACGGTAAAACTGTCGTGTCGGAGAGCGCGGGGCGTGGGGTTCATGAGCGGGGTGTTTCCCCCTCGTTACCAAACTCCGTTTGGTAACGCAATGAGGAGGGAAATTGTATTTCCCATGGCGGGGGTGTCGGCGGGGCGGAGCAGGGAGCGCGCCCGCCTGTGGGCACCCGCCAGCGCGAAACAAAGGTTCGCCCACAAGGGCTTGAGGCGGTTGGCGGGTCTGTAGGGGAAGCCGCCAGCTTCCCCGCGCCGCGCGCATCTGTGGGGAAGCTGGCAGCTTCCCCTACAGATGCGCGGCGGGGCGCGCGGGATGCGGAAAATTTTCCCCGACGAAATGGTTGCCACCCCGCGGCAACGATGCTTTTATCCCGCCCCGACTTTCCGGTCGCAAACGCACTCGTAGCTCAATTGGATAGAGCATCTGACTACGAATCAGAAGGTTCCGTGTTCGAGTCACGGCGAGTGCACCACCGGCAGCCAGCCGCCGGTCGCTTGGAGGGGCGGCTGCGCCTCGCCATTCGTGACCCATGCGGCCACGGCCACCGGGGTGTCGGAGGTTTTTTCGGGGAGCAAAAGCGACGCGATGCAGGCCTGGCCATCGGAGGTCAGCGCGGAGGTGGCGAGGTGCAGGACAGTGAAGTCATGGCGCAGCTTGCGTCCGCTGTTTTCGCCGCGCTTCACATCGGATTCGAGATTGCCGCCGAGGAGGGCGAGTTCGACCTGGAGCGACTTGGGGGCGGGGCCGCCCGGCGTGAAAACCACCTCGGCATGCGTGCGGTCGCGCAGGGTGACTTGCAGTTTCCCAACCTTCGCCGCGCCGGGCGCGGGCAGCGGCACGCGACCGCTCCAGTCGCGCCACTCGCGGCCATTGAGCACGAAGCCGGGGGTATAAACCGCGTCACTGCGCCACGCCGCGGCGTAGCGGCGCTGGCGCTCGGAATTCGCGCGCGAGGCAAAGCGGTCCGGCCAGCCGAGGCCGTTCCAGTAATCGACGTGGAAGGCGACTGGCACCACGCGCTTCCACAAGTCCGGGCTCGCTTTCAGCCGGCTCATCCAGGCATCCGCCGGCGGGCAACTGCTGCAGCCTTCCGAGGTAAAAAGCTCGACGAGCGCGACCGGCGTCTCCGTGCTCTCGAAGGTGAGCGGGGCGGCGAAAAGCGGCGCAGCCATGAGCAGCAGGGCGGTGAGGGTGGTTTTCATGCGGCGGTTTGGGGAGGTGAAAGCCGGGCGCGGCTGCGCGGTGCCTCGGCAGGCATGAGACTGGGAATGCGCACAGCGGGCCTTATTCCCGGCGGCTCGCGCCTCACCGCTCGCTCAGCGCCTCCGCGAGCGCGCCCGGCGCGACGCTCAGCCTCCCCCACTCCGCCGCCAGCGCCGCCGTCTCGTAGGGCAGCCACCGCCCCGTGGCCGTGGAGTACAGCCCAGCCGCGACGGACGCACCGAGCATCGCGCCCACGGCTTTCCAATACGCACTAAGCTGCGGCAGATAGTGCGCGCCGAGCTTCGGCAGGTCGCCTTCGCTCGTACGGTTGGTTTTCCAATCGACGATCAGCCAACTCCCGGCCGCGGGATCGAAGACCGCGAGATCAATGATCCCTTCGAGGCATTCGCGCCCGTTCATCGCCCACAGAAACGGCAGCTCCGCGTGCGCCACCACGCCCGGCGCGGTGAACATCCGCGCGAAGTCCGAACCGCCCGTGAGTTGCGCGCGGAGCAGCGTCCATTCGCGGCGGGAAAGCGGCGCGTCCGGCGAGCCGGCGAGCGCGTGCTCAAACGTGGCGTCCCACGCCGCGGCGTCCGCGCGCCAGTCGAGCTGCTCGATGAACTCATGCCACCACGTCCCGTAGCGCGTGCCGTCATTCGCCGCGGGTTTTTGAGTGGCCAGAAACGCCGCCGGATCGTCGTCCGCGCGCGCCGCCTCGGCCAGCGCGCTCGGGTTGCGCTTGATGAAATGTGTCGCGTTTTCGCGTGCCGTTTCTGCCGCGCCCGGCGGGAGTGCAGCGAGCGGCGCGACCGTCCGCTCGCGCTCGCGGCCCTCGGTGCGCTCGGTCTGGTGGCTGGCCGTCGGCCCGCACGCGAGCGGCGCGGCGGACAGCGCAGCGAAGACAGCAGCGTTGGTGTTTTCACCGTCGCAGCGGAGCAGGCGCGCGGCGGAGTTTTTTGGTAGGCCGCTTTTGCCGGCGAAAAGGGCGAGGTCATCGGCGAGCACGAGAGTGTGCTTCGCGCGGGTCAACGCCACGTAGAGCAGGCGCTCGAGTTCCTGCCGGCTCTGCGCGTCGAGCGCGGCGCGCAGTTCCTCGCCAATGTCCTCGCCGTCGAGCGCCGCGTGCATCGTGCCGTCGAGCGGATGCCGGAGCAGCCGCGGATAGCCGCGGCTGCGCTGGACTACGCCGCGCGCAAAAAACGGCACGATCACCGCCTGCCATTCCGAGCCCTTCGCCTTGTGGCAGGTGATGAGCTGGATCGCGTCGCGCTCCGCCGTCCGCACCTCCCGCACCGCGCTGAAATCCGCGCGCAATTCCTCCGCGAATTCCGCCAGCGTCCGACCCTCGGCCTCCGCCGTCGCCGCGAGCGTGAGTAGGTCGTCGAGTTCTGCGCCGAGATTTTCCGACTCCCCGCCCGGCAAGCACTGGAGCCGATCTCGGAGCCGCACGGCCTCCGCGATTTCGCGCAGCGCGGTGAAAAGTGGCAGCGTCAGGACGGTGGCGCGTGTCGCCGAGAGCAGGTTCAGCGTCTCCCCGACCACGCCGGTTCCCGCCGTCGGTTCGGCGATTTGAAAACGCCCGCCGTCGCCCTCGGCGAAAGTCGCGAGATCGTGATCGGAAAGTCCGAAAACTTCCCGCAGCACGCCCACGATTTCGTAGCCGTGCCGCGGCTCCGCCATGATGACCGCGAGCGCCGCGAACCACGCATAAGCCGGACTGTCGCCCTTGAGATCGCGCTCCGACTGAATCTGCACCTCGAAGCCCTCCGCCCGCAGCGCCGCGCGCAGCGGCGGAAACCAGCCCTTGCGCGGACACAGCACCGCGACCTCGCGCCACGCCTGCGCGCGCAGCCGCTCCAGCCCTTGCTCGCGCAGCCACGCGGCCAGCCGCTGCGCTTCGAGCCGAGCGCGCTGCCAGTCCTTCCACCCGTCGAGAATCGGCAGCGCGCCGAGGTCGAATCGCACGACCTGTCCGGGCAGCACTACGGGCCGCGGATTGAGCTGCACAAAGTCCACCTGCCCGCCGCTGCCGTGGAGGATTTGCGGGAACGCAGCGTTGACGAAAGCGACGCCCTTTTCATCCAGCCGGAACGTGACCGAAAACTCCACCTCCTCGCCCGCGCCTGTCTCCATCAGCATCCGATGGACGCGCCGGTAATGCGCGAGGTCAGCGCGCTCGCCGAAAATGGACTGCTGAAAATCGCCCACCATGCAGAAATGCCCGGCCCGCGGCGGCGCGCTTCCCGCATCGCTCCACGCACCGCCGGCGTCCGGTGGGCGCGTGATTTCGAGCAGCGTGTCGAACTGCGCAGGATCGGTGTCCTGCGCTTCGTCGAGGATCACGCGGTAGTTCTTTTCGCGAATCCGCCGCGTCGCCTCCGGCTGCCGCAGCAGCGCGCTCGCGAGCGCGATCTGGTCGTCGTAGCCGACCGCGCCTTTGGCCAGCCGGAAGTCGCGATACGCGCCGCCAATCTCCGCCGCGATGCGCAGCGCGCCGCGCCGCATCCACGCGCGCACCGGCCCGAGCGCCGTCTCCCAGAGCGGCGTGAAATCCTTCGCCGTCGTCCCGCATTCCGGCAGCGGCGCGAAGCCGTCGCCCTCGCGCCACGCGCTCTCCCACACGCGCAGCCGCTCCTGCGCGGCGGCGACTCCGCGCTTCGCATTCCCCTTCCCCACCGCCGCATAGACCTCGCTGAAATCCGTGGAGGGAAACGCGCCCGGCTCATCGCCGCCGCCCGCATCGCCGTGGCGGCCGAGTTCCATCAGCTCGCGCACCGGCGCGAGACGCAGCAGGCATCGGCGTTGCGCGGCGTCGAGCGTTGCGCCGACGGTCGTGCGTTGCTGCACGAATTCCATCCACAGCGCGTCGTCATTCGTCAGCAAATCGAGCGCGCCGGGCAGGCCGAGATGGTGCCCGTGCTGCCGCAAAAGTTTCACGCAAAAGCTGTGGATCGTGCCGAAGAACGCGCGGTTGAACGCGGCCAGCACTTCGAGCGAAACGCCTTCGTCCAGGATGCGCTGCCGCGCGCGCTGCTGCATCTCGTCGGCGGCGCGATTCGTGAAAGTGACGACGACCAGCGCAGGTAGCAGTTCCAGCGCGCGCGGGCTGGTGGCGAGGGCGATAATGCGGTCGGTGATCGCACGCGTCTTGCCGCTGCCGGCGGAGGCGACGACGGAAAAATTGCGCTCCAGCTCCGTGATGAAGCGCTCGCGCTGCAGTTGGTCGGCGGGGTCAGGCATTCAGTTTTCCTCCACGGCGCAAAGGTCGGGGTGGGTGCGCGCCCATTTTTCACCTAGGATTTCCTCATCGATCCCGAGCGTCGCGAGCGGGTAGTCGCCGCGAAAAGCGAACTCATCGCGCAGTGCGCCGAGCATGCCGAAGACGCCGCTCTCCTGCATCCGGTGCAGCCCGCGCCAGAGCCGGGATTGCGCGGTGAGTTCGTCGAGCGCGAGCTGCGGTATATCGAGCGCGAGGTCGGGTGTGAGCAGGCTCACGCCTTGCGCGCGCAGGGCCAGCGCGTAGAGCGCGAGCTGCACGCCGTCGCCGCCGCGGAGCTTTTTCACGGTCAGCGGTTTCCGGTTTCCGGTTTTGTAATCGACGATCCACGCGCCGTCGGGCGCGGGCGCGTTCGTGAGCAGGAGATCGACGCGCCCACGGACGTGCAGCGCCGCGCCGTCGCCGAGCGGGATCGCCGTGTCGGCGAGCTTCCATTCCGTCGCGAGATGCGTGCGGCTTTCCACCGCAGCGACGCGCTGCGCGAGACGCGCGGCGAGATGCTCCGCCTGCTGCCACGCGGAGAGCCACCAGTCCGGCACGTCGCGGTCGCACGCGTGGAGCACGGCGCGCACGCGTTCGCGGAAGGCGGATGCGTGTTCGCGGACACGCGTGGGAATCTGCGCGGGCGCAGGGAGCGCTGCGAAAGCACCGGCCTCCGGCGCATCGGAAATCGCGCGCAGCCACGCGTGAACCCACTGGCCGGCGGCGAGGCTCCACGGCGTCTCGTCGCCCGCGTCGCGTGCGGACACGCCGAGGACGCGGCCCATCCACACGAGAGCTGGCGAGGCAAAGACGCGCTCCCACTCGGTCGCGGAAAGCCGGAGCGGCGCGGGTGGCGTGCGGAAGGCGAACTCGTATTCGCCGAAAGGCTGCGCGGCGTCGCGGCGGGCGGTGAAAGCGGCGCGGGTTTGCGGCGCATCGGCGAGCGCGCTTTTTTCCCACAGGCTCCCCGCCGCGAGCCAGCGCGCAGTTTCGTCGCGCAGCGCGCTCATGGCGTCCTGCGAGAGCGAGCGTCCGCGGGCGCGGAAGTAGAGGCGGTTGAAAAAATCGCTCGGGTTCAGCCGGCGGTCAGGCGCGGTTTCGTCGAAGAGCTGCGCGGTGGCGGCGATGGCGACGGTGGCGGATTCGAGGAGGTTGAGAAACTGCCGCAGCGCGAGGTCGCGGCGCTGCGCGGGACCGAGGCAGAGGGCCTTGCCGGGCTGCACGGTTTCGTGACCTTCGCCCTGCGAGCCTTGCGCGGTGGCGCGCTGGTTGAGGACGCGGAGGCGGCGGTTGAGCGCGTCGATTTCCTCCTCGCCGAGAAAGCCGGAATCCTCGATGGCGGGCGGCCAGCGGCCTTCGTTCAGACCGGCGACGATGAGGTGTGTCCACGCCTGCGCCTCGGCCTGGGCAGATGGAAGGAGATGCACGCGGCTGTAAGGGTGATTGCCGTCGGCGGCGCGTTCAGTGCGCCAAGAGACGAGTGTTTCGCGCAGCCAGCGCAGCCAGGTGCGGCGCGGGATTTCGAGCGGGAGGGCAGCGCGCCAGTCGGCGGCGAGACGCACGAGTTCGGTGGCGCGAAAATCCCAGCCGAGCGCGCGGAAAACCGCACCGGATTTTTCGATGAACTCCGCGAGTGACGCGCGCGGGGGCAGAAATGGCAGCGCCCGCAGGGCCGCGGCGAGCGTGGTGGCGTGGCGTTTGCGCGGGTGCTGCGCGAGGTACTCGGCGACGACGGCGAGGTCGTCAATGAGCAGGTCATTGAAGACGCGGGTGAGCGCGTCCTCGGCGTCGGCGAGCGCGAGGCCGGCGAATTTTTTCTCGGGCTGCGCGCGGAGAAAGCGGAGCAGCGCGGGGAGGCGCGGGCTTTCCTGCAACTCCAGCCACGCAGGCCACGCGGCGTCTTCGAGCGGGCCGGGGGCTTGGTGGGCGAGGCCGTCGTCGTGCGGCACGGCGCGCTCGGCGAGCAGCGCGGCCACGCGGCGGGAGAGCGCGCCCGCGGCGGGGAAAAGGATGCCGAGCCGCGCGCACGCAGGATCGGCGAGGAAGTGCAGCGCCTGTGCGACGATGGCCTGCGCGTGCTCGGCGGTGTTTTGTCCGACGAGAAAAGTGAACGCTTCCGTCGGCGGCGCAGGCTCGGCGGGCACTGGCGCGGCGGAGCCGAAAGTTTCCTCCCACGTCCCGATCCACGCGGCATCGAGCGTCTCCGCCTCGGGACGCGGGTCGCTGAGCAGCACGGTCGCGTTTTCCGCGGCGTGCGCAGCGGCGGCGAGCAGCGGCCAAAGCGGCCAGTGCTGCGCGTCGAAGCCGGCGATGAACAGCGCGGCGAAATGTGGCTCCGCATCGCGTGCATCGGCGAGCAGTGCGCGGTCGGCATCGTGCATCAGCCGGAAGCCCGCGCGCTCCACGAGCCGCCCAAATTCCGCGACGACCGGACGCAGCGCGACCGGCCCCGTGTCCGCAAAATTCCACCCGCCCGCGCTCAGCAGATCGACGGCTTTCAGCAGCACATCCGGCGACGCCGCGACGCTCGCACCAGCCGCGCCGCCACGCTCCGCGGCAGCCGCGAGCAGCAGGTGCAGATGCTCGCGCAGCGGCACACGCGCGGTGATGCCCAGATGCCGCGCGAGCCGGTCGCGCAGTTCGCCGGGCGTGAGGAAATGCACGCCGAGCAACGGCACGCCCGCGGTGAGCGCGCGGGCTTTCAAAAAATATGCGTGGCTGCGAAACGGCACGAGCACGGCAGTCGGGCGGCGCTGGCGCGGAATGTTGCGCGTCGCATTTTCCAACCAAGGAAGAAAGACCGCATCGAGCACGGCCGTGGGATGCGCCGAGGTGTGGAGGGAAATTTTCATCGAGCTACGAAGAGGTGCGGCGCAACTGTGGGGAAGCTGGCAGCTTCCCCGACAGTTGCGCGCCGGGCGCGCGACGAATTTTCACAGCCACTTCTTCCGTTTGAAAAACATGATCTGCGCGATGCTGATGACGACCATCAGGAGCATGACGGCGGGGTAGCCCCAGGGGTGGTAGAGTTCGGGCATGTTCAGCGGGCGTGCCCCGTCTGCGGCGTCAAAGTTCATCCCATAGACGCCCGCGATGAAGGTCAGCGGAATGAAGATCGACGACATGATCGTGAGCACGCGCATGATCTCGTTCGTCCGCATGCCGACGGCGCTGAGATACAATTCCGTGAGGCCGGAGACGACATCGCGGTAGCTCTCGATGAAGTCCATGATCTGCACGGTGTGGTCGTAGGCGTCGCGGAGGAAAATCTTCGTCTGCTTCGAGACGATGCCGCTTTCGTCGTGGAGGAGGGCGTTGCAGACATCGCGCTCGGGCCAGACGAAACGGCGGAGCTGCATGAGGGTGCGCTTGTGCTCGTGGAGCTTGGCGACGCAGGAGACTTGCGGACGTTCGAGGACTTCGTCTTCGATTTTTTCGAGGGCTTCGCCGAGGTCTTCGAGGATGGGAAAGCAGTGGTCGATGATCGAGTCGAGCAGCGCGTAGCAGAGGTAGTCCGCGCCGAGTTTGCGGATGTAGCCGCGGCCCGCGCGGATGCGCGCGCGCACGGGGTCGAAGACATCCGTGCCGATTTCCTCCTGGATGGTGATGAGGAAATTCCGGCTGACAAACATGCTGACCTGCTCGCCGCACATTTCGTTTTCCTGATCGCGATAAACCATCTGCGCGACGACGAAGAGATGGTTGTCGTAGGGCTCCAGCTTGGGCCGTTGCCCGACGTGGAGCGCGTCTTCGAGGGCGAGCGGGTGGAGGCCGTACTTTTCGCCGAGCGCCTGGAAAAGTGACACGTCCCCGAGACCCTCGATGTCCAGCCAGCGGACCTTGCCGTCGTCGGTGAAAGGCGGGAGATCGGCGGCGCTGGCGAGCGTCTTTTCCACGACCCCGGCGGGGTCGTATTCGATGAGCCGGATGGTGGGTTTCTCGGCTTCACTCGGAGACTTGAGCGTATCGAGGGTGGCGGGCGCGGAACCGGGAGCCGCGTAGTGTTTCTTAAACATGACGCGGGGAAATTACGGGGCGGGGCTGGAAATGGAAAGCGCCGTCGCGCCGCTTCACGATTGCAGCCGACGCTGTGGCGTGAACTTCCCACAGAGGTTCCAATTAGCCTGCTGCCGTGAAACTGCCCGCCGACGCGGTGATCGCCCCCGAGAAGCTGACCCGCTATCTGCTCGTCAGACAGGCGCGCGGCGACAAGTCGGCCTTCCTCGCCCGAGCGCGAATCCCGACCGGCTGCTGCACGACCTGCGGGGCCAGGTGCTGGCGCAAGATGCGGCGTCGCTTGAGGCCACGCCGTTCGGCCAGCTTTGCGAAATTTTTGCGCCGCTCACCGGCCCAAACGGCGCCACCCTGCGCATCCGTTCCATTGGATGTAGGAGCACTTGTCCGACGTCACCAAGTTCATTACCCTGACGCCCGCTAGAAAGATCTGACATGCGATTCGAACTTTATACCGACGCCGCCCTGACCCGCGACATGCCCGCGCTGGGACTGCGCCGTGGCGACGTCGTTAAACTCATCGACCACCACCATGCTCCCGATGGCGGGGAAGGCTACTCCATCGAAGTCTTCAACGCCGTGGACGAAACCCTCGCGGTCACCGCCGTCCCCGCTGCTGCGCTCGAAGCTCTCCGCGAAGATGAAGTGTTCAGCGCCCGGCCCCTCGCACGGGTGGCGTGACGAAGGCGGAAGGCTGCCCCTCACGAGCACAAACAACCATGCCGCGCGTCAAAATTCCGAACATTCCGTGGCGGGTCAGCTTTTACAGCTTCGACCTTCGCGAGCGCCGTCATGTGCATGTCTTCCGGGAACGCATGGAATGCAAAGTATGGATTGAGAACGGCATCGAAATCGCTTGGAACCGGGGCTTCGCCGAAGCTGAGAGCAACGACATCTTGCGCATGATCGAAAGCCATCTGAAACTCATCAACCAAACCTATGAGCAACTACTTGCGTGAGATCAAAGATGCGCGCATCGACGCCGCACGGCTCACCGTCGAACTGACCGATGGCTCGACTTTCACCGTTCCGCTCACCTTCTACCCCACGCTCCTGCTGGCCCCCGAAGAGGAGCGCAATGCGATGGAGATTCGTCCTTACTCGCTGCATTGGGACGCACTCGATTGCGACCTCGGCATTGAAGGCTTGCTGCAAGGCGCGAAGGAACACCCGAAGCTCGCCGAAAAAGCCTGGCAGCGTTTCCAGCAGCGCCAGCACGTCGCGGCGTAATGCGCGCCCGCCATCCTCGTGCCCACGTTGAGGACCGAGGCGGCGGCGTACGGGACCTATGGCGGCAGGCAAACGGGCGGGCAAAGGGTACGCCCTTGCCGGGGCCATTCCATTGCGCGGCGGGTGGCGGGCGGCGTCCGCGCAAACGCCCATCTGCGTTCCCGCGTCTCTCCTGCTCCGACCCCGCACCGCGAAGCACAGCTTCCCCGCTCAAAGCTCGCGTAACGAAGTCCTCAACTTCGTCACGAGAGCGCAAAATTTTCGCTTGATCGGGCCGGGCGTGTGGAGTAACTGCTCCACATATGGCGCAACCCCAATCATTCGGAGAACTCCTGCGGGAGCGCCGCACGGCGAAAGCGGAGAGCGATCCTGCGTTCTCGCTGCGCCAACTGGCGGACCGGGTCGGCATCGAGCCTTCCTACCTGAGCAAGATCGAGCGGGGCGAGCAGCCGCCGCCGG
>JAYVNN010000370.1:0-3539 GCA_043758435.1 Chthoniobacter sp.
AGCGGCTTCGTGGGTGAGCGGGGCGGGCTGTGCGTTTTCGGGTACATTCAGGCTCGCGTAATCGAAGCGTCCGCGCAGGTCGGTGTAGCCGTCCTTGAAAAAGCGCACGGTGCCGCCTTTCAGTCGCGCATAGACTTTCACGTAGGCTTTGCCCACGGCCTTGCCGGTGCCGCTGTCGAGGGCTTCGAGGCGTCCGTAGTTTTCGGCGACGGTGAGTTTGAGCGTGTTTGCGTGATACGCGTGCGCCTTGCGCTGGCCGGCTCCGACGATCTCGACGAGCACGTTGGCCTTCGCAAATTCGCCGGGCAGCGCGACCTCGATGGCGTCCTTGCCCTTCGGCAATTCCTGCCGCGCGGATTTGGTCGGCTTCACGATGCTGAAGCGCGCCGCGTTCTGGCTCACGAACGGGTTGCTGCTGAATGAAAACTCGGCGTCCATCAGGTAGTAGTTGATCGTCACGTCGCCGAGATTCTTCCACGTGAGCGCGATGGATTTGTTCTCCACTTTGAAATCGAATCCCGGCTCGGTGGCCGCGAGTTCGCTCTGCGCTTTTTCGCGATCGGGCTTGTCGCCCTTCTCCGCCTTCACGGCCTTGCCTTCGATTTCGTCGAGCTGCGTGGTCACGTCGCCGAAGAGCTTCTGCCAGCGCGCGACGGGGAAGTCCGCGTACTGCGATGCGATGCCGCGCGCGTCGGCGAGATTGCCCTCATAGAAATCCGCGTAGCAGCGGAGGTAGTCGTGCTGGATTTTTGTCGGCAGCGCCTTCGCGTCAATCGGGCGGAAGCGCGTGAGCGCCTCGTCCACGCGATCCTGGAGGAAGAGGTAATACGACACGCTCATGCTGTCCGCGGCGTCGAGCTGCGGCTTGTGCGCGAGGACGTTCAGCAGCCCGCGATACTGGCCGAGCACGGCGGGATTCGCGATGCGCCAGTCGCTGCCGATGCGATGCGCGCGCTGATTCACGAGCGGCGAATACTCGAGGTGCTCATACGAACGCCGCTCGATCGGATCGAGCAGGATGAGTTTGCTCGAAAGCCACGGCCCGCACTGGCGCACGAACTGATCCTTATGCTTGAGCCATTCGCGCAGCGCCGCGGCGGTGTTGTGGACGAGCGCGTAGCTGTAGATCGTCTCGTTCCAGATGTGATGCTCGCCGAGAAAGCCGGTGAGCTTTTTGAAAAACGCGGCGTCGTGGCAGCGCCATGCGATGCGCGTGAGGTTGAGCGCAGCGAGGTTGTTTTGCCCGAGGAATGCGAACACGTCATCGGCGCTGCCGTACTGCGAGATGTAGTCCCACGACGCCTTGTCCACCTGCGTGAGCCGGCCGACGACGTTGAACTCAAACGCCTTCGCCGCGGCCGCCGAGGTGTTCGCCACGGCGACATTCACCGGGAAGTGCGGGAACTTCGCGCCGGCCTGCGCACTGACGGCGGGGAAGTAGAAGTAATACTCAAACGTCTTCGTGGTGTATGGCTCCAGCCGCACGTAGCGCGAATCAGTCGCCTTGCTGCCTGCGACCGGCACCGCGCCCTGCGGGATTTGCAGCAGCACCTCGGCCTTCACCGGCGCGCTCGTCGGATTCGTGACGACCGCATTCGCGCCATACACGACTCCGGTGAGAAATTCGTCCGTCACGTATTTCTCAAACTTCTCGTTGCCCACCAGGCGATGCCGGTCGCCGTGGCGGAAGAAACTCTGCGAGACGAGAAGCTCGCCCTGCCCCGCCTTCGCCGCAGCGGCGGGTTTGATCTCCTTGTGGAAAACGATGAGCGGTCCGCCCGCCGTGAGCGTGAGCTGCCCGGCGTCCGCCTTGCTCGTGTGCTTCGGCGCGTCGAACGGCAGATCGAGCACGGCGAGCGCGAGCATCATCTCGCTGAAATTGCGGCTCGCCTCCGCGACGTGCGGCGAAACGAACGGCGTCTTCGCACCCGATGCGACGTGCGCCGCGTAGTCGCGCCAGAAGGCGTTCACCGGCACGAGCGAGGCGTTTTGATCCTGAATGCGCAGGCGGTAGTAATTATTCTCCGCCCATTCTTTCGTCGCGCCAAGCTGCCGGTAGTAGGCGCGGACTGCCGCGCGATTTTCCCCGGCGACATCACCGGCGAAGTATCCCCATTGGTGGCTCTTGTCCTCGCCGTCTTTCTCCGCGAGGCCCGATTCATCGAGGACTTTCCGTCGCGCCTCCGCCTGCTTGAGCGCGCTGCGCAACGCGGGCGCGTCCGTCGCGAGATCCTTGTTCGCCTCGCTTTTCTCGCGTGACACCGTGGTGACACGCATGTTCGCGAGCTCCTCCAGTTCCACGGCTTCAAGCGCGAGCCCACGGGCCTTCTTCTCGCCAGCGACCCCGCCAAGCTGATCCGCTGCGACACCGTTCATGGACAAGGTTCCTGCCGACAGAGTCACAGGCGATGCCGGGGCATTTGTCGGGACAGGATGCGGCGCATCCGCACTGCCGTGCGGTTTCGCGGGAGCCAGATTGGACGACGGTTTCGCCGCGTGCTCGGCCTTCGCGCGCTCCTCGTTGATTCCCAGCCTGAGCGGACTGTCGCCCTCCGACTGTTCGAGCGCGCGACCGCGCAGGCCCGTTTCAAAAAGCACATCGAGCCGCTCGGGATTGGGCGGAATCATCTCCCACCGCTCGCGCAGATTCCGCGCGAGATTCGCCGCCTCGTCCGGCAGCCGCTGGCCGAGCAGCGCACGCTCGGCGGCATTCAGTTTTTCAAACGCCCACGGCTCGAGATACGGCTTCACGTCGTTGCCGAGCAGGAAGTCATCCATGAAGGTCTTGTCCTTCTTGTTCGCGAGATACGGCTTGATGACCTTCTCGAAAAACGCGGCGTCTTTGCGCGCGAGGAAAAGGTTCAGCTCATGGCAGGCAAACTCAGAATACTTCGCGCGCTTCTCGTCGTCCTTGAGCTTCGGCCATTGCAGCATCCACGCAAATTGCGCGAGGTTCCCGTCGTGACTCAGCGTCGTGAAGAGCGCGTGGATTCCGCCGAGCGTGTCGTAGGTTTCCAGTTCGCTCGTGACGATGTCCGCGAGCGTGAGCGTCTTCCCGTTTTCGAGCACGGTCACCTCCTTCTTCTGCGTGAATGGCTTCTCCGGATCGAGATTCCGCGCCAGCCGCAGGTCGGTGAATTTCGTCGGCACCTCCGGCAGCGCAAAGGAACGCCACACCGCATCGTGCAAATCCTCCGCGTAAATCTGCACGTGCTGGCGATCGCCGAGCACCTTGCGATCAATCTTCACGATGCCGTTCTCGTCGGGGATGAGATTGTAAATTACGGGCGCGCTGGCGGCTAAAAAGTCGAGGTCGGAATCTGAATCGGGAGCTTCAGCGGCACCTTGGGGATCGGATCCCGTTTGGGGAATCTGCGGTTTGCCGCGGTATTTGGCCTCAGCATCGCCACCGGTGGCAGCGGCTTCCTCACCGAGCTTCTGCGCGAGATCCTGCACGCCGGTGTCGCGAATGTCCCACGGATTCAGCAGCAGGCCAGGCCGCGTGAGCATGTTGCCGGGAAGCAATTTTGCGTAGGGCC
>JAYVNN010000371.1:0-10893 GCA_043758435.1 Chthoniobacter sp.
GTCGCAAAGCCTCCAAAGGCTCCGTCCAGAATGACATTTGGATTTCTTTCACGCTCACAACTTTTCGTAAAAGCGCAGCGCCTCGATGGGGCTGCCGAAATCGCGGAGGGGATAGAGCCCTTTCGCCGCGCCGGAGCCGGGATCGCGGGTGAGGTAGTCGAAGCCGTCTTTGCCCGCGATGACCACGAAATGCGTGATGCCCGACGGCAGGCGCAGGCGCACGATGACGGGATTGCCGCGCGCGAGATTCGCGTCGATCAGCTCGTAGGACGGCAAATCCTCGTAGGCGTGGCGCACATGGCCCGCGCCGAGTTCGGCGGCTTTCTCCCAATAGAGCCAGCCCTGCGGCGTGTAGCCGTCGTGGGTTTGCAGGTAGGCGTTGAGGCGTTGCGGGTCGGTGTCGATGCCGTAGCTGGCGAGGACCATCGCGGCGGAGGCGACGGCGCAGCCTTCCGCGCCGAGGGTGTTTTCCGTGGGGCCGAGGAGGTCGCCGCGCCAGCGTTCGTCGCCTTGGCGGAAGGCGGGCACGTCGAGTTCCACGCGGGTGAAAAAGTAGCGCCCACCGCTCGGCTCGATCTTGCCTTTGCGCGCCCACACGTCCTGCAAATGCGCGTAGCCGATGAGCGCGGCGAAGGTGCCGAGCAGGATGAAAAGCAGCGCCCACTGGCCGACGCGATAGACGAAGCGGTGTTGTTTCATGCGCCGTGTTCTGCCGAAAACCACGCGTCGCCGCCGAACAAAATCTTTCCCGCGCGCCGCGACTGCGCGGCGTGCGCGAGGGCGGCGGTGACTTCGCGCAGCGGATAGATGCGCTCGACGGGAGTGTGCAGGACGCCGCGCTGAGTGAGGTCGAAAAGTTCGGCGAACATGGCGTCGCGCGCGGCGGGTGCGGCGGTGCGGTACCACTGCGAAATCCAAAAGCCGCGCCAGCGGAGGTCTTGGAAAATGAGGAGGCCATTCGGGATGCGCAGTGGTTGGCGGCTCATCGCGCCGTAGGTCACGAGCGTGCCGCTGGGCGCGAGCGCTTTGGCGAGATGCAGCGCGCTGTCGCCGCCGACGGCGTTGAGCGCGAGGCGGAGTTCCGCGCCCTCGGTGGCGGCGGCGATTTGCGCGGGCAAATCCTCGCCTTCGACGAGCACGGCATCCGCGCCGAGGGCGCGCAGTTCGCCGATGAGTTCGGCGCGGCGCACGACATTCACGGTGCGCCAGCCGGCGGCGTGCGCGAGCGCGATCACGGCGCGGCCGACGGCGGAGTTGGCGGCGTTTTGCAAAATCCAGTCGCCCGCTTTCAGCTCCACAAAATCGCGCAGCATGCGGAGCGCAGTGGCGGGATTTATTTTCAACATCGCCGCCTGCTCCGCGGCGATGCCGGGCGGGACGACGCTGAGGTTTTCTGCGCGCGCGACTCCGCACTCGCGCCACGAGCCGTAGCCGTGCGGCAGCAGCACGCGGTCGCCGACGCTGACTTTTTCCACCGCCGCGCCGATGGCCGCGACCACGGCCACACCTTCCACGCCAGGCACACCGGGGAGCGGCGGCACGATGGGATATTTTCCCTCGATGGTATTGAGGTCGGCGGGGTTGATCGGCGCGGCGAGCAAGCGCACGCGCGCTTCGTCGGGGCGCAGCTCGGGGGCTTCGATTTCCTCCGCGTGCGCGACTTCCTCCGGCACGCCGGGCGCGTGGAAAACTATGGCCATGACTTTCGACATCGTGCCCCTACGATGCCGCGCCGTGGCCGATTCGACAAAACCATTCAGCGAAATCGCCGGGGCGTCCGCGCAGCGCGCGCGCGGCTATCGCACCGGCGCGCGGCTGGCGCTCGTGGGCGTGGCGGTGAATTTCCTGCTCGCGGTGGTGAAAATCGTCGCGGGCGTTTTTGGAAATTGCTACGCGCTCATTGCCGACGGCATCGAATCCACGCTCGATATTTTCGGCTCCCTCGCCATCTGGTTCGGCCTGAAAGTCGCCGCCGAGCCGCCCGACGACGAGCACCCCTACGGTCATGGCAAAGCCGAGCCGCTTGCCTCCGTCGTCGTCGCTTTCGCGGTCATCCTCGCCGCCATCGGGCTCGCCGTGGAGAGCGTGCGCGAGATCGTCACCCCGCATCACACGCCCGCGCCTTTCACCCTCGCCGTGCTCGTCGCGGTCATCGTGGTAAAGGAGACGCTTTTTCGCAAAGTGGCCGGGGCCGCGGAGCAGCTCGGGAGCAGCGCGGTGAAGACAGATGCGTGGCATCACCGGTCGGATGCGATCACTTCGGTGGGGGCATTCATCGGCATCTCGATTGCGATCATCGGGGGCCAGGGATGGGAGCCGGCGGATGATTGGGCGGCGCTTTTTACGTGCGGGATCATCGGCTTCAATGGCTGGCGGCTGCTCAAGCCCGCGCTGCTCGAAGTCATGGACACCGCGCCGCCAAAGGAACTCGCGGACAGCGTGCGTGAAATCGCGGTGCGCGTGCCGGGCGTGGTCAATGTGGAGAAGTGCCACCTGCGCAAAATGGGGATGGAGTTTTACGTGGACATGCACATCGGCGTGGATGCGGGGATCACGGTGCGCGAGGGGCACGGGATCGCGCATGCGGTGAAGGACGCGATTCGCGCGGCGAACCCGGCGGCGGCGGATGTGCTCGTCCACATCGAGCCCATTGAGCCGGTGGCGTGAGCGAGAGGCGACTCCGCATGCTTGCTATGGAGTGCATCCGCAGTAAAATAGCGACCCATGAGCGTTGAAGACATCAAGCACGGGATTAAGTCGCTTTCGCCTGTTGAACAGAGCGAGGTATCGGCGTTTCTTTTCCACCTCCGCCACGCGGCTGATCCCGACTATCAAGAGCGCGTCAGTTCCCGTCTGTCCGACCGCGACGCTGCGCATTGGCTGACTCCCGAGGAGTTTGAGCGCCAGCTCGACCAGCAGTAGTTACGGGTCATGCGGCCCCATGAGGTTTATCTGCACTGCGGCTTGTTGGATGCCGTGCCAAAACGGGGTGTCCAGCGCCGGAGGATCATGGACTTCATTTACAGCCTGCGGGAGCATCCTGAGACCCAAGGCGATTTCACGGACAAAGATGCTACTCTCCTGGAAAGGCAGATTAAAATCATCGGCGACTACGCGATTACCTTTTGGCTCGATGCGCCAGTCCGCATCGTGATGGTCGTGGATGTTAGTCCCGCCGATAAATAAGACGGAGCCTATTTCGGCGGGGTCGGCTGGAACTCGCGCGCCCTCCTCTCCGCCTCCGCCCGTTGCTCTGTCGTCAACGACCATGCCTCCATCTAAGGTTTGCAAATAGAGCACGGTGTCTTGCCAGACTGAATCGCTTCTTCGCGGCTGCCATATCTAACCAAATTCTTTTCCGCGATTCTCCCAATTGAAGCGCAATCTGCCTTGTGAAAGACGTCTGACTTCTTCGATGCGGCATAAGGCGCGGCGGAGGTCACAGGAGATACGGAGGCTGGGGGAGAAGAAGGTTTTTGTGATGGCGCTGCCGTCTGCGCCGCGAATCTCCACCCGCCGAGCTTCTGCGCTTTCGCCACCTTTTCCAACTCGGTCAGGCGCGCGATGTAGTCCTTTGATACCTCTCCTGTGGGGAGCGTCGTTTTCGAGCCATGAATCCGGGCCAAACCGTTGCAGACCAGCGCAGCGTTCAAATCCTCTCCATTAGCGGTGACGACGAAAGAATAGATGCGGCGGAGGGTGGAAATCCCCATTGCGGGACTTCCTCGTGTCCAAATGGCGAAGGGCTTGGCGAGGCGCTTCTCGGTGAAGGTCGCGGCCTCTTGGGCCAGTTGCAGAGCCTGCTCATAGGAAATGCCGAAATACGCCGCCTGGTCTTCAATCCTCGCTTCGTACGTTGCTTCCGCTTCCGGCGTATCCACGAAATATAGCCGCACGATGACTTCCACCGTTGCGGTACGGATCGCCGGATTTCCATTGGGAACCACCACATGGAAAGAGTCCCCGTCGTTCCACGGGTCGGCCTTCCAGACGCAATTCCCGACTTTCTGAAACGGCACCGGCGGCTCGGCCGCAGCCGCCGGGAACGGAAGAAGAGCGAGAGCGATGAAAAGCAGTGGGAACAAACGGCTTTTCATCCTCGCGAGTGTGGGTCGTTACGCCGCCGCCTTCGGCGCGGCTTTCTTCGCCGGCACCTTCTTTTCCCGCGGGGCGAACTCGAAAATGGCTTTGCCTTCTTCGAGCTTGAGGTAGGCGGCGAAGGGGCGGCCTTTTTTCGAGATGAAGCGGGGGAGCAGGTCGGTTTTGCCGTCACGGAAAAACTTCATGGCCTGCTCGGCGGGGATGGTGCGCTGGCAGATGAGTTTGCCCATGCGGATGGGTTTCACGCCGTCTTTGACGCAGAGAAAGGCGGCGTCGGTTTCCCAGACTTTGCCGTGGGCGGTGTCGCCGAGTTCCTGGGCGTTGGTGAGGTCGAGGGGCTTGCCGTCGGCGCCGTCTTTGTCGGGGAAGTCGAACTTCTGTTTCCACTCCTCGGTGTCGAGCATGACGACGGCGTTGAAGCCGCGGCCGAGTTTGCTGCGGAAGCCTTCGAGCGGGCCGACGCGCTTTTCCATGAGCAGGGTGATGACTTCTTCGCGCTCGAGTTCGCGGCCCGACATGCTTTTCCAGATGATGAGTTTGCACTCGGGATTGACGCACTCGTAGGCCTTGAAACTTTCCTTGAAACGCTCGGCTCCGCATTTGGGGCAGGGGACTTCGAGGTCGTGGAAGTGGCCCTCGACGACGGTGCCCATGCCGCCGCGGACTTTGCTCACGATGTCGGTGGTGAGGCCGCGGATTTGCTCCATGAAAGCGGGGCGCGAGAGCTGGCCGCGCTCCATCTGGCGGAGCTTGAATTCCCATTCGCCGGTAAGTTCGGGCTTAGTGAGTGACTCGGCTTTGAGGCTGCGGAGGAGAGTAATGAGAGACAGACCTTTGGCGGTAACGATGAGGTCGCGGCCCTGGCGGATTAAGTAACCTTCAAAGATAAGTCCCTCGATAACTTGCGCCCGCGTGGCCGGGGTGCCGAGGCCGCGCTCGCTCATGGCTTCGCGGAGTTCTTCGTCGTCGATGAGTTTGCCCGCACCTTCCATGGCGGAGAGGAGCGTGGCTTCGGTGTAGCGCGGGGCGGGTTTGGTGACGTTCTCCTTCACCTCGATGGCCTCGGTTTTTGCGCCCTCGCCCTTCGCCACGGCGACGATGGCTTTGTCGGTTTCGCCTTCGCCTTCGGCCTGCTTGCCATAGACCGCGAGCCAGCCGGGATCGATGATGATTTTGCCGTCCGTCTTGAACTTCTCGCCGACGACCGTGGTGATGCGCGTGGTGACCTCAAACTGCGCGGCGGGATAAAATGCGGCGATGAAACGGCGCGCAACGAGGTCGTAGATTTTGTGCTCCGTTTCGCTCAAGCCGACGGGGACGGTGCCAGTGGGGACGATGGCAAAGTGATCGCTGACTTTGGCGTTGTTGAAAATGCGTTTGTTGGGCCGCACGTAGCCGGCGCTCATGGCTTTCTCGGCATGCACGGAGAGGGTGCGGTCCTCGAAGCTCATCATCACGCGCTCGGCGGTGCCGAGGTGGTCCTCGGGGAGAAAGCGGGAGTCGGTTCGCGGGTAGGTGAGCGCCTTGTGCTTTTCGTAAAGGGCCTGCGCGATTTGCAGGGTCATCTTCGCGGGGAAACCGTGACGGCCGTTCGCTTCGCGCTGCAAAGTCGTTAGGTCGTAGAGCAGGGGAGGTGCTTGGGTGGTGGGCTTTTTTTCCTCCTCGATGGTGCCGGGCTGGCCTTTGCATTTCGCCTCGATGGCGTCGGCTTTGGCCTTGTCCCAGATGCGCTCGGCGCGGTCTTCTTCGGCGGCTTTTTTGAAAGCGGAGTCGAACCATCGTCCGCGGTAGCTGCCCGCTTTGACGCCGAAATCACCGAAGACTTCCCAGTAGGCGCGCGGCACGAAGGCGCGGATTTTTTCCTCGCGGTCGGCGAGGATGGCGAGGGTCGGCGTCTGCACGCGGCCGGCGGTGGTTTTGTTGAAGCCGCCGCCTTGGGAATTGAACGCGGTGAGGGCGCGGGTGGAGTTGATGCCGACGAGCCAGTCGGACTCGGAGCGCGAGCGGGCGGCGTCGGCGAGGGGCTGCATATCGCCGTCGGAGCGCAGGTTTTTGAAGGCGGTGCGGATGGCCTCCGTGGTCATGGACTGGAGCCAGAGGCGCTGGAGCGGTTTGTTCACGCCGGTCGCGGCGAGGATGTTCCGAAAGATGAGCTCGCCCTCGCGCCCGGCGTCGCAGGCGTTGATGACGGCGGTGACTTCCTTGCGCTTGAGGAGGCGCTTGAGGACGTTGAAGCGGCCCACGTTTTTGTCGATGGGCGAGAGGGCGAATTCGGGTGGGAGCGACGGCAGGTTTTCGATTTTCCATTTCCCCCGCGCGGGCTCGAACCCCTCGGGCGGGGCGATCTCGAGCAGATGCCCGACGGCGGAGGAAATGACCCACTTGTCGTCCTCATACCAGTCGCCGATTTTCTTCACGCCCAACACTTTCGCGAGGTCAGTGGCGACGCTGGGTTTCTCGGCAATGACGAGGGTCTTGGACATGTGCTGTGGAGTTAGGAGAGCCGGACGAATTGCTGGCCGGGAAGCTGATTGACCCGCCTTTTCATTTCGAGGGCGAGCAACGTGGACGCCACTTTCGGCATCGGCAAGCCTGATTTTGTGACGATGGAATCGAGCGGCGTCTCACTGGTCTCGATGGTTTCGAGCACGGCGTTTTCGTCGGGCGAAAGCTCCGCGGGTGCTGTTTTCGGGCGTTCGGGCGGGAGGAGGAGGTTGAGTTCATCGAGGATGTCGCCTGCGCCTGTGACGAGCTTCGCGCCTTGCTGGATGAGGCGGTTGGTGCCCGCAGAAGTGGGGCGGTCGATGGGGCCGGGGACGGCATAGACGGTGCGGTTGTGCTCCAGCGCCTGGCCGGCGGTGATGAGCGCGCCGCCTTTCAACCCCGACTCGACCACGAGCAGCCCGCTGCTCCAGCCGGCGACGATGCGGTTGCGATACGGGAAGGTTTGCGGCGTCGGCGGAAAAGTCATGGGGAACTCGCTCACGACCGCGCCCGAGGCGGCGATTTTCTCCGCCAGCCCCGCATTTTCCACCGGATATAAGTCCATGAGCCCCGAGCCGATCACTGCGACGGTGCGGCCCTGCGCCGCGAGTGCGCCCTGATGCGCCGCCGTGTCGATGCCCCGCGCCAGACCGCTGACCACGGTCAGCCCGGCGTAGGCGAGCTGGTAGGCGATTTTCTTCGCGCACTCGAGGCCGTAGTGGGAGGTCTTCCGCGAGCCCACGATAGCGAGCGCCCGCTGATCCTGCTCGGTCAGCCGGCCCCAGGTGTAGAGGACGATGGGCGGATTGTAGATTTCGCGCAGCAGCCGCGGGTAATTCCCATCCGCCTGCGTCACCACCTCCGCGCCGAAGTCCCGCACCCGCGCCAGCTCCGCCAGCAGATCCACCGTGCTCTCCCACTTCGCGATGCCCTCGCTCACTTCCATGCCCACACCTTCTACCTCCCGAAGCTGCCCCACCCGCGCCCGCAGCACCTGCTCGGGCGTCTCAAACCGCTCCAGCAGCCGCCGCAGCCGCACCGGGCCGAGATTCGGCACCATGTTCAGGGCGATGCAGGCTTCCGTCTCCGTCATGCGCCACCCATAGCGCAGCCGCCCGGCGCGCGGCCAAGCTAATTATTACCCCACGCACCGCGACCGCAGCGGGCGGGCGGCGTTCTGCGAGTTCGAGCGGACGAGGAAAAAGATGAGCACGAGAAACATGGCGCGTCAGCGGGAGGCGACCTTCACCTGTGCCAGCACCGGGCTCGCCGGCTGGGCCGCTTTCGCCACCTTGGCCGCAGGCAAACGCCGCGTCGCCGTGCGCGCGGGATGCTCTACTTTCCACAGGTCTTCCCCCACGATTCCGAGAGTCACGGTAAAGAGCAGCGAATAAGCAGTGATGATAGCGGAGTTCCTTTTCGAGCGCATAATTCCCACAATTAGAAGCAGTCATCATGCCCGCGTTTCCGGCCAAACCGAAACTTTCGTTGACCTCCGCGGTTGCACCCGTTTAAACCCACTCCCATGAAAACGCACCTCCGGCTTCTCCTCGCCATCGTCTTCACCCTCACCCTCGCCGCCGCGCGCGCCGAGGAAAAAAACGGCCTTAGCGTCACCGTGCAAAAGACCGTCATCGAGAACAACGACACCCACGAGTCCAGCATGTACTCCGCTCGCATCAACCGCACCCAGGGCCTCAAGGCCGCCATTAGGAACATGTCGTTCAAGGAAATGCCCGAAGGCGAAGTCGTCTGGACCATCCTCGTCAAAAAGGCCAACTACTCCGCGCTGACCGTCGAGAGCTACACCGGCACCGAAAAGCTCAAGGCTCTGAAACCCGCGGAGGCCATCGACATGGTCATCGGCAAGGCCGAGGTCACCGGTTACAAGGACTATGGCCTGGCGGAAAAGGACAAGGTCGAGTGGCAGGTCATCGTCAAGCAGGACGGCAAGGAACTCATCAAGACCCAAAGCACCTCCGCCTTCGACAGCCTCGCCAAGAAAGCCACCAAGGCCCCGAAGAAAAGCGCCAACTGACCCGCCTCAGTGCGCGTCTTCCCCCTCCTCACCGCCTGCGCGGTCATCGCCTCCGCCTTGGCGGCTCCGCCGGAAAAGGCCGTGCGCGAGTTGCCGGGGCCGCTGCCCGACGGTGCCACGCTCCTGCCGAACCAGTGGCAGCTCCGGCCCGCGGGTGAGCAGGTCGCGGTCGGGGATTTTCCGGTCAACATCGCCCTCCATCCCGGCGGCAAATTCGCGGCCATTCTCCACTGCGGCTACGGCCCGCACGAGATCGTCATCCTCGACCTCGCCAAGCGCGCCACCGCCTCCCGCGAGCGCGTGCCGGAAGCCTTCTACGGCCTCACCTTTTCCCGCAATGGCGCGCAGCTTTTCTGCTCCGGCTCCTCGGATGAAACCGTCCACGCTTTCGCTTTCGCCGACGGCAAAATAACCGCCGCAGAGCCCTTCGCACTCCGCGACAAAAAAGAGCGCGGCGCCCCCGCCGGACTCGCCATCACCGCCGACGGGCTCACGCTTTACGTCGCGAATCTCTGGGGCCAAAGCATTACCCGCGTTCGCTTTGGCAACGCCGCCCCGCCGCCCGACCACCTCGCCCTCGGCGAACCCGCCGCACCCGCGCCCGAGCAGGAGCCCACCACCGACGACCCCTCCATCACCAAACGCGACCGCGCCCTCCTCGACGCCACCGACCCCAGCGCCCCCTTTCCTTACGCCTGCGTCCTCGATGAAAAGCGCCACCGCCTCTACGTCTCCTGCTGGGGCCGCGGCCACATCGCCGTCATCGACACCGCCACCTTCACCCTCCTCACCCGCTGGCCCACCGACGCCCACCCGAACGAGCTGCTGCTGAGCAAAGACGGACGCCGCCTCTTCGTCGCCACCGCCAATACCAACACCGTCGCCCTCCTCGACACCGACACCGGCCTCCCCGCCGAAACCCTCCTCGCCGAACTGACCCCCGACGCCCCGCCCGGCAACACCCCAAACGCCCTCGCCCTCAGCCCCGACGGCGCGCGCCTCTTCGTCGCCTGCGCCAATATCAACGCCGTCGCCGTCTTCGACATCGCCGCGCCCAGTGCCGCCCGCTCCCTCGGCTTCATCCCCGCCGGCTGGTATCCCACCAGCGTCCGCGTCACCGCCGATGGCCGCACCCTCCTCGTCGCCAACGGCAAAGGCAGCCGCTCCTTCCCCAACCCCAAATACCGCCCCGACGCCAAGGACAAGAGCCAGTACATCGGCGGGCTCATGCAGGGCAGCGTCTCCTTCATCCCCCTGCCCGAGGGGGAAAAGTGGGAGCCGCAGATGAAAGCGTGGACCGCCCTCGCCTACGCGGGCATTCCGCACAGCGGGGAAAAAGTCGCGGAGGGGGAAAACGTCGAACGTCGAACGCCGAACGCTGAACGCCCAACGGCGGAAGCTCCCGCCGCGGACTTCGACGTTCAGCGTTCAGCGTTCGACGTTCAACGTTCTCCCAAAATCCCCCCGCCTTTGCCCCCCATCCAGCACATCCTCTACATCATCAAAGAAAACCGCACCTACGACCAAGTGCTCGGCGACATGAAGGAAGGCAACGGCGACCCGGCCCTCTGCCTTTTCCCCGAAAAAGTCACCCCCAACCACCACGCCCTCGCCCGCCAGTTCGTGCTGCTCGACAACTTCTACGTGGATGCCGAAGTCTCCGCCGACGGCCACGAGTGGAGCATGGCCGCCTACGCCACCGACTTCGTGGAAAAAACCTGGCCTCTCTCCTACGGCCACGCCAAGAGCGGCAAATATCCCTACCCCGCCGAAGGCAACTTCCCCATCGCCACCCCCCAGCGCGGCTACCTCTGGGACGCGGCCCGACTCGCCGGCGTCACCTACCGCAGCTACGGCGAATTCGTCCGCAACGGCAAAACTCCCGCCGACCCCGCCACCGCCCGCCTCCCCGCCCTGCGCGATCACTTCGACCCGCTCTTCCGCTCCTTCGACACCGGCTACCCCGACCAACTCCGCGCCGACCGCTTCATCGCCGAGCTGCACCGCTTTGAAGCCGAAGGCGCCATGCCCCGCCTGCAAATCATCCGCCTCCCCAACGACCACACCTCCGGCACCAGCGTCGGCAAACCCACGCCCACCGCCGCCGTCGCCGACAACGACCTCGCCGTGGGCCGCGTCGTCGAAGCCGTCAGCAAATCGAAATTCTGGCCCCACACCGCCATCTTCGTCCTCGAGGACGACGCCCAAAACGGCCCCGACCACATCGACGCCCACCGCAGCCCCGCCTTCCTCATCTCCCCCTACGCCCG
>JAYVNN010000372.1:0-3521 GCA_043758435.1 Chthoniobacter sp.
CTGTCAGCTTCCCCTACAGCGCAGCCCGGCGCTGGGGAGCTAATGAATCGCCGGTGCGTCCATCGGAGCGGCGGCGTGGAGAAAGCGGAAGTCGCAGCCTTCGTCGGCTTGGGTGACTTCATTCAGGAAAAGCGAGAGGTAGCCGCGGCGGGTGGGCGGCGGATGCTGGGTCCATGCGGCTTGGCGGGTGGCGAGGTCTTTGTCGGAAACTTCCAGCGTCAGCGTGCGCGCGGGCACATTGAGGGTGATGATGTCGCCGTCGCGGACGAGCGCGAGCGGGCCGCCGATGGCGCTTTCCGGGGCGACGTTCAGCACGCACGCGCCGTAGCTGGTGCCGCTCATGCGGGCGTCGGAGATGCGGAGCATGTCGCGCACGCCGGCTTCGAGGAGTTTCTTGGGAATCGGCAGCATGCCCCACTCGGGCATGCCGGGCGCGCCGATGGGGCCGGCGTTTTGCAGGACGATGACGGAGTCCGCGGTGACTTCGAGCGCGGGGTCGTCGATGCGATTTGCGAGATCGTCGTAGTTTTTGAAAACGACCGCCGGGCCGCTGTGGCGCATGAACCGCGGCTCCATCGCGGCGTGCTTAATGACCGCACCGCGCGGGGCGAGATTGCCGCGCAGGATCGCGGTGCCGCCTTCATTCGCGACGGCGTTTTCACGCACGCGGATGACTTCGGGATTGAAGATTTCCGCGCCGACGAGGTTCTCGCGCAGGGTGTGACCGTTGACGGTCAGCACGTCGGCGTGGAGCAGGTCGAGCAGTTGCCCGAGCAGTGCGCGGAGGCCGCCGGCGAAATAGAAATCCTCCATGAGGAAACGTCCCGCCGGGCGCAGGTCGGCGAGGCGCGGGGTGCGGCGGGAGATTTCATCGAACTGCTCCAGCGGCAGTTGCACGCCGGCCCGCGCGGCCATCGCGACGAGATGGATGATCGCATTTGTCGAGCCGCCCACGGCCATGTCGGCGACGATCGCATTGTGAAAACTTTCCGCCGTCAAAATGCGCGACGGTTTCAAATCTACCCACGCATTTTCCACCGCCTGCCGGCCCGAGGCTGCGGCCATGCGCCAGTGCGCCATATCCACG
The DNA here is from genome assembly GCA_043758435.1 of Chthoniobacter sp. Taxonomy (GTDB): domain Bacteria; phylum Verrucomicrobiota; class Verrucomicrobiia; order Chthoniobacterales; family Chthoniobacteraceae; genus Chthoniobacter. Next base: position 1,088 of record JAYVNN010000372.1, read on the forward strand.
GCGGGAATCGAAGACGCGCCCGGCAGCGTGAGCCCGAGCGTCTCCGCAATCGCCGTCATCGTGCTCGCCGTGCCCATGGTCATGCAGTGCCCGTGCGAGCGCGCGATGCCGTCCTCGATTTCGCTCCACGCCTCCTCGCTGAGTTTGCCCGCGCGCTTTTCGTCCCAGTATTTCCACGCATCCGAACCGCTGCCGAGCGTCTGCCCGCGCCAGTTGCCGCGCAGCATCGGCCCGCCCGGCACGAAGATGAACGGCACGTCCGCCGAGGTCGCGCCCATGATCAGCGCGGGCGTGGTTTTGTCGCACGCGCCGAGCAGCACCGCGCCGTCGATGGGATGGCAGCGCAGCACCTCCTCGGTCTCCATCGCGAGGAGGTTGCGATAGAGCATCGTGGTCGGCTTCATGTAGCTCTCGCTGAGCGAAAGCAGCGGCACCTCGACCGGCATGCCGCCCGCCTGGAGCACGCCCTTTTTCACATGCTCGGCGAGAATTTTGAAATGGAGATGACACGGGTTCAGCTCGCTCCACGTATTGAGGATGGCGACGACCGGCTTGCCCTGCCAGTCCTCCGGCCCGAGCCCCATCTGCCGCGCGCGCGAGCGGTGGCCGAAGCTGCGGAGATCGTTCGGCCCGAACCAGCGGTAGGAGCGGAGTTGTTCGGGAGTGAGGCGGGCGGTCATGGTGAAAGCGCGCAGCTTTCACGGGATGGGCGCGCGGTTCAAGCTGCCGCGACGGCAAGGCCGGGCTGGTTCACGCCCACGGATTCACGACCGGTACGTCGTCGGGAAAATCGCGGACTTTGCGCGTGGCGATGGTGTGGCCGTGGGCGAGGGCGGTGGCGGCGAGAAGGCTGTCGAAGGAGGGCAGCGAGCGGCCTTTGCGTTCGTGCTTGGCGTAAAATGCGGCCCATGCGCGGCAGGCGTCTTCGTCGAAAGGCACGATGCGTCCGGCGAAGCTGGCGACCAGTTCCTCGAACCAGTTTTCCAGCGCCCGACGCTTTCGTCCGGGAGCGGGCAGGCGGATGCCTTTGAGGATTTCGGCGAGCGTGAGGGTCGAGGCGTGGAGCGTGGCGTCATGCCGGTCGAGCCACGCGAGCACCTTCGCATCGGGGCGCGGACGGATGGCCTCGCAGAGCACGTTGGCATCGACGAGGAAGCTCATGGCTCAGAGTTTGAGCGAGCGCGGAAGGTCGCGCAGACGCTCGGTGAGCAGTCGCCGCTCAGGGCACGCGCGCAGCACCTCCACGGTCTTCCGGCGCGGCTGGAGCTGCGCGTAAGCCTCCGCGGAAACGACGACAGCCACGGGCCGGCCGTGCCGCGTAATCGTCTGCGCACCCTTGCGGGCGGCGGTCTCGACCAGTTCGCTGAAGCGGCTCTTGGCGTCCTGCAGTTGCCAGATGGAATTCATGGTGGTGAGGGTAGGAGCCAATTCTGGTCTGTCTAGTCAGAATCAGCATGACGGGAAATGGCCCGGTCATTTTCCCAGCATCGGCCACAGCCAAGCGGCGAGCATGGTGAGGACGAGGCCCGCGACGCCTTGCAGCGACATCATCGGCGAGATGGTGCGCAGCGTTTCGCTTTCGCGCAGGCCGCTGAGGCGCGTGATGATCCAGAAACCGGCGTCGTTCATCCACGGAAACGGTTTCGAGCCGCAGCCGATGGCGAGGGCGAAATAGACGGGATTGATGTGCGCGGCACCGCCGTCGATGAGCGCTTTGGCGATGGGCGCGGAGGTAATCATCGCGACCGTGGCGGAGCCTTGCGCGGTGCGGATGAGCGTGGTGATGAGAAAAATCGCGGGCAGCGCGAGGAGGTGCGCGCCGGTGAGCGCGGAGCCGAGCAAGTCGGCGATGCCGGTCTGCCGCAGGACGCCGCCGAACGCGCCGCCCGCGGCGATGATGAGCAGCAGCGTGGCACCCGAACCGAGCGCGGTCTGCACGGACTTCGAGGCGGCGAACCGGTCGCGCTGCCGGGCGAGAATGAGCAGCGCAATGCACGCGCCGAGCGTGAGCGCCATTTCCTTTTCGCCGAGCATGCGCACCGTCGCGCCGAACCAGCCCGGCGCGGGCTGCGGCGAATTCAGCCACGCGGAAAGCGCGATGAGAAAAATCGGCAGCGTCACCGGCACGAGCGAAAGCGCGAGCGGCGGCAGAGTGCGCGGCGCAGCGTCATCCGTCGCCGCTGTTTCAAGCGCGGGCACGGCGAGCGTGTGGTGCCTGTTGGACCACAGCGCAAACGCGCTCCCCGCGAGCGCCGCGCCCATGCCGATGAGGCAGCCCATGCCCATCATCAGGCCGAGCGGCACGCCGAGTTCACCGGCGACGAAAAGCGGGCCCGGCGTCGGCGGTACGAGCGAGTGCGTGATCGTGCCGCCCGCGACCGTACACATGACGAGCAGCAGATAGTCGCGCCCGGTTTTCCGCGCGACGGCCTTG
>JAYVNN010000373.1:0-3514 GCA_043758435.1 Chthoniobacter sp.
GCGATTTCGAGCGCGAGCTTGCGCGCGTTGACTTCATCGTCGCTCGCGGCGCGGAGCGGAGTCGCAGAGGTGGCGGCGGCGAGGGCAAGGGCGAGGGTGCAAAGGAGGCGCTTCATTTCGTTTGTTTCTTGGTGATTTCCTTCACGACTTCGGAGACGAGCGTGTTGAGCTGTTTCACGTCTTCGGCGGTGGGCACCTTGTCGAGCGGGAAGGTGATGAACTTCTCGATCTCGCCCAGTTTTTTCCGCACGGCGGCCACGCTCGGATCGGCCTGCGCCTTTTCGCTGAGCTTTTCGAGGCGCTTGTTGAGAAAGCTGACGATGCCCGGCTGGCGGAGCAGTTTTGCGCCGCCTTCCGTGTGGTTTTTCACGAGGTAGCCGCTCATCACTTCCATCGCGCGCAGCCAGCCGCCGACGGTCACGAGGGTCACGAGGTCGGAGTCCTTGCGCTCGGCCATGCCCGCTTTCACCTCGTTCTGCGCGGCCTCCATTTCCTCCCGGAGCTGGTCCCATTGTTTCTCGTTGGCGAAATTGGCGATGCTCGCACCGCGCTCGATCACGTCTTTGCTCACACCGAGCGTCTTGGCGATGGCGATGATGTCTTTGCCGATGTTTTTCACCTGCGGCGCGTCCTCCGCCTCGATGGCCACATAGCCGTCCGCGATGAGCCCGCCGAGATTCAGCGCCATCTGCGGGCGGCTCGTGTAGCTCGTGGCGATGGGCGTGCGAAACATCTTCGTCCAGTCGATTTTGCCGACCTTGTTCAGCGAGGCCATGAATTCGCCCGGCATCGGGATGGTCAGCTCGTCGGTGCGCGTCGCGCCGGCGATTTCCTCGGGGGTCAAAGGCGTGGCCTCGCCAGCCGCGGAGGCGCACAGACAGACGGCTGCCAGGCCGCTGGTGAAGATGCGGAGAATCAGAATCATGGGCGGACGATAACGGGAGCGGGAACGCGAGTGAAAGTGCAAAGTGCCGGGTGAGAGTGGAAAGAGCGCCCGCGCGTTCACTTTCCACTTTCACTTTCACCTCCGCCTCCTACCCTGCGCCGCCTATGAAAGCCCAAGTCATCGTGATGCCGAAACAAACCGTGCTCGACCCGCAGGGCGTGGCCGTGCGCGATGCCGTCCATCACCACGGCCTGCCAGCGGTGAAAAGCGTGCGCGTCGGCAAATTCATCGAGCTGGAACTCGACGGCACGCAGACCGAGGCGCAGCTCCACGAAGTCTGCCGGGATTTGCTGAGCAACCCAGTGATCGAAGACTACCGGCTCGAAATACAGCCCTGAGCTTCACCGGCCATGCTCTTCTTTCTTTGCGTCCTGCTGCCTCCGCTGGCGGTGTTTTTTACGGGCCGGATGGGCAGCTTTTTCCTCAGCATCATCCTCACGCTTTTCGGCTGGCTGCCGGGTGTGATCCACGCGTTTTTCGTCGTCAGCGATTACAAAAACGAACAACGCCTCCGCGAAATCGCCAAAGACCTCAGATCCTGAAATGAAAGCCGCCGTCATCCGCTTCCCCGGTTCCAACTGCGACCAAGACTGCGTCCTCGCACTGCGCGAACTCGGGGTCGAAACCGACTTCGTCTGGCACAAGGATGAGTCCGTCGCGGGCTACGATCTCATCGCGCTGCCGGGCGGGTTTTCTTACGGCGATTATCTCCGCTGCGGGGCGATCGCGCGTTTTTCACCGATCATGAAAGCCGTCAAGGAGGCCGCCGCGTCCGGCACGCTCGTGCTCGGCATCTGCAACGGCTTCCAGATTCTCTGCGAAGCTGGCCTGCTGCCCGGCGCGCTCATTCGTAATCGCGACCTGCACTTCCGCTGCGAGCATCTCCACGTCCGCGTGGAAAATGTCGCCAACCCTTTTCTCCACGAGGCCCAGACCGGCGCGCTGCTCCGCATCCCCATCGCCCACGGCGAAGGCAGCTACACCGCCGATGCCGCCACGCTCGCCGCGCTGAACCAGACCGGCCGTGTGCTCCTCCGCTACACCGACGCCAACGGCGCGGCCCTCGACACCGCGAACCCCAACGGCTCCGCCGAAAACATCGCCGGCATCTGCAACGCCGCGCGCAACGTCTTCGGCCTCATGCCGCACCCCGAGCGCGCCTGCGACCCGCGCCTCGGCAGCACCGACGGGCGCGTCATCTTCAAGTCGATCCTCTCGACCCTCGGCGTGCGCAAGGCGGCGTGAGGCTGTGCTTGTTGAGCTGTCACGTTTCGCCCACCTTGACGACATGAGCTACGTCACCCTGCCCGTCGAGATCGACCACGGACGCATTTTGTCCGAGGAGTCTGCGAAAGTGCCTGACCGGTGTTCGGGGTTCCTCACGATCATTTCTGAAACAGCCGACCCGATACCGCCATCAACAGCAGAGCGTTTACGGGCTTTGCATGAGCTGCGGAAAAGTCTCGCGCTGACGCCGGAAAAGACCGCGGCATGGTTGAAGACCATCGAAGATCAAAAATTCTAAGACGCAGTTTTTTTCTGCTGCGGCTGCCCGGATGATTCACTTCGACGCCAACTTTCTCGTCGCTGCGCTCGCTGAAAATACCGACGCTGCCGCCAGGCTCGATGGGTGGGTGGAAAAAGGTGAGGAGCTGGCGATCAGCGCCGTGGCCTATGCCGAGTTTTTATGCGGGCCGCTTTCCGCGGACGCCGAGGCAGAATCCAACAGTCTTTTTCCAAATCCCGTCCCGCTCACCCCGCAAGATGCAAAAAAGGCGGCTGAGCTATTCAACGCCACTGGCCGTCGCTCGCGCAGTCTGAGCGATTGCATGATTGCCGCGACCGCCATCCATCGCGGCGCGACGCTCGCGACTTACAACCGCGATGATTTTGTTCGCTTCGCCGCCCACGGCCTCCGGCTCCTTTGAAAACCATGACCGAGCCCGCCATCATCGCCAAGCCCGAGCGCGCCTGCGACCCGCGCCTCGGCAGCACCGACGGGCGCGTCATTTTCGAGTCGATCCTCTCGACCCTCTGTGTGCGCAAAGCGGCATGAGGTGAAGGCTCGACTTCCATGCGCATCGCGGGAAGGTTCCCGGCGAACTTCATGCCCACGAGCCTGCAACCCGTTTCCTGGCAGCGCATGAGCGACGCGGTGGAGAATGTCCGCCGCCGCTTGCTCCGCGCCGCCGCGGCGTTGGAAAAGGCGGGCGTGGCCTACGCGGTCGTCGGTGGCAATGCGGTCGCCGCCTGGGTTTCGCGGGTGGATGAAAGCGCGGTGCGCAACACCCGCGATGTGGACTTGCTGCTGCGCCGCGCCGATCTCCCCGCGGCGATCGCGGCGCTGGAAAGCGCGGGCTTCACCCATCGCCGCGTGGCTTCGCCGGGGCAGCCCGGCGCGATGGAAGTCTTCCTCGACGGCCCGGAGGCCAAAGTCCGCGACGCCGTGCATCTCGTCTTCGCCGCGGAGAAAACGCGGCCCGAGCAGCCCGAGCCAAACGCCAGCGTGGACGAGAGCGAAGCCGCCGGGGATTTCCGCCTCATCGCGCTGGACGCGCTGGTGCGGAT
>JAYVNN010000374.1:0-3507 GCA_043758435.1 Chthoniobacter sp.
GCTTGGTGACCTGCTCGAGCGTGGTGTCGTCGCCTTTGACCACGATGGTCATGCGCGAGGTGGCGGGGTCGAGCGTGGGGCCGACGTTGAGCGAGTCGATATTGAAGCCGCGTCCGCTGAACATGCCGGCGATGCGCGTGAGGACGCCGAACTTGTTTTCGACGAGGACAGAAATGGTGTGGCGCATGGAGAAAGGGCGCGGAGTCTCGGCGGGCAAAATGGGGGAGTCAAACCGAAAGTTCGGACTGGCATGGAAGCGGCTAAACCGGCTAGTGAAGCCGTCAGTTTTTTCACGCCCTATGTCCCATCTGCTCTCTTTTTCATCCCGCGCCTGCGCTTTTCTCCTCACGGTGCTGAGTCTCGCGCCGCTGGCGGTCGCCGACTACGTGCTCAGCCCGGAGGAGGCGGTCATCGCGGGCTTCATGGTGAATGACCCCGACCAGATGCGCCCGGCGATGCAGCTCGACCCGATTCTTTCGCAGGTCGCCCGTGAGCGGGCGCAGGACATGGCGGCGCGGGATTATTTTTCGCACACCAATCCCGATGGCTTTGCGGCGAACTATCTGGTGTGGGAGGCTGGCTATGATTTGCCGGCATTCTGGGGCCACGGGGTGGCGGACAATTACATCGAGTCCATCGCGGCCGGTCGTGACAACGCCGCGGATACGTGGGTGGACTGGATGAACTCCACGCCGCATCGCACGCACATTCTGGCGCTCACTTCTTTCTACCAGGATCAGACGTCCTATGGCGTGGGCTATGCCTATTCGGCAAACAGCACCTATCATCATTACTGGGTCATCATCACCGCGCCGCCGAATGTGCCGGAGACGCAGGCGGCGCTCTTTGTGACGCAAGGTGGGCCTGCGGAAATGACGACGGGGCAGAGCTATAACGTATCGGTTTCGGTGCTGAATACGGGCTCGGTGACTTGGACGCAGGCGGCGGGTTACCGGCTGGCCTTGGTTACCCAGGGCATCAACTGGGGGACGAGCGCGGCGGCATTGCCGGGTGATGTGACGCCGGGCAGTGCGGTGACTTTCAACTTCACCGTGACCGCGCCCGCGACGCCGGGCTACGACGCTTTCCAATGGCGGATGGAGCAGCAGGGCGTGGGGCGTTTCGGCGAGGCGTCGGTGAACCGGGTCATTCCGGTGAGTTTGCCGGTGAGTGTGTCTTCGGGTTCTTCTTCGTCGGGGTCGAGCTATTCGGCTCCGAGCAGCAGTGGGAAGAAGGCCAAGAAGTCCAAGAAGAAGAAGAGTAAGAAAAAGTAGTCCAAAGCTGGAAAGCAGTTTGAGCTAAAGCCCAAGCTTCTTTCCAAAGGCTGGTCGGGATGGTAATTCTCCGTCATGCCAACTGACTGGGAAGCCAACTACCAAAAGAACGAGACGCCGTGGGACAAAGGTGCGCCGAGTCCGGGCCTCGTGGATTTCCTCGCGGGTGAACCGGTTCACGGGCGCGTGCTGGTGCCGGGTTGCGGGTTCGGTTACGACGTGCGTGCGCTGGCGGCGGCGGCGGATGAAGTGGTGGGTTTGGACATCGCGCCGTCGGCGGTGAAAGGGGCGCGCGCTTTTCCGAGTGTGGGTGGCGAGAACTATGAGCTGGCGGACCTGTTCGCGCTGCCGCCTCGGCTGCGCGGGAGCTTTGACTGGGTGTGGGAGCACACTTTCTTTTGCGCGATCGATCCGGCAATGCGCGCTGCTTACGTGGAGGCCGTTGCCGGTGCCCTGCGGCCGGGCGGGCACCTGCTGGCGGTGTTTTACCTCGATCCCGGACAGGATCATCCCGACGACGGCCCGCCCTTCGGCGTCTCCCTGGCGGCGCTCGATGCGCTGTTCGCACCGCGTTTCACCCTGCTCCGCGAATGGCTGCCGCAGCGCGCCTACCCCGGACGTGAAGGCCGCGAGTGGATGCGCGTGCTGGCGCTGCGTCCGGACTGAAGAAGCCCGGCCTTTGCCCCAAAAACAAACCAGCCGCCAGCGAGACGCCGGCGGCTGGTGAAGTTTCGCAGAAGCTGCAAAGGCGAATCAGCCGGTGCCTACCTGAGGCACTCGTTGCAAATGATAATCGGCGGCGGAGTAACCGGCGGCGGCACCGTGACGGTATCCGTGTGCGTGCTGGAGGTGGTGTTGTCGCTTTCCTCGATCGGGCCGGACTTCACCGTTTTCACCCGATGCGACCGGATGACCATGTCGCTCATGCGCTCGCGGAATTCGCGCTGGCGCGGGGTGAAGGCCTCGCCGGCCCCTTCAAACGGATTGCGTCCGCTGAAGAGGTTGAAGAAATCAAAGGGCACCGAGACGCGCATGTCCGCCGTCCAGTGGCCGCCGTTGAGGTAGGAGTCGTCCCACCATTCCACGTTGCCGATGACGCCGGGCAGGAAGTGCGCTTCGAGCCGCGCTTTGAAGCCGTTGTAGTCGTGGCCGAAGGGATTGTTGTAATGGTAGTAGCCGCCGAAGACGCGCGTCTCCATGTAGCGGTCGAGGCCGGGGATGAGGAAGCCGATCTCGCCGTTCAGGCCTTCGAGTTCCGCCTCAAAGGTTTGGAAAGTGCGCGTGCGGTGCCGGGTGTTAGTCGTGGTGATGATCCGGTTGCCCACGCGGGTCGGGCCGGTGACGGTGGTGTTCGTGGTGCGCTGCAGGTGGCTGTTCACGAGGATGTCGTTGCTGTCGGGCAGGTAGTAGTTGATGCGCGCATCGACCCAGTGGGTCAGCATTTCCGCGCCGAAGCCGAAGGAGCGGAACTGGTTGTCGAACTGGCTGTCGATGCTGTCGTAGTAGGCATTCACGCCGAAGATGACATCGTGATCAGGCACTAGGTAGCGGCCTACGAGGCCATAGCTGGACACATACTGGTGACTGTCGTTGAAGTTGTTGCGCGTGTTCAGAAAGAGGGCCGCGTTTCCGGGCCGCCAAAAGGGCGTGAGCGAGTCGAGATACACGCTCTGGAGGTGCTCGGAGAACTGCCCGCCGAGGGTGAGGGAGCCGAGCACCGGCTCCGCGGGCGCGACGAGCTGTTCTTTGGATTCTTTGCCGGTCGGGCCGTAGAGCGGCTGGCCGGCTTGGTTCGAGCCCGGATTGAGCAGGGCGAGAAAGCCGAGCGTCAGGGCGATGGAGGAGGCGAGGGGTTTGCGCATGGTGTGTTTTGGTTGAGGTGAAAGTTTGCGGGTGAAACCGTGGCGCTTTGTCTCCGAGCGAAGGGTGAATGTCAAAACTTTCGTCGGAAGAACTCCGCCTGCCAGACGGCGTCCACTTTGCCCCAAAAAACCAGCCGCTGGCGAGACGAGGCAAGCCAGCGGCTGGGTGTGAGTGCGGTGCGGAGCGCGCAGTCCGTTGATGAAAACTTAACCTTCGATCTGCCGAATGATCGTCGGTGCCGGCGTGGGCCGCGGCACGGTGCCGAGGAAGTGCGTGGAAGTCTTGGTCGATTTGCTGCTGGACGTTTCGTCGCCCGTTACCGTCTTGACATCATGCGAGCGGATGACCATGTCGCTCAGGCGCTCGCGGA
>JAYVNN010000375.1:0-3506 GCA_043758435.1 Chthoniobacter sp.
CCATCCCCTAGACTGCGAAACTCAGGGCTGTATCCGTTGTAGAAGGCCCAGCAGTTCTCCACCGTCACCGCCGCGCCGGCCCCAATGAAATCAAAGCCATCGTCGCTATTGAACCACGCACGGCAGCCGCGGAAGACGTTGCCCGTGCTGCCCTGCGGTGCATGAAAGCCGAACCCATCCACATTGCCACCCCGTTTGTTCTCCGAGGTGTAATCGTAATTCCGGTAGGCATCGCAGTTCAGCACCAGATTGTTCGAGCCTTTGCCCAGCCAGAACCCGATCGCCTGCCCATCGTGCATCGTCAGCGACTCATAGATGTTATTGCTCCCTTGGTTATCGAAACAAATGGACTGCGTGTGCCCCGTGATCGTGACCTGCACACCCGTCACCGTCAGCCCTTTGAAATGCAGCCATGATCCGCTCACATGAAATGCCGTCACCCTGCAGTTCGCCGGTTTCACATTGGTAAAATCGAAGATCGGCACCTCATCGCGATAAGCCCAGTAGTTAATCGGCTTCCCGGCGCTCCCGCTCTTATCCAGCTCGATGACATAAGCCCAGATGCGCTTGTTCTGCGCAATCTGCGCCTCGGTCATCGCATAAGTCCCGCCCCGCACATAAACAGTGTCCCCCGGAGCCGCCGCCTTCTGCGCCCGCTGCACGCTGGCAAACGGCGCCGCGAGCGTCCCGGCATTTGCGTCATTGCCATTCACCGCCACGTAATACTCGGCGGCAGAAAGCCGTGCCACAGCCAGCAACGTAATAGACGCAGACGCAATGAGTCGGAGAGAAAGCATTGCGCGGATCATCAGTCGAATCCGCCACGCAGCGCAAGCCGCGCCTCGACGGAGCCGCTATTTGAGCTGCGCCTTCTTCCGCAAATACCACTCCAGCGACGCCACGAGCAGCAGTAGCGTGAAATAAACGGGCGAGAACCACAGCTCGGCATCGACGGTGCTTTGCACGCGCTCGGTTTTGGCGGCGATGAGCTCGGGGAGTTTGGCGAGCGTTTCCTCGCGGAAAAAACCGCCGCCGCTGATCTCGGCCATTTGCTTGAGGATGGCTTCGTTCATGGCCGTCTCTCCCAGCTCAAAGGCGGGCTCGGCGACAGTGAACTCGATGAGGGTGGCCGCGTCGCCTTTCACCGAAAACTGATGCACGCCGGGCGCGAGCGCGGTGAAGTCGCCGCGATACATGCCGGGCTGCTCGGGCACGGCGCGCAGCGTGACCTCCTGCCGCGGAGCAGCCTGCACGCTGGGTTCGGCGGCGACGGGCTTGACGGTGTAGCCGCCCTCGACGGTGGCGTCTTTCACGGGGTTGAAGTCGGCGCTGTAGAGCCGCGCGTAGATGCTCACTCGGTCGCCGGTCGAGTAACTCTGCTTGTCCACGCTGAGTTGCGTGCGTTTCGAGCCGCCGAGCAAATGCGAGAGGCCGAGCTTCTGCGTCACCTGGCCCCAGAGGATCCGGTAAAAGCGATCGTCGGCATTTTTGCGCCAGCGCCAGGTGTTGTCGGTGCCGACGTAAAGCACTTGGCCGAGGCCGTACTGCTGCTGCGCGACGACGGGCATTTTGCCAAAGCGCGTGGCTTTCGTGGCGTCGCTGTCTTGGAGCAGGACTTGCGCGGCGGGTTTCGCGCGGGCGACGCGGGCGACCCAGTAGATTTTCGGAAAGCGTTTCCAAATCGCGACGTTCTCGTCGTCTTTCGGCGAGAGCTTCAGCATCGGGCTGGTGCGCCCCTGCGCGGTAAGTTCGAGCGTGGTCGGGCGGTCGGGACCGGTCTGTTTGGTGACGGCTTCACCCAGCTCCACCGGGAGCATTTTCTCGAGCCCCGTGCCGCGATACGACGCAGGGTTCGACTTATTGCCGGCGACAAAAAGACACGCGCCGCCGAACTTCGACACGAACTCGCCGAGCCAGCCGACCGGCGCTTCGCCGAGCGACTTGAGATCGACATCGCCGAGCACGACGAGGTCGTATTTGAAAAGCTCCTCCTTCGTCTGCGGAAAGGTCTTCACGTAAGGCGAGCCCTCGCCCTCGGCGATGGCCGGATCGCCCTCCTGCAGCCAGCATTTCAGCTCGATGCGCCGGTCGCGCAGCAGCACGCTCTGGAGGTAGCGAAACTCCCACCGCGGTGCCTCCTCGACCATCAGCACCTTGATTTTGCTGTCGATGACTTTGAGCCGCTGGGCCACGGAATTGTTGTCCTTCACCGCCTCGTCCTCGCGCGGCTCGATGGAGGCGCGCAGCTCGTATTCGCCCACCGTTTTCGGCGTGAAAGGCAGCGCCACCGTCTGCTCCTCGTCATCGGTGAAAGTGAGTTCTTGCGTCGCCACGACCTCGGTGCCGAGCCGCAGCGTGATCTTCGCGCTCTCGCCGCGCAGACCCTGTCCGCGCACGCGCACTGTCACCGGCAGCTCGTCTTTCACGAAGGCGACTTCCTGCGCAAACATGTTCGCCACGAGGATGTCGCGCGGCGAGGTGATGCCGACGCCGTAGATGAACAGCGGCACGCCTTCCGCGCGCGCCAGCCGCGCGGCTTCGAGCGGCTGGGTGCCGATGTTACTCGCGCCGTCGGTGGCGAGAAAGATGCCCGCGAGCGGCTGGCCGCGCTTGCGTTCCAGCAGTTCGCGGATGGCGTCGCCGATGGCGGTGGTCTGGCTTTTCGGATCGAGCTTGTCCAACCACGCGCGTGGGTCCACCTGCGCTAGTGGAGCAGGCGCCCCGCCTGTCTTAGTCTCCGCGGGCGCCCCGCCCGCCGCAGTCGTCACCTCGGCAAGCGCCGCGCCGAAGGAGAAGGTGTTCACGTCATACGCCTTCGCGAACTTTTCCAACAGCCCAAGATCGTCATTCCGCAGCACGCCGCGGAGCAAGTCCACGCGCGGCACGAGCTTCAGCGCGGCGGATTGTTTTGCGTCGAGCGGCTGGTTCAGACCTTTGCGAATATCGAGCACGCCCTTCGCCAGCGCCGCGCGTTTCAAGTCCGCCTCATCGAACCGCGGATCGGCGATCTTCATGCTCGCGCTCGTGTCGATGAGATTGATCAGCGTCCGCCGGATCGTGCCCTCGATCGTGAACGCAAAAACCGGCCGCAACAGCACCAGCAGCAGCAGCAGAAAAAGCACGACCCGCAGAGCCGTCAGCACCCGCCGCTTCGCCGGCGAAACCCACTCCCGCGCATCGCGCCAATAGGTCCACCAAGTCATCGCGCCAAGCAGCACCGCGAGCAGGATGATCCAGCCCACCGCCCCGCTATTGCGCAGCACCACCTGCACACCCGAGATGTGCGCGGCGTTGTCCATGCGGACGCCAAAGATGCGGAGGAGGAATTCAGTCACGGGGTTATGGAGTGCGGCGGCAGAGCGTAGCGCCTACGCCGCTTTGGTATGCACCGCAGGCGCGCGGTTGGCTAGCGAGCATCGCTTCCAGGGCAATCGCATCAAATGCCGGATTGCCGCGAAGCGGCCGCGTCCAAACCTGTCATTCTGAGGAACGAAGAACCTCTGACT
>JAYVNN010000376.1:0-3505 GCA_043758435.1 Chthoniobacter sp.
TCAGGGCGTGGCGTTCGACAATGTGCGGCTGGAATTCAAGGACGGGAAGATCGTGCAGGCGACGGCGAACAACACCGAGAAGCTGAACGCGATCCTCGACAGCGACCCCGGCGCGCGGTTCATCGGCGAGTTTGCGATCGGCTTCAATCCGCACATCCTCCAGCCGATGCGAGACATTCTTTTCGACGAAAAAATCAACGGCTCATTCCACTTCACGCCCGGCCAGTGCTACGAGCAGACCGAGAATGGCAACCGCTCGCAGGTGCATTGGGACCTCGTGAACATCCAGCGCAAGGACTACGGCGGCGGGACGATTTCCTTCGATGGAAAAGTGATCCGCGAAGACGGACGGTTCGTGCCGAAGCCGCTCCAGGCCTTGAATCCCGAGCGGTTGAAATAGCGCGCGCCCCTCCGAAGTCGCGTAGCGACACCTGATGGCAGCCGTGGGCTTCAGCCCACGGAACGCCGCGAACACGCGCCCGTCGCGTAGCGACGTTTGAAGCTTCAGATGTCGCTACGCGACAGGCGCAGCGCTCCTCACGAACCGTGGACTGAAGTCCACGGCTAAGATCGTTCGTCCCGATGGGACTGAGACGGATGTGGGAGAGTTGCGATGCGAACCGCACCGGTACTTCACTATCGTTCAACCCGTTGCCACTCCAGCGCCCCGCGCGCCGCGCGTGTGGCGGTGGCGAAGCAGCCGGTGAGCAGGTAGCCGCCGGTGGGCGCTTCCCAGTCGAGCATTTCGCCGGCGATGAAAACGCCGGGGAGCTGGCGGAGCATGAGCGTGTCGTCGAGCGCGTCCCAGCGGACGCCGCCGGCGGTGGAGATAGCTTCAGCGAGCGGGCGCGGGCGGGTCAGCGGGAGGGGGCAGGCTTTGGTGAAAGCGGCGAGGGCTTCGACGGTCGGGAACGCAGGTGCGGCGTGGGTGAGGATCGCGCAGGCGGCGGCGCTGAGACGCCAGGGCTCGCGCGCGCAACTGCAGGGGAAGCTGGCAGCTTCCCCTACAGTTGCGGCGCGGGCGCCGCGGAGCTTTTGCACGAGTTGGGCGGCGGTTTGCGTGGGTTTGAAATCGACGGTGAGCACGGGCTCGCACATCGCCCGCAGGGCGGGGCCGAGCTGGTAGAGCGCGCCGCCCTCGAGGCCGTGGTCGGTGATGAGCAGTTCGCCCACCGCCACGCTTTCGCCCGCACGCGCGGCGATGTTTTTCAGCGGCTCCCCCGCGTGCGCGCGCACCGCCGCCGGCCACGCACATTCCCAGCCGCAGTTCGCCGGCTGGAGCGGCGCGACGGACACGCCGAGCTTTTCCACGAGCCCCGTCCACGCCCCGTCCGAACCCGTCTCCGGCCACGAGCCGCCGCCGAGCGCGAGGATCACCGCATCGGCCTCCGCGGTGATCGTCCGCTCCCCTTCCGCGCAGAATTCCACCTCCCAGCGCGCGCCTTTCCGCAGCCCCGTCCACCGATGCCGCGTGGCAAACTGCACCCCGCCCGCGCGCAGGCGCTGCACCCAGCGGCGGAGCAGCGGCGCGGCTTTCATCTCGCGCGGATAGACGCGGCCCGTCGAGGCGACAAACGTCTCCACACCCAGCCCCGCGGCCCACGCGCGGAGCGCCTCGCCGTCGCACTCCGCGAGCAGCGCGGGCCAGCGCGCGGGGTCGGAGTAGCGCGTGGCGAAAAGGTCACGCGGCTCGGCTTTCGTGAGATTCAGCCCGCCGCGCCCGGCGACGAGAAACTTCCGTCCCACCGACGCCTTCGCCTCGAAAAGCGTGACCCGCGCGCCCCCCGCCGCGGCGATTTCCGCCGCGCGCAAACCCGCCGGGCCGCCGCCGATGACTGCGATGTGGGACATGCCGCAGCGAAGCAGACGCGCCGCGCCCGGAGCAACCCTCTTCACGTCGCGCTTGGCGATATACAACGGCGCCGACCCCGTGCCACGCTCCCCCGCCCATGCCCGCCCCGCGCCGCCTCGCCATCCTCATGCTCATCCTCACCACCGCCGCGTGGGGGCTGAGCTTTCCCGGCGGAAAAGCACTGCTCGACGCCGCCGGCCACGCGCTGCCGGGGCGCGACCCGTGGTTTTTTTCCTCGCTGATGATCGCCACCCGCTTCGGCCTCGGCGCGCTCCTCCTCTGGCTCGCGCACCCGCGCGCCTTTGCGCAGATGCGCGCCAGTGAGTGGCGGCAGGGTCTCGGCCTCGGCGTCTGCGGCGGCTTCGGCATGCTCCTGCAGGCCGATGGCCTCGCCTTCACCGCCGCCAGCACCTCGGCCTTTCTCACGCAATTCGCCTCCGTGCTCGTGCCCCTCGTCATCGCCCTCCGCACCCGGCGCGCGCCCTCGCCCTACACCCTCCTCTGCATCGCCCTCGTGGTCGCCGGCGTGGCCGTGCTCGCGCGGCTCGACTGGCGCACGCTCCGCCTCGGGCGCGGCGAGATGGAGACGCTGCTCGGCACCGTCTTTTTCACCGGCCAAATCCTCTGGCTCGGCCGCCCCGCCTTTTACGGCAACCACACCGGTCGCGTCACCCTCGTCATGTTTCTCACCATCGCGGCCATGCTCTCCCCCATCGTCGCCACCCACGCGCAGCACGCCGGCGACGCGCTCATCCTCGTCCGCACCTTTCCCCTCGCCGCCACCCTCCTCGCCCTCACCCTCACCTGCTCCGTCTTCGCCTTCCTGATGATGAACCGCTGGCAACCCCGCGTCGATCCCACCACCGCCGGCATCGTCTATTGCACCGAGCCGCTTTTCGCCACCCTCTTCGCCCTTTTCCTCCCCGTCCTCCTCGCGCGCTTTTTGGAAATCGACTACGCCAGCGAGCGCGCCACGCCCCACCTGCTCCTCGGCGGCTCCCTCATCACGCTGGCCAATGTCCTCATCGCCCTCCAACCCCACCCGCCCGCCGATGCCTGACTACCCCATCCAGCAGCTCCTCGACGACCTCGCCCGCGCCCTCACGCCCGACGACTTCGACCGCGCCGCCCAGCTCGTCCACACCGCCTTCGACGAGCTGAACGCCAGGATCATCGCGCGCAAAAGCCTCTCGCTCGCCTGCGGTGCCGGCTGCTCCATCTGCTGCTCCCTGCGCGTCGATGTCTTCGCGCACGAAATCTTCCCCATCGTCCACCACCTCCGCCGTCATTTCTCCGCGGAGGAAAACGCCCGCGTCCTCCAGCGCCTCGCCGCCCATGTGGAGAAAGTGCGCCCGCTCACCCCCTTCGAGCACGCCACCCAAAACCACACCTGCCCGCTCCTCGAAAACAGCCGCTGCAGCATCTACGACGTCCGCCCGCAATCCTGCCGCCGCCACCACTCCCAAGACCTCGCCGCCTGCCAGTACACCTACGACCACCCAGCCGACACGGACACCCCCGCCGCCCACGACCGCGAACTCTTCCGCACCCTCACCGCCGCCATGCGCGAAAACATTGAGACCTACGCCCAACTCGGCTTCGACCACACCTTCTACGAACTCGGCACCGCCCTCCACGAAGCCCTCACCGATC